>JAGXRB010000268.1 GCA_018336075.1 Bacteroidota bacterium
TAGACTATTTTGCCTGTTGATGTCAAATCAGGCGTTGTGAAAAGCAAGGACAAAACGATCCCCAACGGAATTGCAGTCCATAAAATCCAGGGACGGAATTTACCGTATTTTGTATTTGTGCGGTCGCCGATTACCCCCATCAGAATGTCGCTTATTCCATCGCTGAGACGTGCAACTAGCATCAGTAATCCAACAGCCACCGGACTGATGCCAAAAACATCGGTATAGAAAACGAACAGAAAAGTAGCGACACCACGCCATGCAATATTTGCTGCACCATCGCCTAGGGCGTAACCTATTTTTTCTTTAATCTTGATTTTTCCGGTATTGCTCATTGCTTTAAATTTAAAGAATCAGGCTTGACATTTTATCTTTTTTGCATTTGAGGGGCTATTCTTCAAAAAAAGGCAATTGTTTTCGCCCTTAACCTGTTCAATGTCAGACTCAAGAGCAATTCTAATTTTGTCCGCTAAACAGCTGAAGATTTCGTTCACATACATTAAGTGTAATTTCATAGGTGTTCATTTAATCAATAAACACTAAGAGCGAGCACGCGACAAAAAGCCGGGCTGAACAACAAAAACACCTAATCACTATCAGAATATATCATATGGAAAAGTCGAGCTTTTCCTTTTTTGTTCTATCATAAACATCCCGGCTGAAAATAAACACCTGAGCCGGTTTGTGTGCAACGCCTTTTTGCTTTTCATCCAGCGGAATGACGTATTTCATATGTGCCACCTTTTTCCTGAAATTCCTTCTGTCGAGTGATGTATTCAATATAACCTCGTAAAGGTTTTGCAGCTGTGTCAGCGTAAACTTTTCCGGAAGCAATTCAAAACCAATTGGTTCTCTGCGAATTTCATCCCGAAGATAATCAAGCGCCATCATAATAATTCTTTCATGGTCAAAACCAAGCGCAGGCAATTCATTCACCGGAAACCACTTCGTATCCAGATGTTGTTGGTCAGGTTTAATTTTGGCACTGTCGACCAAAGAATAATAAGCAACTGTAATAACATGGTTCAAAACCATTGGAAACTTTGTTTTTATCCAAAGCTGGTCTTTCTCTTTTAGGAGGCGATCGGTATCTCCAAAAGTATGAAACTGCTTCAAAAAAATGTTCTCAAGTCCTGTTTTATCCTTCAAAACCCTTTTTGCAGCATCATCCAGATTTTCATCCTCCAAAACATGGTGGCCTTGCATTGTATAGTCCTGTAAAAGTATTTCTCCTGATTCAGGGTCTGTCAATTCACGTTTTGTAAGCAACACATTCAAACTCGTGTTGTCAAAACCGAATATCACACAATCCACAGATACATTATTAATTATTGGCCTGATCATAGATAAAGCGTATTTATTACACTTTGCAAAAATATTTACTTTTTGCTTAGTAAAACAAATTTTAAAAAAATAAATTTTTCAGTTCTATGAAACCAAATACACATGAAACCAATCAAATAGAAATTCATTTATTTAGAATTAGTATAAATTACAAGAATTTTTTTAAAAAGTCTAAACTTAACATTTTTTATATATTTTTGCTGTTGTGTATTTATTACACTAACTAAAAATGAAGTACAAATGAAATAATCATTAAAAAACCTAAACCTATGAACAAACAACATCTCCTCTAATTATTATCAGAATTATCATTTTTTGCTTTGTAATGTAATCTTATCACTCACTTTAAATTAAACGTTATACTTATGAAATCAGATGTTTACAATTTATTAAAATTGAACACCCTAGCGAAGAAAGTATTATTCCTGACCGGAATACTATTTCTTAGTGTCACTTTTACATTAACCGCACAGGAGGCATTCAACTTCAGCGGAATGGTTCAGGGTGAAAATGGCGAACCTCTACCTGGAGTTAATGTCGTTGAGAAAGGTACAACAAATGGTACTATCTCTGGCATTGATGGAGCGTTTCAGATTAATCTGAACAAACAAAACATTCTCTTTGTCTTTTCCATGATTGGTTATGAAACCATTGAGAAAGAATTAAAAGCAAATGTTAAAGAAATTATTGTCCTGAAAGAAAGTGTTGTAGGACTAAGTGAAATTCTTGTTGTTGGATATGGTATACAAAAAAGATCCAATATTACAGGGGCAATTGCTAAACTAGGAAACAAAGAGATTGCTCAACTTCCAACCACCAATGTGAATGAAGCACTACAGGGTCGCATTGCCGGTGTGAATGTAACCACAACTTCAGGTTCTCCTGGAGCTGGGCAAAAAGTTGTAATCCGCGGGGTGGCTACCAACGGAAATGTGCAGCCATTGTATGTTGTAGATGGTATGGCAACAAGCAATATTGATAATCTGGAGCCAAACGATGTTGAGTCTGTAACTGTTCTAAAAGACGCTGCTTCTGCTGCCATTTATGGTGCTGAGGCAGCCAATGGCGTTGTACTGATTACAACTAAAAGTGGCGCTAAAGGTCCGGGAAAAGTTGAATACAGTTTTCAGGTTGGCTCACAAAGTATAGGTGACTATACACAACCTATGGATGCATCAAGTTATGCAACATGGATCAATGAAGCAAATGTTGGGGTTACGATACCAACAAATTCAAGCATTAACACCAATTGGATGGATGAAACGCTGAATACAGCTATGCTGCAACGTCATCACCTGGCTTTCAGCGGTGCAACGGAAAAAGGAAACTATTATGTGTCTGGTGGTTATATGAATCAGGATGGTGTTATTGGCGGAGACAAATCACATTATGAACGCTTTACACTTCGCACAAATATAACACAGCAAATCAAACCTTGGATAAAAGTCGGTACCAATGTAAACTATACACACATGCAAAGAAACTCCATTACTGAGGACTCAGAGTTTGGTGGTATTATTTCTTCTGCATTGATGCTGGATCCTTTGACTCCGGTAATTTACAACGGAGCTTTGCCAGAATTTGCGCAAAATGTACTAAATGGTGGTAACACTTTAGTTCAAAATTCTGATGGATTCTACTATGGATTATCACCTTATGTAAAAGGTGAGATTGCCAATCCACTGGCTATGATTGAAATTGCCAAAGGTGGAACCAAAGAAGACAAATTCATGGGTAATATGTATCTTACTTTAGGTGACGAAAGCTGGAAAGGTTTCAAATTTACCACACGCACCAGTGCTGATGTTGCCAACCAACTATTCCACACATGGTTCCCAACCTATTGGTTTTCCTCAGAAAGAATGAATACGCAGGCCAACGTTAGAGACAATACCAACACCTGGTTTACCTGGATGTGGGAAAATTATGTGTCCTATGACAAATCATTTGGCATAAAGCATAATATCAGTGCTGTTGCAGGTATTTCTGCAAAACAATCTACACATAAATACATCAATACACAGTCAGGACCAATGTTTGCTGAAGGTGAAAATTTTGCTCAGCACGGAGGTGTTGAGATTGCCGGCAGGGTAAGTGGAAATCTGAGAGACACAAGAACATCTTCCTATTTCACCCGTGCATCATATGATTATGATGGAAAATATCTTGTGAATGCAATCTTCCGCCGCGACGGAACATCCTTATTGCACCCAGACCAAAGATGGGGCAACTTCCCATCTGTTTCTGCAGGCTGGATACTTTCAAAAGAAGAATTCTGGAATGTTGATTTTATTGATTTCTTTAAGGTCAGAGCTTCATGGGGAACAAACGGCAATCTTTCAGGTTTAGGTCCGGATCAATTCCGCTCATTGATTATTTCAGCGGGGATTCAATATCCAAAGCCAGGTGGTGGTTTTTACACAGGTGCCGAACCTGAATTATTGGCCAATCCTGAATTGACATGGGCTACAAGTGAGCAAATTGACCTTGGTTTTGATATGAATATGCTTGGAGATAAACTTTCAGTCGGATTTGATTATTTCCATAAAAAAACCAGAGATCTTTTAGTTCCAGGCACACCTCCACCATCCGTTGGAAACAATGCTCCTTTTGTGAATGCAGGTGATGTTACAAATAAAGGTGTTGAACTTGAACTGGTTTACAGAAATTATGACCGCGCAGTTAAATATGACATCAGCACAAACTTCACATGGTTGAACAATGAAGTTACATTCCTCAACCCATTGCTCGACAGAGTTGGTGGCACAAGTATCGGCACAGGCTGGACCGCTACATATCTTGAATTAAATCAACCTGTTTGGTTCTTCCGTGGCTACAAAACTGACGGAATCTTCCAAAATCAGGCTCAAATCGATGCTTATAAAGCTGATAACGGTGGTTTGGCAGGCTACAATCCGGTTCCGGGCGATCCAATTGTTGTAAACACCAATGGCGACAACCTTATCAACAATGAAGACCAGACAAGCATCGGAAGTCCTCATCCAAAATTTATGTGGGGAACTTATCTCAACTTCTCTTATTCAGGATTCGATATGCGCTTGTTCCTGCAAGGAGTCCACGGACAGGATGTATTGTTGGGTTGGAATCGTTATGACAGATCAACGTCTAACCGTCCACAGTTTTTCTTTGATGAAAGATGGACAGGCGAAGGAAGCACCAACGAAAGACCAAGAGCAGACCAGTCAAGCCCATACATATACAATAGTGATCTGATGGTTTTTAAAGGCTCTTACGTAAAAATCAGACAAATTCAATTAGGATACACTGTACCTGTGAAACTGATGAAAAACAATATTCAAAACCTAAGACTTTCACTTTCTTTGGATGAGTTTTTCACCTTCACCAACTATCCTGGAATGGATCCGGTAACAGGTTCAGGAAATGACAATGGCCAGGGAATTGACCGCGGATTCTATCCAAGCCCACGTAAGGTGCTCTTTGGCTTAACATTGGCATTCTAGTTTTGACGGACCTTAAAATAAAATAAATAGTATTATTCATAAAAAGACAATACAATGAAATCACATTATAAAATAATATTTGTCCTGGCTTTTATCACCCTATTTTCAGCGTGTAACAAGGACTTTCTTGAAGTTGATCCTATTGGAAAAATGTCTGTTGACCTTTTCTATAAAACAGATGAAGATGCAACCAAAGCCATCATGGCCACATACGACATCCTTCAGTGGATGAATGCACGCGACTGGAACAGCTCCTATCTCGTTAAAACATTTCCTTCCGACGAATCAAATGTTGGCGGTGGTGATGCTGGTGACCAACCACCATATCAGGAGTTGGGTATATACACCTACGGACCAAGCAATGCACCCATTACTGCTGTGTGGCAATCCAACTATTTTGGTGTATATCGCGCAAATCTCGTTTTGAACAATGTGCTTCCAGAGACAGATTTAAGGAAGCAGATTCTTGCAGAGGCTAAATTCCTTCGCGCTTATTATTATTTCGAGATTGCATCTATGTTTGGCAGTGGTCCGCTAATTCTAGCAGAGCTTGCTCCAAGTGAATATAGCCAACCTTTTGTCAATGCAGCGGCTCTTTATGCCCAGATTGAAAAAGACCTTACAGATGCAATAGCTGGTCTTCCGCTAAAAAGTGCTTATGGCATGAGCGATAAGTTCAGAGCATCAAAAGGCACTGCACAGGCATTGCTCGGAAAAGCATATTTATATCAAAAGAAATACACCGAAGCTGCGGCAGCTTTTGAACAAGTAATCGCATCCACGGAGTACGCTTTGCAGGAAAATTATTCTACGCTTTTCCTCCAAGAGTCAGAATTTGGAGAAGAATCACTTTTTGAAGTTTCATGGGTCACAACAGCCGGTTATGATTGGGGAACATTCCAGTGGGGCGGTGCAAGACCAATGGAGAACAATATCACATGGCAGCTGACAGGTCCCAGAGGCGATTATTTTGTAGCCGGAACTACTGGTTTAATTGGCGGATGGGGATTCAACTATCCAAAACAAAGTTTATATAATGTTTTTGCTGAAGCTGGAGATACAGTCAGAAGACCCGCTTCAATTCTGTCACTTGCCGACTTAAGGGCAATGGGAGGCGACTGGACCAACGAAACTTCATGGGGTTGGGATGGTTGCATTCGTGTAAAATACGGAACCAGAATGGACGAAACAAATGGCGATGATGGCGCAGTGCCTGAGTTAAACTACGGAACCAATCTTCGTCTCATTCGCTATGCGGATGTTCTGTTGATGGCAGCTGAAGCTTATCATATGGCCGGCGACAACGGATCTGCAGCTTTATATCTGAACAAAGTAAGAGAAAGAGCACATCTCGGACCATTCCAGGGAAACATTATGGATGCTATCAAAAAAGAACGTCAAATGGAACTGTGCTTTGAAGGTGTTCGCTTCCTTGATCTTGTTCGTTGGGGAGACGCAGCAACAGTTTTAGGTCCTTTAGGCTTCGTAGCAGGCAAACATGAAGTGTTTCCAATTCCTCAGGATGAAATGAGAAACAACTCAAGCGCTGTGCAGAACAATAACTATTAATCCTCAAATTTTGGGTTTTTATATATAGTGGTTAGTGATGAAAGCGGGGCAACTCATAATGCCCCGCTTTTTCTTATTCCTTCAAAAAAGGATAAATAAAGATATGCTTATCAAAAAATTTCTCTCAATTTTGCAAAAGCTTCAAAATATAAATCATGCATATTTCAAACACTTTTTTTGGCAAACTTCCCGATGGACGTGAAGCCAGATTGTTTCATGTTGTCACTGAAAATGGATTAGAAATCAGTATTACAAATTTCGGTGGGATTATTACTTCAATAAAGATGCCTGACAGAAAAGGGATCGTGAAGGAAATATGTGCCGGTTTTGAAAATTTTGACGACTATCTTAAACCCCATCCGCAATTCGGAGCTTTGGTAGGTCGCTTTGCAGGGCGCATCGCTGAGGGTCTTTTTGAAATTGATGGCACAGTTTACCAACTAAACTTAAATAATCCGGACTATCAGCTTCATGGTGGTGAAACAGGTTTTCATACCCGGTTGTGGGACTATCAGCTGGAAGAAAATGAAGAATCTGCAAGCATAAAACTTAGCTATAATAGCCACCATTCAGAAGAAGGGTTTCCGGGAAATTTATCCGTAAATGTAACTTATATAGCACACAATGACAATCGTTTAGAGATTGAATATTCAGCTGAGACTGATCAACCGACGCATGTAAATCTCACCAATCATGCCTATTACAATCTGAGTGGATTTGAGGAGAATTTGGGAAGTCATCAGTTAATGGTAAAGGCCGACAAATTTATTGAACTGAACGGGCTGATGCTTCCAACCGGAAAGTTTATCGATTGCAAACAAAGTCCGTTTGATTTCAGAAATCCGGTTTTGCTTTCTGAACGAAGCATTCCTGATCTAATTGAGATTGACAATTGTTTTGTATTTCAAAAAGATGACACATATAGTCCTTTAGCCATTTTATACCATGAGGAGTCCGGGAGAAAAATTAAAGTCTGGAGCACACAACCCGCCATTCAGGTTTATACCGGTAATTTTTTGGATGGCAGTTTGAGTGGACACAATGGTCAAAAATATCACAAGCACAGTGCAATCTGTCTCGAAACGCAGCACTTTCCTGATAGCCCTAATCATCAAAATTTCCCTTCAACCCTTCTCAGACCAGGGGAAAAATATCATCATATCTCTACTTTTCAGTTTTGTATTGACTGAAAAGGCGTATTTTTTTTTGGGGGAATCATTTCAGAATAACGAACTTTGAAACGCTTGCAGCGTCATCACTGAATCTGGCTTTGATAAAATAAGTATCTGCATTAAGTTTTTCTAAATCAATGGTATACGATTTAGAATTAGGGAAAACTTCATGCATGACTGTCCTTCCTAAAACATTGTAGATTTCATAGGATACAATTTCCGAATTGCTTATTAGGGTAATACTGGAATTTGCAGGATTTGGATACAAATTCAATCCAAAATTAATCTCAGATTCTGAAATGCTGACAAGCTGATCGTTGGAAGCCACCCAACTTTGAGGCAGACTATTGTCAAGATCGAGGTCAATAAGTTTCAGGTAAGGACCATCGCCATCAGCTTGCGGAGGCCAGGGTGAAGAATCAAAATACCTCACTTCGTCAATAATATTTCCCCATGCATCGGACAAGACAAGGTTATGAGTTTTGTTTGACAGGTAACGGGTGTATTGTCCAAAAGCTGAAAAGCCATAAAATTGTTGAAAAACATTCGCATTGCTGGCTAATCTGATCGCTGCCCCGGGAGCGACAGAAGAATTGGGCGGAAACTGATAACTTATGCCCAGTTCTTTGAGGTAGATTCCCGTTAAATCTACTGTTTCGTTACTGTGGTTGGTAATTTCTATAAACTCCAGATCGTCCTTTGCGAATCCTTGTGCTGACTTTGGATGGTAATGAATTTTTGAAATAACAAGTGAAGGAACAGCTGGATTTGCACAGTTCTGAAAGTTGTTTAAATTCGCATTGAGCCAAGTAATGCGTGCCAAAATCCAGCTTTTCATGGTATAAATATGAGTTGGGTGATAGCCGATCGTTCCCCAGCGTTGGTTTTCCCGTTGCACGGCTTCCGAAATCAGGTTGACTGTTTCATCAATAATGGCTACAACTTCTCCATTACTCAAAGGTCCGCCAGAAGAAGCAAGTATATTCCATCTTTTAGCCAGATAGCATTTAAAAGTTGGATTGTCGTATAAATTTTTCCAGAATTTCGATCCTCTGTTGTCACTATAATTGAACTGCCATACATTTGGATGACTTCTGTCAAAACCCCAGAAAAACAAATCATTGCCATAGGTGAGGTTCAAATCCCAAATCGGACCTGCCCTCAATTTTCCGCCCCGGTCTTTGTGGAAAAAAGTACTGAATTGATAGGCATCTACATTGGAGGCAAACTCATTGATAATGATAAAATCAATAAAAGAAGGGATATCTATCATTGAAGGAAAACCGTTAACCAAAGAACCATTTTGCGTATTCATTGCCGCTTGAAAATCCATGAAATGATTACGGATATAGTTGTGCTGTTGTGTGGTAACGGCTGATGGCTTTGGATTCTCATGAATATAATCTACCAAACCATTCACACCAGCATAAGAAGGCATTGTCCAGGCAACAGGATCTCCGCCGGTTGTTTTATCAGCTTTCGTGATATACCCGCCAGATACATTTGGAAGTGTATTATCAGAAGTTGTCAGCTTGACCATGTTCAATCTGTCAGTATCGATCTTTATTTTTTCCATGAAAACATACAAACCTTTGTAATCGCCATTAACAATCACTTCGCAGTAAACGCCTCTTGTAGAATAATTTCCTATTTCACGGGATAAATAGTAGGATAAATAATCGCGGATCAATGAAGCATCATAAGCCAGTGCATTGAGAATCCAGTCGTTTTCGCTGGGCATTCCAAGAATTGAAACATTGTTATTCGACACATTATCGCTTAGACGTGTTGTTAAGCCATAAGGTTTTTTTGGAAGCATCTGCGAAGTTGAACCACGGGTCTCAATCCCGATTCTGCCATTGTAGTTCAGGTAGGCTGCGGTATTTTGATCGCTTACATAGTTTCTTGATCCGTCAGGCCTGAAAATGACTTTCATGTTTGCAGGCACTTTAGGGTCATCAGGAATTTCATATGGTTGTCCTGTGGCTGGGTTAATATCAGTTGTAATAATCACAATAGGCAGGTTACTGCTGGTAAAATTTTGTGTAAAGCCAGCGAATGACCAAAGAAAAAGAGCAAGAAGCGTTGTGATCGATTGAATTTTTTTTATAGAAATAACAGCCATTTTAAAATAAACTTGAAGTTGAATTATTGATCATTTTCTCAAAACTCATTCAAAATAATTTTGAACAGAATATTGTGAAACATTTTTACAAAAGTAGTGATTCATACGCATTAAGACCAGAATTTACCTCATATAAATGCATGAAAACTTAAAGAAACTTTCATTCAGAATTAAAACATATGATTAAGATCTTTCATTTCTTTCTGTCCCATGAAATTATCAGATAGCAACGGAGTTTCTGTTTTTTGATCATTTTTGAAAATAATATGCTCTCTATCGAACACTAAAAGCAACCATAGGTAAAAAAAATACGTCATTAAACCAGCGCATTGTTAAGGTACATGTATTGAATAATCATCATCGTTTTTTTTAAGCGTAATTTATTTCTTATTCTATCAAACAATAATGCAGTTCTGGTGTAGTTATTAAAAAATAAAGACGCATCAGATTTAATTAAATCAAGGCTAAAAAGTAAGGGAACCAACCAGTAACACTTTAAATTAACGATGAACCAACTGATTTCACCACGTGCAGAAATACACCCCGATGCAATAATTGGCAACAATGTTATTGTTGAGGCATTTGCAAAAATTGACAAAGATGTTTTTATTGGCGATGGAACTTTGGTAGCTTCCAACGCAATTATCTATCCCGGCGCAAGAATTGGATCACATTGCAAAATATTTCCTGGAGCAGTTATCTCAGCCGAACCACAGGATCTTAAGTTCAAAGGCGAATATTCAACTGTTGAAATTGGCAACCATACCACGATCAGAGAATATGTAACCATCAATCGCGGTACTGCGGCAAAGGGTGTTACTAAAATTGGTGACCACTCCTTATTGATGGCCTACACGCATCTTGGTCATGATTCAGAAATTGGCAATCATTGCGTCGTAGTTAATAACGTGCAGATTGCCGGTGAAGTTGTTGTTGAAGACTGGGTTGTAATCGGTGGAATGAGCGCTATTCATCAGTTTTGCCGCATTGGTCAGCATGCCATGGTTTCAGGCATGACAGGAATTTTGTCTGATGTTGCACCTTATACCAAGGTAATCGGAATGCCGGCAAGTTATATGGGCATCAATTATCTGGGCATGAAAAGACGTGGTTTTACCAAAAAACAGATTGATGCTGTACATGATGCCTACAGAATCATTTATCAGAATGGTTTAAACACAACGCAGGCAGTTGAATACATGCAAATGTGCCTTGATCCATCGGAGGAGATGGATGAAATAATTTCTTTTATTCGCAACTCTAAGCGCGGAATTATTAAAGGCGTTGTTGCCGATATTCCCAGAAACGTTGTTGTTACTGAGGTTGCTTAGGATTTAATCAGAAATTTTTTCTTTTTTCGCATACTATAAATGCCCATCTTGCTCAAGCTGTTGCCTGCATTTGCTGCAAAATGAGGTTGACTTCTGATCGATATCCTCTACATAGGTACTCACTTTCATCACACAATCAAATGTATGGCAATGAATCAGGCCAAAGCAATGACCTAGTTCGTGAATAATTTCTTTTGCAAAACGGCTATTCAACAAGGCTTCATCGCGAGGTAAACCATAACGCTCATTGCCCAGTCTGTAAAGTGAGGCAATACCAGAGCTTCCGTTCAGATATGCTTGTCCGAAAATATAGGTCAGAATGGGAATATAAAGATCAACTGCAACCAGAGCAATCGTTTTTCTGTCATCGTAAGCAAGATTTGCTTCAACATATTTGAGCAATGTATTTCCATTGTATTGTTTTCTAACCGGATCGAAGTGCGATTCAAGATCATAATGCTCCATTTTAGAATCAACCCTACCCTTCAGCTCATTTTCGACCAGAGCAGCCACATTCTTAAGGATTTCCCTTTCGAAATAGCCAAGTGTGATAAGCGTTATTCTTTTTAAGCCCATTAAGTAATTTGTGTGATCCTGATCTGTTCCTTTGGAAATACAAAATGTTTACCAGATTTACCTCTCTGACATAGCATTGTGCAGTAATTCAACCCATTCTCAGCTGCTTTGTTTCAAATCGTACTTTTTAATTTTATTGTACAGCGTAACTCTGTCGACCTGCAATGCCTTTGCAGCGCGCGATACATTCCATTCATATTTATCAAGAATAAAAAGAACATGTCTTTTTTCAAGATCTTCAAGACTTTCAACCTGACTCACTGCCACATCTTTATTCAGCGGAAGGTCTTTCACTTTTATTTCCTTGCCATTGCCTATTACAATAGCACGTTCAATCATGTTTTCGAGTTCTCTGACATTACCGGGAAAATCAAAGTCCTGAAGTCGTTTGATGGCTCCTGGCTCAATGTTAACGGTATTCCGGCTCATCGAAGTACAGAATTTTTTGATGAAATGGTCTACCAACAGCGGAATATCTTCTTTTCGGCTGCGTAAAGGCGGAATTACAATATTCACAACATTGAGCCTGTAATAAAGGTCTTCACGGAAAGTTCCATTATCAACCATTTTTTTCAGGTCTCTGTTGGTTGCACAAATGACACGGAAATCGGAATTTATCGTCTTGTTACCTCCAACCCTCATAAAGCTTTTTGATTCCAAAACGCGCAGAAGTTCGATCTGCATTTTAGGCGAAATAGTAGCGATTTCATCCAGAAAAATAGTGCCATTATCAGCCATCTCAAAGCGACCTTTTCTGTTGTAGACAGCTCCGGTGAAGGCTCCTTTTTCGTGACCAAAAAGTTCACTTTCAAGCAGACTTTCGCTTAAGGCGCCGCAATGCACACTTACCATTGGAAAAAATCTGCGTGAAGAATTTGCATGAATAGCCCGGGCAATAAGCTCTTTACCTGTACCGCTTTCACCGTTGATAATGACAGAAGCGCTTGACTGTGCAACACTTTCAACTTCTTTCAGCAAATTTCGCATCGCTTCGCTATCGCCAATGATATCTTCTACATTTTCGAGTGTGACAACACGGTCGCGCAGGCGTTCGTTTTCTGTTGTCAAAGTTATTTGTTTGGAAGCATTGCGAATCAGGTGCGAGAGGTCATCAGGGTCAAAGGGTTTTGTCACATAATCGAAGGCGCCGTCTTTAAGCGCCTGAACGGCTGTATCGACAGTTGCAAAAGCTGTCATTACGATGACAACTGCATCAGGTTTCAGGGTTTTAATGCGTTTGAGCATTTCCAGTCCGTCCATGCCTGGCATTTTGATATCAGTAAGAATGATATCAAAGCTGTCATTTTCAAGCAATGCCAATGCTTCTTTTGCGCTTTCAGCACAGGCAACCCGATAGCCGTCTTCGAGAAACCAATTATGCAGGGAATCTCTTACTGATTCTTCATCATCAACGACCAGGAGTGATATTTTCTTTGACATGTTTAGGTTTCTTTGTTTTTAATAAGGTTAAAAGTAATAGCAAATGTTGTTCCATGCCCAACCTCAGACTCAATATTTATTTTTCCTTTATGATTTTGGATGATACCATGAACAATAGCAAGACCAAGTCCGATACCGCTGGCCTCGTGTTTAGTCGAAAAGAAAGGTTCAAAAATATGGGGCAGGTTTTCTTTGGCAATACCTTTCCCGTTGTCGATAATCTCAATCTGAATGGTTTCTTCAGAAGGGTTTGTTGTTTTAAGCAGAATTTCACCTTGAACTCCGGGTGTGATTGCCTCACTTGCATTTACAATCATGGCCAGACATGCTTGTTTTATCTGGTTTGGACTGCATTTAATAAGGTCATTTTTTGCCTGAAAATGTGTGTTGAAAGCCACGTTGGCAATCTTTAGCGGATGCTTCATCAGCTCGAAAGTGCCTGATAGAATTTCATGTAAATGGCATATCTCGTGATCATTTTCATCTTTTCTTGAAAAATCGAGCAACCCTTTGACAATATCTCCACAACGCTTTGTTTCACCTTCAATCAGTTTCAGCTTTTTAAGCATGGAATCCCTTTTGGCATCGTCGATCTCAGGATTGGCAAGTTGCTTATGCACAAGTTTCGTATAAATAAGAATGCCTGAAAGAGGATTATTAAGTTCATGAGCAACGGACGCTGACAATTTCCCAAGCGAGGCAATTCGCTCTATTTGAATTAGTTCGTTTTGTACTGCGCCCAATTCTTCTGATTTTTTCTGTACTTTATACTCCAGTTGCTTTGACCAGTTCTCCAGCTCAAGATTTGCTGTTTGCAGTTTGTCAAGCATTTCATTAAATGCCAGAGAAACCATTCGCATATCCTGCAGTTGATTGGGCTTTATTTTTAAGCGGGTATTTGTGTCACCTTTGGCAACAGCCATACTGGCATCGACCAATGCGTGTAAAGGATTTTTGATATTAATTCGCGTAAAGAGCACCAAAAAAGAAGAGAGCAGAAATGTTATCAAGGCTGCAATCAAAAAATAGTTTGTCGAAGACTCCTGAATGGCTTTATCGAACGAGCCCAAGGGCATTTTAATAATCAGAGAGCCCAAAACACGGTCTTCCTTTTCATGGGCATGACAATCGGCAGTGTAGCATGAAGTCTCGTTCATTATTGGATTTCTTATCAAAAGATATCTTTGACTGTTTTCAAGCATATGCATGCTGCATGAGCTTTCGAGGTCAATGATGCGATATGTTTTTTCTTCTCCGGGAAAAATTGAATTCAGGTCGCTGTGACAGTTCATGCAATCGGGATCGTTGTAATGTGTGGCATTTGGAGAGTATGATGAATACACAAGATAGTCAGTATTGTCATACAAATTCACTTCATCAATACCTGCAAGCGTGTTAATTAAATCGAGGGTATTGTAGAGTTCTGTCTTGTCATTTCTAAGCATTGAGTGGTAAAGTGCTCCTTCAACTATCGACCCGATATTGCCGCCATTCTCGTGAATCAATGTCATCAGGAATTTCTCGTTCACCGACTTGAAGATGATTATATATGATCCTAACAGAAATACTGAAAGCAAAGCAATTATAAGCACTACCCTGCTATAAACTGATGAATGAAAACGAACAAATCTTGAATATAACTTATTACCAGTGAGTATATTCCTAAGTTTGTCTTTAATACTTTTGCTTTTCATCTTAGTTGTATTTTTTTCGCTGTTAAAAATACTTATGTGCTTTCACCAGTCAAATAGTATGCAACTGAATGATGAAAGCACATAAAGCCGTCTGAAAATATGAGGCTATCATAATATCCTGTTTTAATCCCGCAATATAGGAATAAAACAGTTCGTCAAAGAGGTTTATGCCTCAATTTTTTTGAAAAGGCCTTCCGAGAAATTCGTTTTCAAAATCAGCCCATACTTCCTGTGGTAGTTCGGTCAAAAGATGCTCGCGAAGTTCACCACCATCCTGAAGCGTCTGTGCCATTTGACTTGCACTGTTTTTCCAGAGTGAAGACATTAAAAAGTCTTTAAAGCGAACCAATTCGGAAGATGTCCAGCTAATGGCGTCTTCAGCAATTACACAATCTGCTGTTTCAGAAATCCAGCTTTTAGGCTTAATTTCATACATCCAGCCTTTTCCATAAGTATCTTCCATCATGCTTGATGTATCATTTTGAAGTTCACTGTTGAATTTTCTGATACTTCCGGATAAAGGAGAGAACACTTTTATTTGTTTTTCTTTCTGATGAATAATTGCAATCAGATCACCTTTTTCGACATCGTCGCCAGCATGTTTTATGGGCTCTACCGAAACAAGGCCTGTAATGCGTAACATGAGTTCATCTAATCCAAAGCGAGCCTTGCCAGATTTAAACATGTACATCCACATATGATTGGGGCTGTGATAAACTCCGGATGGAATGTTCAGCCTTTTGACACTAAGAACACTAAGTGCCTCATGAAATTTTTGTGAAATTTTTGATTTCTTATTGAGAATCATCCAAAATGGGACGAGCAACAGAAAAAAAGCTACTGTAACCAGGTATTCTATACCCTTGGTTTCGAAAATGTTGGTGTAATAGAACGCTTCCATGATATTTTTATTTTTGAAGTTAATTTAGATAAATGTCTACTTGTAATTGAAAAAATAACTTTTAAAGTTCATTAATGGCCTTTTGCCCAGTCCGGTGCATTGCGCAATACAGGCATTCTAAGAATGATCCATCTGAATACCCATATTTGAATCAAAATAATTGCAAGTGAAACAGTAAGTTCCTGCCATGTCGGAACGTATCTCACAGGTGCGTCAATATTATAGGCAATCAGAGAAACATTTAAACGATTGACCAAAATGCCAAGGAGCGTAATTACTGATGAAACGATAACCATTGCAGCATTTTTTGTTTTATAGCTATACATGAACAGAAACATTGGAAGAATAACTAATCCTATCATTTCAAGCAGGTACCAGTTGCCCCAGCCTGTTCCCATGTATGCAAAATATTTCTCATGCACGAAGATGATGATATGCATAAAAACGTATGAAAAGAGTCCAACAGAACAAATACCGGCAAGTCCGACAAGAATGTCGTTCTTTGCTTTAAGCATTTTTTCGGTGAGTTGAAAAGCAAATATTTTCCAGCTGATGGCTACTACAACAACCACAAGCGAAAGACCACCGAATACACTTTGGATTACGAACATAAGCGGCATATAGTTATTGTACCACAAAGGGTGAATCTTATCTTTTGCAAGCAAGAACAACGCACCAATACCGCCCTGATGTAGAACTGAAAGCGTAATACCGAAAACGACAGCAACGAGTGTAATGCCGGTAAGGAATTTATGCATTTTTCTTGCATTGAGCCAGGCTGCAATAGAAGGTGAAAATTCAAGGAAGAGGCATAAAATATAAAGCATAAAATGCCAGGCTACCAGAAACAAAATTGAACTTACACCATAATCGTTTCCAATGATAACATTGAAAATGTCAAGTGGACGACCCAATTCAAGAACGAGCGCTGCTGAATAGAATACGTAAGCCAGCAGTCCGTTTAATACAGCGATTTTCAAAACAGGCTCATAACGTTTGATATGTAAAACGTGGGTCATGAAAACGAGGACATAAGCGCCACCAGCCATTGCCACGCCAACAACAACATTAAACGCCTTCCATATTCCCCAGGGCACATCCTGTGAAAGATTTGTTACTGCTTCGAGTCCATGCATGAAACGATATACAATAAGCGCTATTCCCAGAAGGATAATCGGGAGGGTAATGATGTTGAAAGCGGTGAATACTTTAGTCTTTGGCTTAAGTTCACTGATTAAAAACCTCCAGGTTTTATTCTCTTTATTGTCGAGATATTGGATTGTATCTGTCTGGTTCATATTGCGTCCTCCTCATTAATGGTTGAAGTTGATTTTGTGGCCTGATAAACACCCAGTAAAAATGTAGGTAACAATAAATCTACTGGTGCAATGCTTGAAATAAAGCCTTTTGTAAGTCCTGGATATGATTTCTTTTGGATTTTCATATTAAACCCAAGTTCTTCAAACGGAACAGGTGAAATATACATCCAGGAGGTTCCGCCAGCTTCGTGCTCACCATAAACATAGTCAATATAAGTATCAGGATTTTCAATGATTCTTTTCCGGGCTTCTTTTATGAGGTCGCTGCGTTTTCCATAAGTCAATGCTTCTTCAGGGCAAAAATATGAACATGCAGGAATTTCGTCCTCTACAAGACGTTTAACACACATATCACATTTAACAACTTTTGGATTTGTGCTCTTATACTCAAATTTAGGAATATCAAAAGGGCATGCAATCATGCAGTAGCGACAGCCCATGCATTTGTCTTCACGCCAGATCACCGGACCTTCTTTGGTTTTATACATAGCCATTGTCAGGCAAGCTGCTGTACAGGCTGGTTCGCTGCAATGTCTGCACTGATCTTTAAAAGCAACCATTCCGATCGAAGTTTCATGTTTGTTGACAATCGTTCGACATGTTTCATCCAGTTTTCGTGGTGGCGGATTTCTTGGAATATCAGGCATTTCTGCTTCGTGCGCTTCGGCACAATCATACTCGCATCCGAAGCATCCAACGCAACGCGACATATCATACAACATTCCATTGAGTTCGGTACCATTGTCTGAAAAGGCCTCTGATGCAGCGCTTACTTTTCCTACCGAAAGTGCAACTGCTGTAGCGCCCATGGCTTTGAAAAATGTTCTTCTGTTTAGGTACATAGTATTAATTGTTTTATATTAGGGTATGTAATTTTCGTAAAAACCAGAATTATGATAATGTATTTAAGAATTCGTTCTGAAAATCTTCCCAAACTTCTGGTTCGAGATCTGCCATAAAACCTTCTCTTAATTCACCACCATCTTGAAGTACTATATGTGCGTATTGTGGTGAACTGGCCTGTAATGATCTTGCGATAAAATCCTTGAGCCTGTTAAATTCTGATTTCAACCAAACAGTATATTGATCTGACATCAACATGAAATCAATTTCGCGTTTCCAGTTGGTTGGTTCAATTTTGAAAAGCCAGTTTTCTACGAAAGAATTTCCTTCAACTGTATGCTCGTTTATAGCAACGATAGTTCCTGAAACCGGTGAATTGAGCGTGATTTGCTTACCGCCCTGAATGATTGTTGCAACGGCTTCACCTTTATTTACTTTTTCACCTTTTGCAAGAGTTTTAACGCGACTAACAGATCCAATGACATGATGAAGAAAATCATCCATTCCAACAGCAACACTGCCATTGCTCTCCATGAATGCCCATGTATGAGATTTATCGTAGAGTAGTCCCTTTGGTGTTTCAACTGAACTAAGGTTAAAAACTCCTTCTGCTTCTAAAGCATCCATTTCTGCGGTTTGACTTCTGTCGCGAAACAACCATGTAAGCAAGAATCCAAATAAGATAAATCCACCGATTGTGATCACCAAAAGAAGAATCCATGCCTGATCGTTATCTTCGGAAACAGTTTTCAGTTCAGGGGCATTAAGATTTCTCACTGCTACGAGTTTTTCGTGTGAAGTGAGTGCTACAAAACCATTGGCAACTAAGATGTCCTGTCCTTCAACCATCATTCTGGTTACAAGTTCTGTTTCTATTGTACTCATTTCAATTTCGGTAGAAACTATGTGAATGTTTCTTCCAAGTTGCTTTGGATATCGGCCAACCCATAAGGCATTTGCAAATGTTTCGACTGAGCCATAAAAATCTTCTGCAGATTCAATGCGACCATTATTATTTCTGTCGATTGGCAACAACGCAAATCCGTCAACAAAGCTTTGATCAGCATTAAGAATATCTGAAAGCATGCAGAAACCGATTATTTCATTGTTATTTTTTAGATTGGAAAAGAAATCGCTCTTCGAAACAAAAGGTTTCATATTTAGCGGCATGGCCTCAATGTTCAGGTAAGCTGAAAGTCCATCAAGTACATTTACATCTGAAAAGCACAAAACTGAATTCTCAGCCGTGATCATTTCAGTGATTTTTTGGAATGATAAACCTTGCTCCATGTACATTCCAAACTTTGGGTTGGTTGTATTGATAACAGGAACGATAGCATCGCGGCCAATCAACAGCTGCCATGCATAAGAATCGGATTGTTTTCTAAGGTTGTCGGTATAAACCAGATTCAAACCTTCTATAGGTTTTACTCCATCTGACACTGAAAGGCTAACCTGTATCTCAGAATTGATACTTGTGTAATCATTGGCAAGGTCAGTTGCTAACTGCTCTAATCCAGGAGCTGCTGATAAACGAATGTGATTCTCCGACTGTCCAAACATTGTGAGACTAAATGCCATCATGATGCTGAAAAAAATGATCCGGGTTTTCATGGCTGTAATTTTTATTTGATGAGTTTTCATTGATTTCTTTTTTTCTTGTCTCTATATAGACGAAAATCATGCCAAACTCGTTTTTTGCCATCTATTACATTGTTATTCAGTTATTTACATTTCTTACTGTATATCTTTTAAACACCTAGTACTGTTGAATTATTATACAGCATTTTAGTAACATTTATATATAGATTTGATATTCAATTTATTACGTATATTGTTGAATTTATATACAGCTGTTGATATTTTCATCATTGACATCTTATATACCTGTTTTTCAATTATTTATAATTAGCGAAAAAGTAAGCAATAGCTATGCACAACGTCATATTCTTCAAAAAGGCGAATTGTAAAAGCCAGGAAAATGTGAATCAAGATGAAAAGGCAAAAAAGAATTCTCACTCAACCAGAAGGTCAAATTTTGATAGGAAAATAAAAAGTTGGAATAACAGAACACAGGAAAGCCTGAAATCACAACGATTGAACATTCATTGTCGTTCTATCAATTGCTATTGGGATGACCTTGTCTTTTTGGTATTTTCAAGCAGAATAGCATTCACCACTACAATAAGTGTAAGTCAGGCATTATGCATTCACCAGATTTATTGATACAGCACAATCGAGAAAAATTGAGCTATTTCTCAATCTTCTACATGAAATCCATTATACTTCCTGAAATTTGCAACAATGAAATTTCAGCAAGTTTTGTCAGGTATTTAATGGATATAAGTCGTTCTTCAGCATCAAGGAGACTCTTTTGAACCTCCCGGAGTTCAAGTCCGGCCAGATTTCCAAGTTTATAGCGTTCAAGGGCAATCTGTAGGTTTTCGCGTGCTACTGCCAGGTTTTTCTCTTCAAGCCTAAGCAGCCTGATGTTGTTTTCGTAGGCAAAGAAAATATTCAGTAAATCGGCTTTGACTTCTTGTTCAACCTCCTTGAAATGAATATTGGTATTTTCAATTCCGATGCGCGCAACACTTTTCTCGCGCTTTCTGTTTAAGCCATCAAACAAATCCATCCCAAGGCTCAAGCCATAGTTCATGCCATGCAAACGTTGATTCAGCAGGTCGCCTGTGCCGTACCCATTATAGTTATAACCGTAACCTGTTGACAAATTGAGGTAAGGATAAGAGCATGATTTGATAATTTTATAATCAAGGGCCGAAACAATCTGGTTTTTTGATGCAATCTGCATGCTCGTGTTATAAACCATTGTTTTCTTCAGCAGCTCGTCATAAGAAAGCATTTCATTGATTTGAATCAAAGTATCTTTTAAGACGATATTCTTTCCCAGATCCTCCGAAGCCATTAATTCGTTAAGTCTTATCTGGGCTGAACGGAGCACTGCACTCTGACGCGAATACCTTGAGCTATCCGCATTGAGATACACCAATGACTGCAATAGTTCAAGTTTGGATGCGCTACCCAGCAAATAACGCTGTTCATCAATCCTAACACGTTCACGTGATAAGGAAATGGCATATGCAAGATTCTTATATAAGGTAAGCTGTTCAATGTAATAATTATACTCCGCAGCAATGCGTCCAACCAGATTTTCAACGGCCATCTGTGTAGTAAGCACCTCCAGTTCATTCAGTTGGCCTAACTTCTTATAAGTGTTTTGCACTTGAAAACCTCTGAAAATAGTCATCCCAAGATTGATAGAAGCCGATGCAGAAGTATTATGAATTCCGGTAGCAGATGTTTCTTCCCCATTGCGCAGGTTTCGGTTGACAGCATTCACTGTACCTCCAAAACTATTGTTTGCAGTAACGCTTGGCAACATTCCGGCATTTCCGTATGTATAATTAATTGCAGAAATTTCTTCACGGTTTCTTTCAGCCTGCAATCCGAAATTATTGTCCAAACCAGTCTGAATACAGCGGCTAAGGTCATATAAATCCTGAGAATATACAGGAGTCAGGCTATAAAAGTAAAATAACGGAAACACTATAAGTCTAATTCCTACCGGCAACTTAAACTTCGACAGGATAATTTTGTTCATGCGTAATGTTTTTTGATTCACTTGAAATAAGAAGGTAAATGGCAGGCACCACATACAAAGTAAGAAAAGTTGAAAGTGTTAGTCCGCCAACAACGGCAACCCCCATAGCCACGCGACTTTGAGCACCTTCGCCCCAGCCGAGGGCAAGTGGTAAAACA
>JAGXRB010000269.1 GCA_018336075.1 Bacteroidota bacterium
CGACCGATAACGGACAGACCTTTACCCCTTTAGCGCAAAACATTAATGCTCAATTGGGTTATACCTATCTTGTTTTATCTGCTACACCGGCTGAACAAGTTATTCTGAAATTATACAATGCAATGGATCCTTCAGAGTTTAGTCTGAGTTCAGTTTTTACCATCAGCAATGTACCTGTCTATTCTCTTACCTCGCCCTCTGGCGGAGAAATCGTGAATGTCTTCAGCCCTCTAACCATCAGTTGGGAGGTTGAAAATCCATATTCAGAATATAGCGAACTTGAATATTCGACCAATAACGGCTTAACATGGGTGTTTATCAATAATGGTATAAGTATTGGTAATTCAGGGAGTTATGTATGGTCAACACCGAATATAAATTCCAGAGAATGTAGAATCCGTATCAGAGATTCATATGCCCAGACATCTATTGCTACAAGCGAAACATTTACTATTATGCCTTACCCCGAAACCCCGATCTGTATGGTGACGGTGGACAGCCTTACAAATCAGAATGTTATCATCTGGGAGAAACCTGTTTCAGGACTTATCTCTGATTTTTTGGTTTACAGAGAGACATCCCAGGCCAATGTGTATGAGGTGATTGGAACGGTTGCTTACAACGAAGAGCCTGTTATCACCGATATTGATTCCAACCCGTCGGTGCGACCTTACAGATATAAAATTGGATTTGTTGACAGTGAAAACAGGGTTTTTCCTGCCGGTGATTACCATCAGACCATTCACCTGACAATCAATCAGGGTGTGGGCGGCAACTGGAACCTTATCTGGACTCCGTACATCGGATTTGATTTTGCATCCTATAAAATTCTTCGTAAAACAGGATCAGGAAGCTATCAGCAAATTTCCACCATTTCATCCAGTTTCAACTCGTTCACCGATTTCAATGCACCCTCAGGCGACGTAGCCTATATAGTGGCTATCCAACGGTCGGGTGCTTGCAATGCCGGCTCTCGCAGTTCCACTTATTTGGATGTTTATTCCAATGCAGCATCCCTGAACCCGGTTTCTGTCGCCAACCAAAAAGAAAATAATTTCAGTATTTATCCTGTTCCAGCCAACGACCTGATCAATATCCAGTTTGCTGATACTGCTGATGGGCCTGTAAACCTCACCATCGCCGATCTTACCGGAAGGATCATTTATTCCCGGGATTACACAGAAGTGAATACAGGACAGGTTTATTCAATCAGCACTTCTGGATTAGCCGAAGGCATTTATATGCTCAACGTAGCCTCAAAAGATAATGTCAACACTAAGAAAATTGTGATAAGACACTGATTTTAAATGTAATAATTTTGTAATAACATCTTTCTGGCAATCCAATATGCATTCAGCAATCCGGGATTGTTCCGGTAAAGAGATTTAAACTTAGATTAAGCGAATTTCAGGCTACTCTTTTAAAGGGTGGCCTGAATGTTTTTTAACAAAAAATTACTTTCTTTTTTGAATTGTTTTTGAGAAGATAATGTCGTATTCTGAGTGATTATCTGACAGGTTGAAATCAACAGAAGGTGTTGGGGGTTTTTCAACCAGAAACTTAATCACCCAAAATCCTAATGAGGTAAGTTCAAAAAACATGTATATATGCAATGTAATTGCAAATTAGCATAAGATGTTTATCCAGCGTAATCTATCTGAGTCTAAGAAAATAACTTCAATTGTTTCCAATACTTTCTTTAACTGGCCCATGCCAATCGGACAAAACCACTTTATTGAAGGAAATATTTCCTGATTACCAATACTTTAATCTCGAGCGTATTGATTTCAGAGAAATGATTACTTTAGATCCAATGGGCTTTTTAAAAGCCACGGGATCGAAAGTTATTTTTGACAAGGTTCAAAATATCCCCGACCTTTTTCATTATATTCAAGTTATTTCTGATAAGCGAAATACACCTGGTCAATATGTTTTATCGGGCTCATAAAGCTTTTTACTGAACGAAAAAATGCCCAATCGCTGGCATGAAAACCTGAATACTTTGGCGCGGTTTTTAGGTTTGTGTGCCAGAAGAATCGGTTTTTTTCATTCCTTACTCTATTATCACTTTTACCACACCGCTCACCCGGCCTGAAGCAACTTTCAGAAAATAAATACCGGCAGGAAGATGTGATACATTCAACGCTTCAATTGTTAGTTTCATGGGATGCTGAAGAACCAGCTGCATCCTGGCATCATATAGCGAAATTTCTGCTTCTTCAGGCACTTGCTTCGACTCGACAGTGAGTATGCTTTTTACAGGATTAGGATAGATTTGGATTTCGGGTTGTTTTGGGAGCTCAGCAACACTTCCAATGAAATCAACACATCCATTTCGTACTGTTAAATTAAGATGACTAATGATGGGTGTAACGTCTGAGAGTATGCCGGCTTCTGCCGTTGTACCGATTATTGGTGAAGCCACCATGGTATCCTTTACAGGAAAAATATACGTTTCTCCAATGCAATCTCCCACACTCAAAACGGAATCTGTTTGAATGATACCGATCTGTGGGTCTGACCTAGAGCCGGTTTTAACACCAATAAGGGGGCCATTTCCGGCGATGATAATTTCCTTGTTTTTTGTTTCCGTTATTGATGCCGGACCTAGTGCCAATCCTCTTTCTGCTATAAGATTGCCTGCTGAATCAAAATGCAAAAGGTAACTTACCAAGAAAACATCTCCCATCAAAAGAATGAAATCTCCATTGGTCAGCACCTTTACTTTCGGTGTTGGAGAATCAAATATGTATTGAGAATAAAGGTTATGATATAATTTTGACCAGACAACACTACCTGTATTATCTACTTTAGTTACACCATGATTGGTAATTAACAGGATTTGATCACCTGATAGAACGACATCAACCCCAAAACTATTCTTTTCCGGAGTCACAGCATAGTGATTGAACCATGAAATCAATCCACTGTAATCGAGCTTAAGCAGGAATGCCCCCATAGGCAGTGAGTAACTTCTGTAGTCGTGACCTGTAATCAGGATGCCTCCATCAGCTGTTTGTTTTGCTGAAGCAGGGTAGAGCGACCTGTCAACACATGCGTACTCCCGCGACCACAATAGATTGCCTTCCTGATCAAGGTATGCGGCAAAAATGCCGATGGGGGTTGTATAGTTAATTGAAACAGTGCCTGTTACGAATAGAGTGGAATCTGCTGTCTGTATTACCTTAAGGGCAGCAAAACTCTTATTGCCGCCAGACAACATTTTCGACCATAATACTTCCCCGTTCTCATTCAGTTTCATACAAACTGTTTGTTGAATGCTGTTTAAAGGGTCAGAAATAGTGCCAACAGTAACATAATTTGAGTCATAAGTTTGGGTCAATGCTCTCAAACTATTTCCATATTGTGAAAAATTGTAGCCTTTTTTCCATTGAGGGTTACCGGAAGTATCCATTTTAATCACTACATTATTATTTTCAACATTTCCAGCAATCAGAAACCCATCATCCCAGGCTTGAGAAATGTCAAAAACAGTGATCCCACCCGGCGAATAGTCAATAACTTTACTAAAAGTGTTTTGCTGAGCATTGGTAATGCCTGGTCTGATGACAGTCATCAAAAGCAAAAGGAGGGGTAGAATGTTTTTCATAACACGAAAATTAACGAACTCACAAAGTTAGTGTTAACTGAACAAATTGGAAAGTTTAAACAGGGTTTTAAATAATAAAACTTTTGAAGCTTTTCGTTGATAGAAGACGCCGGGTTCAGTTAACAGGATCGATACCCCAGGCATTTATAAAATCAAATTGTATCAAAGAGCAGAATAGTTTTTCTCTTAATATTGCAGTTGGGAATAATTTAATTCTCTGATCGTGGATTAAAAGAAAACTAAAGGTGGGACGGCTCATTATTGGTTACAATCGGTAACCAATTTTTTATTGAGAAATACTGCTGACGGACTTCCGCAATGTCTTGATCATCAAGTGAATTGTATTAATTGACATTCTGAAAAAACCAGTTCAATGAAGAATATTGAAACTTTAGTTGAAAAGATTAATGGTGGTAATAATAGCTTTTTCCGGAAGCTGTATGGCAACGATCTGTCAGTACTGCAAAGGCAAGCTGCGCGCTATAGCGGGATTTTAAACACATTTCGTTCGACCTTTCAAAATGAAGAAGTTGAGCTATTCAGTTCACCGGGTCGCACCGAAATTGGTGGAAACCACACCGATCATAACCACGGCAGAGTGCTGGCCGGTGCTGTAAACCTGGACAACATTGCTGTTGCTGCAAGAAACAATTCAGAAACTATCAGCATCCTGTCCGTTGGGTATCCACAATTTGATGTCGGACTTTCTGATTTAAAACCCAATACAAATGAATACTTTACTTCTGCATCCATTGTCAGAGGCATATGTGCCCGGATGCAGGAACTTGGCTTCAAAATAGGAGGTTTCAATGCTGTGATTGATGGAGAAGTTCCAAAGGGTTCGGGACTGAGTTCATCGGCATCCTTTGAAGTGCTGATTGGCACAATTCTGAGTTGTCTCTTCAACGAGAACAGCCTCGATCCGATTACCAAGGCTGTAATAGGGCAGTTTGCAGAGAATAACTACTTTGGCAAACCTTGCGGATTGATGGATCAGACAGCCTGCGCCGTTGGTGGATTTATCACCATTGATTTCGAAGACCCTTCGAAGCCATTGGTTAAAAAAGTTGACTTTGACTTTGCTTCAACAGGCTTTGCATTGGTAATAACAGATACAGGCGGCAATCATGCAGATTTAAATGATGAATACGCCTCCCTGCCAGCAGAAATGAAGTCAGTTGCTGCTGCTCTCGGAACCAAAGTATTGCGCGAAGTTTCATTCGCACAGATCGTTGAAGCCATCCCTGCGCTAAGAGATAAAACCGGCGACAGGGCAATTCTTCGTGCTTACCATTTTCAGGGTGATAATCAAAGAGTTGTTGAACAGGTTGAAGCACTCGAAAACAATAATTTCCGGGCCTTCCTTAAAATGGTCATTGAATCAGGCTACAGCTCTTTTATGTACAACCAAAACATCTATCCATCGGATAATGTGAAAGAACAAGGCGTTTCGCTGGCATTGGCTTTAAGTGAAATGGTGCTGAAAGGTCACGGAGCGTGGCGTGTGCATGGTGGTGGATTTGCCGGAACCATTCAGGCATTTGTACCCGATTATCTGCTGGAGACCTACATATCAACGCTCGAACATGTGTTTGGTGAAGGCGCATGTAAAAAACTTTTTATCAGAGATAAAGGATCGGTGAGGGTTGAATTGTAAGGAAAGTGAATGCGCCTCTCTGGCAGTTAGGCAAGATTACGGTTTCAATTTCAGGTGGTTAACAAAAATTATTTGATGTTTATTTCAATTCAAAAGAAACTCTAAAGGCAATAACAAATGAATGAACTTACAAAAGTCCGTCCAACACTGATGATTCTGGCGGCAGGCATGGGAAGCAGATATGGAGGACTCAAGCAGGTTGACAAACTGGGGCCGTCAGGTGAAACCATAATTGACTATTCGGTATTTGATGCCATGCGCGCCGGATTTGGAAAAGTAGTGCTGGTGATAAGAAAAAGTATTGAAAAGGATTTTTTAGAGGCTTATGGAAAGGGATTTCTGGCAAAGGTATCCTATGAAATTGTCTATCAGGAACTTGATATGTTACCGGATGGGTTCACACTTCCTGCTGAACGCACAAAACCCTGGGGAACAGCTCATGCCATTTGGGTGGCCCGTGAAGTTGTCGATGAGCCTTTTGTTGTGATCAATGCAGATGATTTCTATGGATTGGAAGCCTATCAAACACTGGCAGCATTCATTGATAAGCAGTCAGATGATGCGAACGAATATGCAATGTGCAGTTACAAATTGGAAAATACCCTTTCAGAACATGGCACAGTTTCGCGTGGTGTTTGCCTTGTCAATGAAGAAGGCATGTTGGAAGTGGTAGATGAACAGGTGAAAATCGGATATGATGATGCAGGCCACATCATTAGTGAAATTGCCGGCCAATTGGTTAAATTGCAACCTGATACAATGGTTTCAATGAATATCTGGGCATTTAAGCCATCTGTTTTTGAATTTATTGAGGATTATTTATGTGAATTTCTGGCACAGGATGCATCAAATCCCAAAGCCGAATTATTTACACCCCGCCTTGTAGACAGGTTGATACATGAGCGGAAAGCAAAAGTCAGGGTACTAACTTCTTCAGCACATTGGTTTGGCGTTACCTATGCCGAAGATAAAAAGGCAGTAATGGAAAACCTCCATCAGTTGGTAATAAGTCAAAAAAAGTATCCAACCCCTTTATGGTAAGGTGTTGCTGAAAACACAGGCATGGAATATAAAAAATGTTGCACATTGAAAATTAAACAAATAACAAATGGAAGCGTTTCAAACACTTGATTACATCATTTTTGCTGTGTATGGCATCCTCATACTCGGTGTAGGGCTTTGGGTATCGCGCAGTAAAAATGGCGAAAAGAAAAGTGCCGAAGATTACTTTCTTGCCGGAAAGAGTTTGCCTTTTTGGGCCATAGGCGCATCGCTGATTGCAGCCAATATTTCAGCAGAACAATTTATCGGCATGTCGGGTTCGGGATTTGCGATTGGACTCGCCATAGCATCCTACGAATGGATGGGAGCGCTGACATTAATCATAGTGGCTAAATTCTTTCTGCCTGTTTTTATTCGTCAGGGACTTTTTACAATTCCTGAGTTTATCGAAAAACGCTTCAACACCAACCTGAAAACGATCCTTGCCATCTTCTGGGTTGGGCTTTTCATTTTTGTAAATCTGACTTCGGTATTGTTTTTAGGCGCCAAAGCTTTAGATACGGTACTTGGAAATGGCGATGGGACAATGATTTTTCCGTTGATTTTGGGTTTGGCCTTTTTTGCAGCGGCCTACTCTATCTGGGGTGGACTTACGGCCGTAGCCTGGACCGATGTTATTCAGGTTGTGTTACTTGTGATTGGCGGATTTATTACAACCGTCATCGCACTTGATCATGTTACGCCCGATGGCGGCATCTTTGCGGGCATCGATCATATCTATCAGCAGGCGGGAGACAAGTTTCATATGATCCTGCATCGCGACCATCCACAGTTTATGAACCTGCCCGGCATTGGCGTCATAATAGGTGGGCTTTGGGTGGCGAATCTTTATTATTTTGGTTTCAATCAATACATTATTCAACGGGCTTTAGCTGCTAAATCATTGCGTGAGGCTCAAAAAGGACTTGCTTTTGCAGCTTTTCTCAAGCTGTTACTTCCCATTTTTGTTGTTGTGCCCGGAATCATAGCCTATATCCTTTATATGCAAGGCGATGGCACTGCTGCCATGGATGGTGTGAAGTCTGTTTTTGAGCGTGCCGATGGCAGTATTAACTATGACCTTGCTTATCCCTGGCTTGTGAAAACATTCATTCCAACAGGAATTAAAGGCCTTGTTGTGGCAGCACTTACTGCAGCCATCCTTTCATCATTGGCTTCGATGCTCAATTCAACTGCCACTATTTTCACGATGGATTTATACAAACCCTATTTTTCCAAAAAGACCGATGGATCTGATCTGGTGCGTGTTGGAAGAATATCCGTACTTGTTTCATTGGCTCTGGCTGTCATCATAGCGCCGGCGCTTGATTCCATGCCTCAGATGTTTCAATACATTCAGGAGTACACCGGCGTTGTAAGTCCGGGTATTCTTGCTGTCTTTTTGATGGGCCTTTTTTGGAAGAAAACCAATGCCAAAGGTGCAATTGTTGGCGTTCTGAGTTCTATTCCAATTGCCCTGCTGCTTAAATTACTTCCGATCGAGATGCCTTTCCTGGATCAGATGCTGTATACGAGCTTGTTAACCATAGTCGTTATCCTGATGGTGAGCCTTCTCACAGCTGATTATGATGAAGACCCAAAGGCAATTCCGCTGCCAAAAGAAACCTTCAAAACCGATTTCAATTTTAATATTGCAGCCTACGCAGTAATGATTCTTTTGGTTGTGATCTATGCTGTGTTCTGGTAGATTAGACAAAGTTGTTGAAAGTTTGAAATGTATCGAATTTATTGACTGCCAGGCAGGCCGAATGACCTACGAGTTTCTGAAAAACTGGAAAAAAGATTTAAGTGGAGTAGTATCTTAGTAAAAAAGCGAGGAAGTCAAAGAAGCGCTGCCAGGAAAAATCAGGATTTCATGAGGTCGCTCAGGTGTTGTGAAAAGCAAAATAACACGTGCTACTTAAAAAATATATACACGTATCATGTTTTTGTTTGTATATTTGCACGTATAAATTAATTGACAAACACTAGTGCCATGAATACAAAATTGACATTGACGATTGAACCAACAGTTATCCAGAAAGCAAAAAAATATGCCAATAGTCAAGGTCGCAGTTTATCCAGCATTGTTGAAAATTACCTGAAAGTCATCACAAAAGAAGATAGTATTGAAAGTATCGAATTGACACCGATTGTAAAATCATTAAAAGGCTCGTTTAAGGCTCCCAAAAGCATCAACTATAAAAAAGAACTTTCTAAAAGACTTACCGAAAAATACCTTTAATAAATGAAAAGAGTTCTTATTGACACTGATGTAATTTTAGACTTCTTTTTTGACAGAGAGCCGTTTTCGCACAATGCCGCAAAAGTATTGTCACTATGCGAATCCAGAGCGATTGAAGGCTTTGTCACATCAGTGATAATCAGCAATGTATACTATTTGCTAAGGCAAAACTCTACACATGAGAAAGTTATCGAAAAACTAACACAGTTAATAACCATTACAGAAGTACTTACAACTGACAAAGCTGTTATTCTAAAAGCACTGAACTCGAACTTTAGAGATTTTGAAGATGCTTTGCAAAACTATTCGGCGGAATTGAATGGACAAATTGATTTAATTATCACCAGGAACATTAAAGATTTTAAACATAGTTCTCTTGGAATACTTACCCCTGAAAACTTTTTAAAGACAACAATTGCAAGCCGCTAAGAATTGAATTTCTTTGCAGTTAACCGACAATTCTTTTAAATCATTACCCCAAAATTTTACTCACGACTGACTCGTTTACACAAAGCAGAAGCGGTGTGCAACATTTGAATGTCTTTATCTGGCTTCTTGACATGGATGAAAAGCAAAACAGCAACTGACTATATAAAATTAAGATATAAGTGGCCCGCCTTGAGCATCGGAAAAACCGCAAGTAGTTTGCGTTTTGTCTTTTTTGAAGATAAGAGTTGAAGGTATTTCGATAATCCCGATGTGCCACATCCACGCCAGAAGTGAGTGCTTTAAACCTCTCAAAGTTTACGAGCATCATTGATTTTTTTTGCAAATTAAGTTGGAAGAAATAAAAAAATTTCCACTTTTCGTGTGCGTTTGGCTATTGTTGGCGGCTTCGCCAAATTTACAAACAAAAGCCTGAATGATTTTATTTATGAAAGCAACAAAAGCAAACATATCAACTTTGTATCTTCGTGTGCCGAAGCAATAAAAGTGCTTTCGGATAAATGAGTGAAAACATATCAGATAGTATAAATGTAGACGCCACAAAAATGACAGCGACTTTTTTTGAAACACAAGATGAATTTAGGAAATGGTTGGAAAAACACCACGAAAAGGAAAAAGAACTAATTGTTGGGTTTTATAAGCTTGGCAGCGGAAAGCCTTCAATGAACTGGTCCCAATCGGTTGATCAGGCGCTTTGTTTTGGTTGGATTGATGGCATTAGAAAATCCATCGACAAGGAGTGTTACAGCATTCGCTTTACACCTCGAAGGAGTACAAGTATCTGGAGTGCAATCAATTTAAAAAAAGTTGAAGAGCTTATAAAAGCTGGCCTTATGAAGCCTGCCGGCCTAAAGGCATTTAGTTTAAGGACAGATAACAAATCCAAAATTTACTCTCACGAAAAAGAAACTGCATGTCTTGATTCAGCTTACGAAAAGCAATTTAAAGCAGACAAGATCGCCTGGGACTTTTTTATGAAACAGGCACCTTCTTACAAAAAGGTAATAACACATTGGATCATGAGCGCCAAACAAGAAAAAACCAGACAAACACGATTGGAAAAAACAATCAATGAGAGTAGACAGCAAAAGCGCGTTACATAACACAAAAACAACGATCAGTTATTAGTGAAATATTTTGTAAACGCCTTTTTTCCTTCGGGTTGCGAAAACTTTTGGCTCCATTTTTTGAGTATTGCGGCTTAACATTGAAGTTGCCTGATATCTACAATTGCATATATTTGCGGAACGTTCTATATGACTTTGGAAAACTTAACGTAAAAAATCAGACAAAATAAAAATATGGAATTGGTTGCATTTTCTGTAAGATTTGCTGTGAAAGACATTCAGGATCATCTGAAAAAATGCGGAATACAATTGTCTTCCGAAACCTACTTAATCTCAAACGGTCCGGCACATATCACTTTGACGGATTGTGATGGAAATGATATACTTATAGACCAACATAGATAACAAATAATCATCAAGTTTTTAAACATCTTTATATGGCAACACAAGCAAAAAACCCATTTACCTGGGTAGAAATTTATGTAGAAGATATGAGCAGGGCTCAAAAATTTTACGAAACCATTTTACAAATCGAAATGATTCCGATGCAAGCACCGGGAGATTTTGGTGATTTAGAAATGGTGAGTTTTCCTTGGGTAGAAGGAGAAGGAAACATAAGCGGAGCATTGTGCAAAACCAAAGAAATGAGCCCTGGAGGTGGCGGAACCATAGTGTATTTCACTTGCGACGATTGTGCGGATGAAACTTCACGAGTTCAGGATGCAGGTGGACAAGTATTGCAACAGAAATTCCAAATTGGAGAGCACGGATTTTGCTCCATTGTAATGGATACTGAAGGCAATACAATTGGTTTACATTCAATGAAATAGCGATATGGTTCAATAAAGAAAAGCTTTATATCTAAGCATCTTCTTCTAAGCATAAAACAATGTGTTGCCGAAAATAGGAGCAGACAGTCTTTGTGTTTTGGGTTGCCCTTAACAAATAGAAAATGCAATTTTTGGCCTTAGTGCCGTATAAATTTCGCGAAAATGATATTTGAAACAAAACGACTAATAATCAGACCTGTTACTTTGAATGACAGGAATGAAATATTTGAATATCGTCGCAATATAGAGATAAATAAATATCAGGGATGGATACCTGAAACGATTGAAGATGTTGAGGTCTTTATTGGGAAGATTGCAAAAAAGATTGATGAGCCTATGACCTGGTTTCAATTTGCTATCATTGAGAAAGCCACTGAAAAAATAATTGGTGATGTAGGAATTCACTTTTTTGACAATGAAAATAAGCAAGTTGAAATCGGATGTACGTTAAATCAGGATTTTCAAAATAAAGGCTATGCAACTGAAACAATCAAAAGGATTGTTGACTATTTGTTTGGAGAATTGAATAAGCAAAAGGTTATAGCATCAATTGATCCTGACAACAAGAGCTCGATCCGTTTGGTTGAGCGAATTGGATTTCGAAGAGAAACTCATGCTGTTGAGCGTTTTTTTGTGAATGGAAAATGGGTTGACGATTTAATCTATGTATTGACAAAAAGTAATTGGGGAGACCTTAATTATTAAAGGTCAAGCTTTAGCTCCTTTCACGACAAATTGGTGTAAGCGCAAATGTCGTGCAAATGCCGTAAAGAAACCGTTATCAAAATGTGACATAACCAATACCTTTACCGAATATTTAAATTTATCAAGATGAATGTAATTGGTAAAAAAATCAGTGAAACAAGAAAGTTAAAAGGTCTCACACAAGAAGAGCTAGCCGAAAGGTCAAAAATGAATTTAAGAACAATTCAAAGGATTGAAAACTCGGATAACATTCCCCGTGGAAAAACACTGATGCTGATTTGTAACGCGCTTGAAATTAATTTTGAAGATTTGAGGAACATCGAAAATCAGGAAAATAAGAGAACATTTTTCAATATCATTATCAATGCAGCTTTTCTTATCCCACTAAACATACTTTTGATGTCGATAATCGGCTTTCTGACCCTGGACTCAGAAGCAAGTTTTAATAGTCGGATTGGTGCATTTCTTTTAAGTTTTTTCATTCCCATTTTTATTGCGTTCAAAACACCGGGAATGACCGGAATAGAAAGAATGTTGAAATTTGGAACAGGATTTATTGCTTACATTATTATTGCGCTTATTAGCATTCGATATCAGGCAGCAATTATGACCGGATTAATACCTTGTTTGCTAATCGCACTTGCGGTATTGTATTATGGGAAAGAATTAACTAAGCCTATCGAATAAAAACTTTGTTTGAAAACAACCCTCTGAGATACCGGAAAGCCGGAAAACTAATGATGAATGCATACTTCGGCTTCAATCAAGATAGAACTTGAAAGATATTTCGGCAAACCCGATGCATTATTACATCTTTATCAGAGATTGAGACCCAGGAAAGCACTTTAACCAATCAAAGATTGTAATCCCGATGTTTTGATAAAATCTTGAGTGCAATACCTTTGCAGGAGAGAAAAAAGTTTAATTTTGAATTGCTAAACACCTAACGATGAAATGAATGAGGAATGGTCTATTGGCAATAACATTGATTCACAACACATTGCAGAGTCACCAACAAGAGAGCAAGATGGAAATGTGTGCTTTTGGGTTGCAGTGGACAAGTAGTTGGTTGCAAGTGCAAAAAAACATCCTGCTAAAATGAAACATTTGGAAATAGACATAGCAAAGATTGCACAGCTTGGAGAACAAAACAGAGACAAAAACTTCGATTTCAGGGTTTTTCTTAAAGGACAGGATTTCAAAAAAGTTGATAGAATTGTTCACCGCTTTAATAAGGAGATTACTTCAAAGATTGATTGTCAAAAATGTGGTAATTGTTGTAAATCATTAAGGCCATGTGTGACTGAATCTGAAATTGAGAGATTATCTGGGATAGACAATATTACTTCTGCTGATTTTGTATCTCGATTTGTGGAGAAGGAGAATTATGATAATATTGCCTACTTAAAGGGTTTACCATGTAAATATCTTAAAGACAAAATTTGTTCAATATATCGGGATAGACCAGAAGATTGTAAATCATTTCCACATACTGATAAGACCGGATTCGTTTATCGGACGCTTGAAATGATTGAAAATTATGGTATTTGTCCGATTGTTTACAATTTGCTCGAAAGACTTAAGCCAGAATTGGGATTTAAGTAGAGTATATGAAGAAATTTTTAGTGTTGTTCGGAATATTGGATTTGATAACTGTTTTGAAAAACTATAATAACTTTTACAGATTAGTTTTTCCAAATAATGGCTATCACTGGCTGAATGTTGTGATTCTATTGATCTATATGTCGCTTATTATCTCGGGGTATTTATTGATAAGGCAAAAGAAATCAGGCATATGGTTTAGCTATTTTCAGTTTCCTCTTAGACTGTTATTTGCTTTATTTACATTTGGTTTCTTGATGATATTGAACAGATTCATTAACGACCAACAAATAGGAATACAGTTATTTACTGGATTATTGGCGGTTTTAGAGATAGGTAGATTCATTGTAACTATAATGATTCATCGAAAGTATTTTATAATAAGCTGAAAAAAGCCCAGACACCAAAACTAATTCGAAAAGCCAAAATAAAGAGCCATTATTCTGCTGAGTTGTATTGGCTTTTTAGTCTGCTCGTAATTAAGCAAGAACTGTGGTTTGTTACTTACCGAATACACAGGCAACGCTTTTACAGATTTATGATTATATGTTTGGTCCAATCCAGAAGTTAAGTGCTTAAATATCAGTCATAATTCAAATCTGAAAAAAGCTATGGGTAATAGTATCAAAGCGAACTTAGAATCATCGATTGGAAAAATTATTCAAAGCGAACTGTTTGTCCCAAATATTTACTAAATTTGGGACGAAATTATATCGATGGAAAGGCCACAAGTAGAAAATAGAATTGCAGAAGCATTAAAGACCTGCCCGAAGGGAAGCGTTCTATTTGTGGACGACTTTTTAGACTATGGCAACTCCGAAAGTGTCAAGAAAGCCTTGTTACGTTTGAAAGAAAAGGAAGCTCTTGTTCGCCTGGCTCACGGGATTTACTTTTACCCTAAAATTGATAAGGAACTTGGAATACTCTTACCATCAACCGAAGATATAGCCAAAGCTATTGCAAGGCGTGATAAAGCGAGAATTGTTCCGACAGGGATTCAGGCATTAAACAAATTGGGCTTATCTACCCAAATTCCAATGAAAGTTGTTTATCTGACTGACGGAGCAGCAAGAACTGTTAAAGTTGGTAAACGAACAATCACATTTAAAAAAACAAGCCCCAAAAACCTTCTGGCAAAAGGTGAAATAAGCAGTTTGGCTATTCAAGCGCTCAAAACGATTGGGCAAAACAAAGCTGATGTTAAAACAATTGAAAAAATTCAAACCATTTTAATAAAAGAGACAAGGGAAAATATCATTAATGATGCGAAGCTCTCCCCTGCATGGATAAACAAAATATTAATGCATACAATTAAATGAACACTACCTGGCTCACATTGTCAAAGGAAAGGAGGATTGAAATTCTCAATCAGGCAACTGAATTGACAGGTTTGCCGGCCATCGCCATTGAAAAAGATTGGTGGGTCACATTGTGTTTGAAAGCTTCCTTTTCGCTACCATACAGTGAGCATATTGTTTTCAAAGGAGGAACTTCTTTGAGCAAGGGATGGGATCTGATAGAACGGTTTTCAGAAGACATTGATTTGGCGATTGACAGAAAGTTGTTTGGGTTTGAAAAAGAAATCAGTAAAACTCAAATCAGAAAACTTAGAAAACAATCTTGTGAGTTCATTTCAACAGAATTTCTGAAAGACTTGACGCAAACTTTGACAGATTGGGGTGCAATAGCAGAATGTGAGCTGTTAGCAGAACCTGTTGCCGATTCGGATAAAGACCCACAGGTAATTGAAATTCACTATAATTCTGTAGTGGACACCTCTGAATATTTGCCACAAAGGGTTTTAATTGAGGTTAGTTCACGTTCCCTGATGGATCCGATTGAGAACCGGGAAATCAATTCAATTTTAAATATAAGTTTCCCAAAAATGGGTTTTGCAACTGATAATTTTATTATTCCAACTGTTTTACCTCAAAGAACTTTCTTGGAAAAGATATTTCTGCTCCACGAAGAATTTTCACAAGAACCCGTAAAAATACGTATAAACCGACTTTCGAGACACTTGTATGATTTGGCAAGGTTAATGGACACCGCCCACGGAATTACAGCATTACAGAACTATGAATTATACAATAGCATCGTTGCTCACAGAGAAAAATTCAATCCCTTAAGAGGGCTTGATTATAGCAACCATACTCCAGATAAAATCAAAATCATACCACCTGACGCAGTAATAAAGGATTATGAATATGATTATTCGGAAATGGCCAGGTTTATGATTTATGGAGAGACATTAAAGTTTGAAGAACTTATCAATAAAATTATTGAACTTCAAGACCGAATAAACAAAATAAAAGAACCACTTCAAAAATATTAAGCCTAAAAGTCAAAAAAAAGAGTCATGATCCTGTTGAGGTGAATTGGTTTTTTGGTCTGCTCGCTGTTAAGAGAAAACTATACTGTTTAGCCTGTCTATTGGTAATATTAAGCGTTTTTTTAAACAGCTTTCAGATAATTGACAGCAAAGGTAGTTGCAGATTCCGAAAGACATTTTTAACCTTTCTTTTCAATGCCTGTCCTGAGCATCGGGAAAACAGCATGGAGTTAGCGCTTCGACTCTGCTCAGGATGAATGCTGTACGATATTTCGAAAAGCTTAATTGAGCACATCAACTCCAAAGATTGAGACCCAAGTGCGCACATTAACCAATCAAGGATTGTAATCTCCTTTGATTTGACTAAAATTGAGTCATTAAGTTGAGTTCACAATAAAAGCGCTTAAATTTGGAGAGCTAAATGCAAAAATTTGAAATAAGACTTCAGATTTCATTTTCGGATAGAATTGGTTAGCAGCATTTTACTGATAAACCAATCGGTTGGCAAAGTGGAAACAGAAGTATTGGTGTGCGATTGGCGGGTAGTTGGGCATAGTATAACGACAAAAAGAAAACAGATGAAAAGTGTAACGATTGACAATTACTTAGACAACCATTATATACATCGGAGTAACTGGTTAAGAGCCGCTGTCTTAGGGGCAAACGATGGAATTATTTCTATTTCAAGTCTTGCAATTGGTGTTGCTGCTGCAAGTTCAACAAGAGAACCTATTGTTTTAGCCACAGTTGCTGGCCTTGTAGCTGGTGCTTTATCCATGGCTGCCGGTGAATATGTTTCTGTTAGTTCGCAAACCGATACCGAAAAAGCAGACATAGAAAGAGAAAAACAGGAGCTCCTGGAAATGCCTGAAGCTGAGTTGAATATTTTAACCCAACTCTTTGAGAGAAGGGGTCTGAAAAAAGAAACAGCAAAGCAGGTAGCGATTGAATTGACAAAAAAAGATGCATTGGGAACCCACATACGCGAAGAATTAGGAATAAATGAACTTAGTCAGGCAAATCCAATACAAGCTGCTGTTGCATCGGGAGCAGCATTTACTGTGGGCGGTGTTTTGCCACTTTTGGTCATACTTTTTACGCCATTAACTGGATTGGAATATTGGCTTTATGGATTTACAACTGTTTTTCTCATCATTTTGGGAGCAACATCTGCAAAAACAGGTGGTTCAAGTGTAAAAAAAGCAGTTTTGCGAATTACAATCTGGGGCACAATTGCAATGGGCTTATCGGCTTTAATCGGATACATCTTTGGTGTCAGTTTATGATTTAAGATTCATTTTTTTCAGAATACGAATAACTGCGTATTGCTTAATCCTTTTAAATTTCTGTTTTTTGAACTTTAAATTAAGTGGAGTCCGGAAGCCTTTCAAAAACCGGGTTAAACTTAAAAATCTATTGCGTAGAAAAAAATAAAAATAAAACGGAAATGAAGAAACAACTTATAATAGCAGGTATTCTTTTGGGAAGCTTTGCAATAATGGCTCAAAATTCTGCAGACAGAGATAACAGCTTTAATGTTACGGGACTAGGTACTCCTGTTTTTCCGACCGGCGGACAGTATTCAAAAGTTACACCGGTTGAAGGCGGAAAAGTACTTGTAACGGGTGCTTTTTATTCAGCAGCAACTACGACTCCGGCATATTCGCGCATTCTCAGATTAAACAGCGACGGCAGTTTTGACAATACTTTTAACGTGGGTGGACTAGGAGCTACCGGAATTATTTCTGCAACTGCAATTCAATCAGATGGAAAAATTATCATTGGAGGTGGATTTCCTGCTTACAACGGGACGAGTGTGAATGGCATTGCCCGCATAAATCCTGATGGTTCATTGGACAATACTTTTAATCCCGGCACTGGTTTTTCGAGCATATTGCCACCACCCTGGGTTCGCAGCATTGCTATTCAGGAAGATGGGAAAATAGTCGTCGGTGGGGGCTTTACGTCTTTTAATGGTACTGCGATTGCAGGGGTATGCCGCTTAAATGCGGATGGTTCACTGGACAATACATTCAGTCCGGGAAGCGGTCCCAATAATATTGTGGAAGCTGTCGCTATTCAGACTGATGGGAAAATAATTGCAGGTGGTCTTTTTAGCTCATTTGATGGAGTTAGCAATGGAAGGTTGGTCAGACTAGAGGCAAATGGCTCGTTGGATGGCACTTTTAATACCGCTACATCCGGTAATATTTTGAGAGTAGTGGTACAACCCGATGGGAAAATACTCAGCTCAGGAGCTAATTTTTACAGACTTGAAACCAATGGGAGTCTGGATGCAGGTTTTATACCAATGACTGCCGGTAATTCATACAATGGCCTGGCTTTGCAGTCTGACGGTAGAATTATTCTTAGTGGGTTTTTTACAAGCTACTTTTCAACTCCAAGAGAAAGGATTGTTCGACTGAATACCAATGGAACAGTAGACATGACATTTGATAGTGAAGTGGGTTTTTCTACCAATCCTAACCATCTTGCAATTCAACCCGACGGGAAGATATTGGTTTTTGGTGGTTTTGAATACAAAGGTGTAGAAAGTGTTGTAACACGAATAATGGGTACACCTGTTCCCTTTTTAGGAATTGATAATCCTGCCAATCAATTGGATGTCAATATTTTTCCAAATCCTGCTTCAATAAATATCAATGTCACTCTTGATGAATCTTACATGAATCAAAGTGTGAATCTTGCTGTTCTAAATACTGCCGGTCAGGTAGTGAAACAAGTCTTGCTAGATTATTCTCATACAACGATTGATCTGGAACAAATGCCAACAGGCATTTATTTTTATCAAATCAGGAACAATAATCGTGTTATCAAATCAGGTAAAATTATAGTGAATTAAGAAAACAGGTCATTTCATCACCTGCTAAAAAGAGGCGGTTCGGAAGTTAATCTGACTTTTCCGATTGTTCGACACAGATCGAAACGACAAATCGGCTTATGAAACAGACTATCAAATCATCCGGACAATTATAGGATTGGAATCGATCAAAATAAATCTGCCGAACCCAATTTTGAGGCAATTAGAAACAATTTTTGTTTTTTTGTAATCTCAAAATCAATGTTTGCATGGTAGATTTAGTACTCAATCATTTTTTCTTTTTCTTCCATACTTCCATAATAATTTTTAATTCATTGGGCTGGATTTTTCCGAAATTCAGAAAATGGAATCTGTTAACGCTCTTGCTCACAGCATTTTCCTGGTTCGTTCTTGGCATTTGGTTTGGCTGGGGTTATTGCATTTGCACCGACTGGCATTGGATAGTAAGAAGTACGCTTGGTTATCAGGATATGTCCAACTCCTATATTCACTTTCTCATACTGAAATTTACAGGCATCAATTTTCCGGAAGGCTTAGTTGATATCGCTACAGCTGTCGTTTTCTTTTCAAGCTTAATCATCAGTCTTTGGATAAACGTCCGCGACTACAAAAGAAAATAGCTGAACCTGAAACATCTGAAAGCTATTGTGTTTTCCCGAAATACACATCAGTTTTTGACACATATTCGGCAAGGTCACACAACCATCAAATCTCCAATTGTTGCCTGCCATATTCTGGATTATAAAAATAAAGACCACCTGAAGAGAAACTTACAATCTTAACAAATGAGGAACAGAGAAATTGCTTTATTCGAATTTCCTGACGTTCATTAAAACTTAACTCTGGTAAACGAATAGCCTTTCATTGACAAAATGCCACAATTGATGTAAATTTGAATAGAATTCCGGATTGCTTTCTATGAAAGCGGATTGCTGTAAAATTGAAAGATGTAAGAATATAAATATGAGCATTTTATAAAAGAAAAACGAAAACAATAACATTGAGTTTTAAACATATATTATCTGCAATGGAGATAAATAAGCCTTGTGACTTCTGCTGATGCAACCCAGGCAAATGGCGCCTTGACTAATGGTTAGCCGCATAACGAAAGTGACATCAAAATGGAAAAACAATGGCAAATAGTAATCAATTAAACTACAGATTATGAAAGCAAAACTATTAATCTTATTTCTTTCAATGAGTTTTTTTGCAAATGCGCAATGGGAATACGTAAATGCGCTTCCTGAAACAGCTTATTCGATGATTGTCAGCAACAATAACCTCTATGCCGGACTTTCAGGAGGAGGAGTATATAAAAGTATGGATAATGGCAACACATGGATAGCTGTTAATAATGGAATTCAATTTGGCGGGGCATATATATTTTCTCTTGCATCAAGCAACGACAGCATTTATGCAGGGGGGTTTGGTGAAGTTTGTTTTTCAGATAACGGTGGCTCGAATTGGTCTTTGCTTAACCTGAATCTTGATTTGAATAATTTTGTATATGCATTGAAATTAAAAGGAAACTATCTTTTTGCAGGGGTTGGACATGGAATGGACAATGGCGTATATAGAAAACCGGTAAATGGAAATGTGTGGTCATTAATGAACTCCGGCTTACCGGAAAATACCGGTGTCAATGCATTTGCTATTCATAATGATTTATTGTTTGCGGGAACTAACGCCGGAGTTTATGTCAGCGCCAACGATGGCGATAGCTGGACATTTTCTGGTGATGGAATTAATCCGGGTTTAACAGTTAAGTCATTGATTACAATGAGTGGGAACATCCTGGCAGGAACAACAAACGGTGTTTATGTTTCATCAGATAATGGCATTAACTGGGTTTTGTCAAATGGATTGCCGTCAAATTCAGTAGGTGTTTCTTTTGCCAAAAGTGACAATCAGGTAGTATCAGGTACATACGAAAGCGCTTTCAGCAGTGCTGATAAAGGATTTAATTGGAACGTAATCAGCAATGAACCATACAGTATTGTTTCTTTTTATTCAATGGCTTTTTTGGATGGCTATTTTTACGCAGGTACCGGCCATGGCTTTTCAATTCTCAGGTTTGCCGAAAACGTGCTTTCAGTTCCGGAAACAGATTCAAAAGTAAATCCTGATTATTCAATTTTTCCTAATCCGTTTTCTTCACAAACGACTTTCAGGGTAAACATATTTCTGCAGAATGCAACACTTACAGCATACAATTCATTCGGTCAGACAGTAAAACAAATTGAAAATATTTCGGGAAATTCATTTGATTTCTCACGTGATAATCTTGCCAATGGAATATATTTCATTCAGCTTACACAAGGAAACAAAATCTTAGTAGCAGATAAACTTGTTGTGACAAATAATTAGATGCTGATGATAACAACAAAGCTTGCTGCAGGCGTGGCAGCTATTCAGGCTGGAAGTTTTGTGCTTTTTGCAGCCTTTGATATGCATTCATTTCAGGGCTGTGAAAGCCACGCCAGAAGCAAACCACAGACGTTAGCATCTTAAAAATACTGTCTAAATACAGTGCGAAATGAAAACACAGAAAGCCTTGATAATAATAGGATTTTTCTTAAGCTTCGGACTCAAACTTCAATCCCAGGACATTAAGTATGGGCTTCATTCAGGCCTTGTTGTCAGCAATGCGCGCGTTGCAGATAAGATTGACATCCGTAAGGACTACAGGGTGTTTTATCCTATGTACTCATTGAATATCAATGGATTTATCGAATACAAAGTTTCCAAAACATGGGGAATAGCAGCAGAACCCGGATTTATCACAAAAGGCGGAATTGTTCGTTTTGGCATTAACCACTATATGTCTGTAATTGATATGAAACTCCATTATCTTCAGCTTCCAATAGTTGCCAACTTTTATTGCACTAACAAATTCTTCGTTTCAATAGGTCCTGAATTTGCTTATATGATTAATAGTCAAAAAAATATACCTGCCACAGCAACAGGATTTAATGATTTCAAAGAAAACGCTTTTGAGATATCCGGATTGATAGGTTTGCATTACAGCATTTCAAAGAAAGTTGACATAGGATTCAGGTATAACCATGGACTGACGAAAATTTCAATCCTGAAATGGACGGATGGTTTTGGTCCCGAAATTGGAAAGTCAAAAGTATATAATCAATATTTTCAATTTATATTCCGATATATTTTGCAATCCGCTGCCAATAAACAGCAAGCTTAAAGCGCTGTCACTGCAAGCCATAAGCCCGACATAGAGAATATGTTACGTTCAGGATAAATTTTTAGTGCTGTTTCGTCAGGCTCGATGCAGAACATCCCTATAGACCGACTAATGAGGAAAATTGAATAGCAACGAACAGACAAACAATAGCACAAGAAAAATATTATACAGAATTTGAAAATATAGAAGTCCAATGGATGACTCGGATGTTTAAAATTTTACTAGATTTATAGCGAAAATTTGAATTGCACCAATGGAACAACCTATGAATTTGAGAGAATTATATTCTCAATGGTTCGTCTTTACATTCGTTATAGTGTATTGTAAAATTGAACGCTAATTATAGAACAATAAACATGAAAGCAAATATTAAAACTTTCTTATTTGGGATTATCGCTTTGATAAGTGCAAATGTATTTGGACAAGTGAAAGAGAGATGGAGTCATGACATTGGAATTAATCTGCTGCAAATACCCGCAACAACTATTGATCTGACGTATGAGACAGCAAACAATCCGAGATACACGATGATTTTTAATCCGGGGTATACGATTAATTATTCAAATTCTTTTGATTTTATTGGTTTCCTTTTAAGCCCTCATTACAAATGTGGGAACGATGGATATGCGATAAAGAAACTATCGGGTGGATTCTTAAAAATCGGGATGAAATTCAATCTTAGAAAAACAACAGAAAAACGAAACTACTTCTATTTGGGGGCATTCATGACAAATTCAATGATTTATGAGAAAGCCGAATATGAAAATTGGGAGATTCCAAATAGCCGGATTGAACATCTCAACCAAAAAACCTTTATCATTGGGTTGACTGCTGCTGTTGGTTATAATTTTAAAATTTCGGATAAATTGACTTCAGATTTTGGTGTTCATATTTCAATACCTTCGAAGAACTATGATGATTTGTATGGATACAGCAATTATATTTCTGGCATGGGATACATGGAGACTTGTGGAAATGCAACGATTTTCCCGATGATAGTTCTGAATTTAAAATACAAGCTAAAATGATGAAGCAACAAAGAAATACAAAAAGCGTTGCGGACAGCGACCAATGGAGACGAATCGTAAATTGGAATTGCTTTTTTTGATGAGAACGGAGCATAGAATTGGGTGATATCAAGACTTAATGAGTAATTGGCTTCAACTTAAGAAAACTACAATCAGATGAAACATTTTTTTGTAATACTTGGATTGATACTGCTGATTGGTGAAGATTCAAAAGGACAAGACGCAGCTAATTTCTTTTTTGATGAATTTCATATCTCATTGAGCAGGACAACTTTAGAAAACAGTAACACCCGCGATAGGTATGGTTTTGGACTGGGAATCTATCATTCTTTCAGGTCTGAAAAAAAGCTGAACATCGTATTTGGGTTGGAGTTTAACAGAACAAGTCAGTTTAAAAAACATATGTATGCAGGACATTTTGCAAATGCCACAGACCTGACGTATAACATAAATTGTATCTCGATACCCATCGGAATCAGGGTGAATTTGGGATCAAAGACAAAAGTGTTTATTGAAATCGGAGGATTTGCCGACTTAGTTATAAACGCGAATCGAACAGGTACAATGCATACATATATTCCGGATGAAAACAATCCACTGAACTATACAATGACTGTAATTGATGAGAAAGTTAGTTTGTCCAATTCAATCGGACTTCATCTTGGGGTTGGCGTCAGGATTCCAATTTCAACCTATGAATTAGTAATAAAGCCGGATTATAAATTCGGAATCAATAAATTGTATTCGTATCAGGATGATATATTTAGCAGATACTTTAGACTAAATGTCGGATTAAAAATAAAATAGCAGCAACCAATAAAAGCACACTTTGCTACCTGTCACAGACTCCGGAAACCCAGCAATGAGTCTTCATCCTGACTAAACTGTTTGCCATATTGTGCTATGTTCCAAAACAGCGCCTGAACGACCATTAGTACGCCTGAGTTTTTTTGTTTACTATAATACCACTGTGTTTTGGAGTAAGAATTCAAAAAGGAAATCGCTGTTTTGAGAACAATTTTAACCTGCTTATTGCCAATCACTTAAAAAATACTTTCAAAAAAAGTGAAAAAAAGTTCATTTTTAGTGTGCGTTTTTGGCTGCTCAGGGTATTAACATAACGTTAATGGTGTAACTTTGGACTTTGCCGTATAGCTTGACAAAAAGCAAAGACTGAAAACACCTGAAACCAGGTTCAGGAAGAACGAAACAACAATTAGCGTAGAAGAAGAAATTTTTGCATCAATTAAGCATCGGTAAATGTGAGTAAAGATCAAAAACAACTTTAAGGCCCAGGCAAAAAGCTACGTCAACCATGTGAATTCTTCCTTGACATATAAACTAAAGTGTATATAAAATCAATAGGTTCAGTTAGAATTAAAAAAAATATCAGATATGAAAAACAACCGATTAAGCAGAGCAACATTCAGAGAGAGGAAGTATAAAAATTTGACCAGCAAGTTATTATACAGCCAAAAGCTAATAGCCTTACAGCCAAAATAGAATAAAAAAAATCAAATTTAAAACAATCATGCTATGAAAAACACTTTATTAATGCTGCTTTTCGCCTTTTCCATTTTTTGGCAGGCTAATGCACAAAACAGCCAAAACACAAGTCTGGTTGGCATGTGGCCATACGGACCTGGCAATGCAGTTGACAGCTGGGATCATTATGCAATACTAAGCCTTGGGCGCGTCCTCCAGATCTATGACTATTCAGAGCCCCAACAGCCGCAACTCAAAGGAGAGCTTTTGCTGGACGATTTGGCTTTCGCTTTTGCCTTTGACAGCAATCTGGTTTTGGTGAGTGGTTATAAAGGACTGCATTTCGTTGACATTACGGATATTATGCATCCTGTTTTGCTTTCCACCCTGCCAAGCACGAACTGGGTGCGCGATGTTGAATTGCATAATAATTATGCCTATATCTCTGGATATGAAGGTAGTATAGGTATTGTGGACTACAGTAATCCAGCCAATCCCTTTATGGCCGGGTTTGTGGAAACCAACCTGTCTTCGCAGGAAATGGTCATTGCAGATGATATCCTTTGGCTAACTTCAACTTATGATGGATTTTCGGCATGGGATATTTCTGCTCCTTTGGCTCCTGTACACATTGTAACCAACACAGACTACGGAAATATCACCGGAATAGAAGTATTTGGACAATATCTCTATGTTGCCAGCGGGTCGCAGGGACTCATTGTATTTGAAATTTCAAACCTTCCGACACTCAATATGATAACAAACTTCCCTGCATACTCTTTCAATGCCAAACTACACCGCGATGGCAACCTGCTTGCACTCACCAATCTGTTTCAAGGTTTCAATCTGTTCGATCTGTCCAACCCGGCAGCACCTTTTAGCCTCAGCACTTTTTCCTCAGCCTCGCCCAACCGAAAAGTAATCCTCAATAACGGGTATGCATTTCATTGCAACGCGCTTGATTTCAATATTTTTGATGTCAGCAATCCGCAAAACATCGCTCAGATAGCAAATTTTGAATTGCATGATTTTACACAGTATTGCGAAATAAGGGACAACCATTTGTATGCAAACAACGCTTCAGGTTCGGTGATGATATTTGACGTAACCAATCTGCAAGCGCCACAAAAGCTGAAACAAATTTTTTTGGGTGATGGACACATGGTAGCTCATGCCAAAGACGGGCTGCTTTTTTATAACATTTACAACAAACTCATCATTTCAGATGTATCAACGCCTTCGAATCCGGTGGTGATCGATTCACTGCATAGTGCCACCACCATCACCCATGTGCTCAAGCAAAACAACCTGCTGTTTGTAGCAGATTACGACACGCTGCGGGTGTTCGACATCTCTGATATCCATGCTCCGCTGAGGCTGGAATCATACAAATTGGGATCTTTACGGGATATGAAAGTTTCGGGCAACCGGCTGTTTTGTGCAGTATCGAGCGGATTTTTATTTATTGATTTCAGCAACCCTCAACAAATATTCCGCTCAGAAACAGTTGAAAACATGTCTACGAATTCTATTGCTGTCAAAGACACACTGATCTATGTGGTTTCGAATGTCTATCCCAGTATTGCTGATTATTCTCTGAAAGTCTTCACAGTTAACAGCTCTGGCAATATCCAACAGCTTTCACACATGATACAGGGCAGGCACTTTAATTATGGTGTTGTTGACGGGGATTATCTGTATGTACAGGAAAGCCAGGTAGGTATTCATATCTTTGACATTCATACGCCTACGCCGGTATTGTGTGGCTTCTATCCTGTTTCAATTATTTCTTCCAAAATTTCAGTTGAGAACGGCATCCTGTATGTACCAAAGCTTCATGGAGTGGACTTCGTGGCCAACGATCTCCTGACTTCTTCAGGTGGAATTTTCATTGAGCGCAACAATCGACTGAAACTCTTTCCGAACCCCGCCACCGATAAAATCAGCTTCCACCTGGATGAAGACCTTGCAGGCGAGCCCCTTCACTATTCCATAATGCCGATCAATGGCAGTGTGGTTGCGCAAGGCAGCTTGTCGTCCGGTCAGCAACAACTTGATTTGGAAGGACTGCCCGCCGGCATTTATGTGCTGAAACTGCAGCGCAAAGGTGGCGCCTACAAGAGTGGGATGTTTGTGAAGCAATAAAGCACAAAACTTAATTGGGTAGATTCCTAAAACAGAGAAAATTATTAAACATTAAAACACTTAATATGAGACACTTAAATTTAATTAGCACTCTAATCATCTTTGCACTTTTAGGCCTAAACAAAGTTAGTATTTCCCAAACTTGTGCAACTTGCCCTGGCAACACTGTTACAGGGGTTAGTGCATCAGCATTTGGGACAGGGAATACTGTTAGCGGAGCGTATAGCTTAGCTGTCGGCAAAAATTCTTTCGCAACCAATGCTTATACTTATGTCTTGGGAAGCTTTTAAAAAGCTCAGGGATTAAGTTCAATAACAATTGGAAACCAATCAATTTCAACTGGGGATTACTCATTTGTATTCGGAAACAATTCAATTTCTGAATTTAATTTTTCGATGGCTTTAGGACATAACCTTCATGCAAATAATGGAGGGTTTGTTTTAGGGCAAGGAAATGTCGGATCATTTTTAACAAATAATTTACAAGGAACCCTCATGATCGGCTTCAACAGTGCCTATCCCACCCTGTTTGTCAGCAGGACTGAAAGCGGCAAGCAATCCGGCCGCGTGGGCATCGGCAATGTCACCGAACCACAGGCAAAGTTGCATATAAAAGCTGATGCAAATGAGGAAGCTTCGCTGTTGATTGAGTCTGGTGCTCCTAATCAGGACATCAACATCCGAATGGGACAAAACCACCGCATCAGTGCTACCGACGAAGGCAACCTGAACTTTGAGACTTTGGAGGACAGGCATTTTGTTTTCCGGCAGGGCGACATCTACCTCGAAGACATACAGAGCGGCATCATCATGAAGTCGCCCAATGGCCAATGCTGGCGGGGCATAATGACCGATCAGGGGATGCTGAGTTTTACACAAAGTACTTGTCCAAATGAGAACGCCACAGCGCTGAAGCCCATGCAGGAGCGCAGCCAGTTGCGGGTGTTT
>JAGXRB010000270.1 GCA_018336075.1 Bacteroidota bacterium
CGGATCTCTATCTCCTTCAGGGTTTAATTGCCAATTCCTATAAAGATCACCATCTTGAAATTCTTGAAAGTGATGATGGCATTTTGATGAATCAGGAAAAAGTTGCTTCTGCTTTAAACGACCAAACTGCACTCCTTACGCTAAGCATGGTGGTTTTCAAAAGTGCCTTCATGTACGATATGAAAGAAATAAACAGGCTGGCTCATAAGCATAACGCACTTGTATTATGGGATTTAAGTCATGCCTCTGGTGCCGTGCCAGTAAATTTGAACGAAAGCAATGCTGATATGGCTGTTGGCTGCACCTATAAATATTTGAACGGCGGGCCAGGTTCTCCTGCATTTCTGTACATAAGAAAAGATTTGCAGGAAAGCTTATCAAGTCCGATCTGGGGGTGGTTTGGCCACCAAAAACCATTCACTTTCGACCTGAATTATCAGCCGGAAACCTCAGTCTGGCAGTTTGCAGCCGGAACCCCGGGAATACTTTCGTTGGCTGCACTTGAGCCCGGACTGGATTTACTGCTTGAAGCAGGCATCGAAAATCTGCGAATGAAAAGTATTGCACAAAGCACACTTCTGCAGGAAATGACAGAAGAATTCCTTCAACCGCTTGGTTTTTCATTGGCTTCTCCACAAAACCCTGAACAGCGTGGATCACATATTACCTTGAAACATCCTGAAGGTTTTCGTATCAGTCAGGCCATGATTGAACCAAAAAACGGTTCCAAAGTAATCATTCCTGATTTCAGAACACCTGACAACATAAGACTTGGAATTGCACCCTTATATAATTCATTTAATGATATTTACGAGTGTGTCATCAGATTAAAAAGCATCGTTTCAGAGAAAGAGTACCTGTCTTATGAAAGCAAGTTGCCAACTGTAACTTAGCCTGAAACTAGAAATCACGCTATGACATCAGCTTTGCAAAAACCTTTGTCCCATCAAATTGCTCTAACAAGGTTTTGAGTAAAACTGTCATTGGTATTGACAAGATCAATCCGGGAACACCCCACATATAACCCCAGAACATCAACATAATAAGTACTGCTATAATGTTAATTGAAAACGATTTACCCATCAAAATAGGTTCCATAACAGAGCCAAACAACAACTGAATTGATGTAAAAATCAATCCAAGTAACAAGATTGTTCCCGGCTGCTCTATTTCAATGAAGGCAAAAAGCGTAGCCAAAATGGTAACCACAACAGATCCTATCATCTGAACAAAATTTAACGCGAAGGCAAATAATCCCCAGAATAGCGGGAAACTAATTCCAAAAAACCAGCAAACCAACCCAAATGCAAGGCCAGTCAAAATACTTACAAAAACCTTTACCTTTAGGAATTTGACGATGTTGTGCTCGATAGACATATAAGTTTTCACCGAGCGCATTTTGCTCGTAAACAAGGTTTGTCCCATCATTTTCTCCAGATTAAGCGACCCCGCCAAAAGCAAGACCAGAAAAAATATTGTTAGAAGAATAAAAGTCAATGTTCGCTGAACCATGGTAAAAGTCTGTCCGAAATTACCATAAATTTTCTCGGTTACCTGATTACTGAAAAGAATACTTTTGATAGCACTTGGGTAAGTATTTGTTTCAATCCCCAATATTTCTGCATAAGGAGCAATTGTTTTTCCGACTTTGGCGTCCAACTTTTGATACAACACTTCCTTTCCATCAATGATCTCTTTACTGACTTGCTGAACCAGTATAACCGAAAGAAAAACCCCTAGTGAAATAACAATCATAACCAACACTATAGCTGCAATTCTGTGAATCTTTCTTTTAAGCAACCACCGCATTGTTGGCATAAAAAGCAAGGTCAGAATAAAGGCAAACATCAATGGTGCAAAAATAAATCCAAGCACCCTTAATATGTAAAATGAAAGAGGAATGGTAATTGCCAGAAGCAATTTGTTTGTTGTCGATACTTCGTTAATTTTAAACATTTTACATCTGATTATATGGTATTTAAAACTGGCTGTCTATTATGATATACTACCTTCGTGCAGCTGAATATTTTTTAATAAAAAAATTGTTTGTTTCACATCCTCCATTTACAAATGCTGTTTAATTGTACCTTCCCGAATCAGGTCTGAAAAGCATGTATTTTGTTGAAAAAGCAAAAACATGCGACTTTAAAAACGGCAATGAATCAGTCATTAAAACAAATCTGAATCGGTTAAAGGAAATCCCTTTTGTGCGTATACCACGCATTAAATCTCTCTTCTCAAATGTGCATGAGAAGTTTTTATTGTCATCAGATAGTTTTAATTGGACTTCATCGATTCCCAGATCATCAAGGCTGAACCGGACAAATTCATTTTTTTTATCAATAAATTCAATCGATGTTTGGATTTCTTTTGTTAATGACACCTTATCATATAAACCCACTTCAATTGTGGCCGTTTCAAATCTAGGATTGTGTTCCGTTATAGTCAGCTTCCTGACGCCAGAAACCTGCTCAGAAACTTTATACGTCCGGGGCTGCCGCAAATACCATCGCCTGAACAGGATGCCTCCGCCAGCCAACAAACCCAAAACCACAACTGCTATCAGATCATTGTCCATTTTTCCATCTATGTTTTAGACTGCAAAGATACGCTTCAAACAGACAAACGTATGACTCTTTTGTTTTATTCACATTTAAGAAATTAAAAAAATACGGTTAATAAAAAAGTACGAATAATAAATAAAAAACTAACGATTAGTCGCTCTGAATGCACAAAATATCCGGATTTATATATCTTTGCGAGCCGCTCCCCATCAAAGCGGTATTTTTTTACACTAATAATTTATGATGATGAAAAAGCTTTTGTTTCTCATTTTTGCAACTTTTGCAATCCTTTTTAATCCTGGAATCTCGAATGCCTGCACCAATTACATTGTAAGCAAAGGTGCATCCATCGACGGCTCAACCATGCTCACGTATGCTGCCGATTCTCACATCCGCTATGGCGAATTGTATTTTAGTCCGGCCAGGCATTGGCCTGAAGGCAGTATGGTAACTATTTATGATCGCAGTACAGCCCAGCCTTTGGGACAAATTCCACAGGTTCCATACACCTACCAAACGGTTGGTTTTATCAATGAACATCAGGTTGCCATCGGAGAATCAACTTTTGGCGGAAGGCCTGAACTGGTTGATTCAACAGGTGTTATGGATTATGCCTATCTGATGTTTCTTTCCTTGCAAAGAGCCAAAACTGCACGTGAAGCCATCAAAGTAATCGCTGAACTTGTCGCTGAACATGGTTATGCCAGCTCCGGAGAATCCTTTTCAATCGGCGATCCCAATGAAGTATGGATCATGGAAATCATCGGCAAAGGCACAGATTTGAAAACTGATCGCAAAACAAAAAAACAATTCAATTCAAATAAAGGTGCTGTCTGGGTTGCCATTCGCATTCCTGACGGCTACATTTCGGCACACGCCAACCATGCCCGTATCACAGGATTTCCTTTAGCCAATGGGAAAACTTCTATTACAGAAAAAGATTGGGAAAATCTTCAAGGCGAAGATGTTCGTGTCATTTATTCAAGCGATGTGATTTCATTTGCCAGAGCAAAAGGATATTTCAGTGAAAGTGACAATGAATTCAGTTTCAGTGATGTGTATGCACCACTCGATTTTGGTGCTGCCCGTTTTTGCGAATTAAGGGTTTGGAGTATGTTCAACCATGTTAGCGATGATATGGATCAATACTGGGATTATGCAACAGGATTCAATAACTCAAACCGGATGCCGCTGTTTATCAAGCCTTCACGCAAATTAAGTCCACAAGATCTGATTGCTTTCAAACGTGATTATTTACAGGGAACCGAACTTGATATGTCGAAAGATGCCGGTGCCGGCCCACATGGTTTACCTTACAGGTGGCGCCCGCTTACATGGGATTACGAAGGAAAAGAGTATTTTCATGAAAGGGTTACGGTAACACAGCAAACAGGTTTTTCCTATGTTGCACAGATGCGTAACTGGCTGCCCGATCCAATTGGAGGCATCATTTGGTTTGGTGTCGATGATGCAGGTTCATCTGTTTATGTTCCTTTTTATTGCGGAATCAACAGTGTTCCACGCTCATGGTCTGAAGGTTATGGTGATATTCTGACCTACACCGATGATGCAGCATTTTGGGTTTTCAACCGCGTGGCACATTTCAATTACCTTTTCTACGATCGCGTAATGCCTGATCTTGTGAAAGTGCAAAGTGAACTCGAGAATAAATTCCGCGACTACACCCCTGCTGTCGATGCCGCAGCGCTTAAACTCTATGAAACCGATCCTGCTCTGGCACGTACTTTTCTTACAGATTACTCTGCAAGTATGGGTGATTTGACCGTTAAACGCTGGAAAGAACTTGGAGAATATTTACTAGTTAAGTTCCTTGATGGAAATGTGAAACAAGAGAAAGATGGAAAATTACTCAGAAACCCATGGGGCTATCCGCAGCCGCCACGTTTCCCGGGTTATCCGGATGGATTTAAGAAAGCGATTATCGATGATACCGGCGACAGGTTCATTTATCCGAAAAAATAAAAATTAATAAAAACAGGCTTTTTCTGAATGTTGAAAAAGCCTGTTTTTTTTACTTACTTAAAGTTTGTCAAAAACCATATTCAGACAAAAAAGCAAGGATATTTGATTCAATTCTTTTCAAAGATTGTTCATTATCAGCCCTTTCAAATATTTCACCGGTAACTTTTTCGTAAAGTTCAATATAGCGGTCCGAAACACTCATCACATAATCATCTGTCATTTCAGGAACCTTTTGACCCGAATGTCCTTGAAAACCATTCGCCATGAGCCATTCACGTACAAATTCCTTTGAAAGCTGCTTTTGATTTTCGCCTTTTGCAAAACAAGCTTCATAAGTATCAGCGATGAAATAGCGCGACGAATCTGGTGTGTGGATCTCATCAATCAGATAAATTGTGCCATCCTCTCCCCTGCCGAATTCATATTTTGTATCGACTAGAATGAGCCCTTGCTTTGCTGCAATCTCGCTTCCTCTCTCAAAAAGTTTACGTGTGTATTGCTCAACAATGGTATAATCACTTTCGCTCATAAGCCCTTTGCGAATGATTTCAGAAGGCGCAATATCTTCGTCGTGGCCTTCAGAGGCTTTGGTTGATGGCGTGATGATTGGTTCTGCAAAACGCTGGTGCTCACGCAAGCCTTCAGAAAGTTTTACTCCACAGATTTCTCTTGAACCGTCTTTGTAGTTTCTCCATGAACTACCCGTCAGAAAACCCCTAATCACCATCTCCACTGCAAAAGGTTTACAAAGACGGCCAACAGTTACCATCGGGTCAGGGCTTGCTATTTTCCAGTTTGGAACAATATCGGCAGTAGCATCGAGAAATCTTGATGCGATCTGATTAAGCACCTGTCCTTTATAAGGAATACCGCGCGGCAGTACAACATCAAATGCAGAAATACGATCTGTTGCTACCATCACCAGCAAACGGTCATCAATATTATAGACGTCTCTTACTTTACCTTTGTAAAGATTCTTTTGCATTGGCAAAGAAAAACTTGTGCTTTCAAGTGCTTTTGGGATCATAATATTGGTGGTTCCTGTGTGGGTAAATCTATCGTTGTTTCAATTGATGCTGTAGGCGGCTTCACTCCGTTGTTCTGATTGGGTTTGCCGTTTTGATAATCGTCATCATATCGCTGATACGCTTTGATGATGCGTGTTACAAGTTTATGCCGAACCACATCCTTATCATCAAGCATAATGAATTCAATGCCCGGAACATCTTTCAGAACATCCATTGCGTGAATCAAACCCGAAGGTTGCCTGTAAGGCAAATCGATTTGTGTGATATCGCCATTGACAATAAACTTTGAGGATTTCCCCATGCGTGTGAGAAACATTTTTATCTGGCTTCTTGTCGAATTCTGTGCCTCATCCAGGATGGCAAAAGCATTGTCGAGCGTTCGTCCACGCATGAAAGCCAGCGGTGCAACTTCAATCGTGCCGTCTTCAAGATAGCTAAGCAGTTTTTGTGTTGGAAGCATATCACGCAAAGCATCATAAAGGGGCTGCATATATGGATCTAACTTTTCTTTCATGTCTCCCGGAAGAAAGCCGAGATTTTCCCCGGCCTCAACAGCAGGTCTGGTAAGGATGATTCGTTTCACTTCTCTGTTCTTTAGGGCACGGACAGCAAGTGCAACAGCCGTATAAGTTTTACCTGTTCCGGCAGGGCCAATGGCAAAAATGAGATCGTTGGTTGCAATTTTTGAAACCATGCGTTTTTGATTGGCCGTAATCGCTTTCACCTGCAACCCACCGCGACCGTGAACAAGCACTTCCTTATTATCAAGCACACGCACCGACTCTTCATCGCCTTCGCCAATCATAATCTGATCAATCAACTTTTCATTGATCTTGCCAAAACGCTCCAGATGCAACATCACCAATTCGAAGCGGTTTACAAAAAAATCGAGTTCTTCGGCATCGCCAATAACTTTTATAAAGTTACCTCTTGCGATAATTTTCAACTTTGGAAAAATAAGTTTAATGTGCTCCAGATGGGCGTCGCTGGCACCAAAAAGATCAATAGGACTTACATTTTCAACTTGTATTATTTGTTCGCTCATAAGCTTTTTAAATTCAAAAAATGCAATGGAATTATTCGGCAAAAGTATTTATTTCTTTGCTTACATAGCCCGAAAGCTTTAAAGTGAAAAAAATTGTTTGATTGCTCTCTGCGAAAAGCTGATTAAAAGATTGGAAAATAATATCTGAAATTTGATTGCTGAAACACAATTATCCTTTCAGTATTAAAGGCTATTCAAACAAATTCAGCTTTTTTTTCATGATCAAAAAAACTTATTTCATTCACTCGTGGTCTATTCTATGAATGAGTATATTTGCAAAAAGTTACCAACCTGAGTGGTTGAATATTCAAATATTTATAAATGTGATGGTTACACATTAATTTTTGCATGGCAATTATAACACTAACAAGCGATTGGGGAACCTCAGATTATTATCTGGCTGCTGTAAAAGGCACCATCTTATCACATTTGCCCGGCACCACAATTATTGATATCTCCCATCATATCAAGCAGTTTGATCTTGAAGGAGCTGCATTTACGATCAGAAATTGCTATCACAATTTCCCTGTTGGAACAATTCATATTGTTGCCATCAATACGGAAGAGTCAATCGAGCATCCTCATGTGGCCATGCAATACAAAGGCCACTATTTTATTGGTACCGATAACGGCATTTTTTCAATGATATTTGGGGAAGACCCGGAAGAAATGGCCGAAATTGACATCCCTCAGGACAGCGACTTTTTCACTTTCAGCACACGTGACCGCTTTGTTAAAGCTGCCGTCGAAATCGTAAGAGGCACTCCGATCAAAAATCTTGGTGAGGCGCGCGAAGGGCTTACCAAACGTTTGCTTTTCAAACCTACCATTGTTGAAAACGCCATTAAGGGCATGGTCATTCATATTGATGCATACGAAAATGCAATCACCAATATTCCGTACAATCTTTTCAAGCAGGAAAGGCGGGGCAGAAACTTTGAAATATACTTTGCCGGATACCGCTTGCAGAAAATTCAGGAAGGCTATATGGATGTAGGCGTAGCTGACTTGCTTGCTATTTTTGGCACACATGGAATGCTTGAAATTGCGATGAACCAGGGCAAAGCTGCTTCACTTTGCGGCCTTGAGCGCAATACGCCTGTTAATATAAATTTTTTCTGATTTTTTCAGCAATTGCTTCTGCACAAAACATCTCTGGAGAAGAGAAAGAGTTTCCAAACCACAAAACCAATCAAAATTCCTAATAGTCCGCCTGCAATAATGTCGCCCGGATAATGCACACCAAGGTAAATGCGACTATAACTCACTATGCCTGCCCAGCTGAAAAATACCAGGGCTGCATTGCGAAAGAAGGGTTTAAAGAGAAAAAACAAAAAGGTTGCCAGAGCAAAACTGTTTGTTGCATGGGATGAAACGAAGCCAAAACTACCGCCACAACTACCTTTCGCTAAATGAATCAATGGCTGCAGATCTGTTTCATGGCAAGGGCGCAGCCGTTGAAAAACAAGCTTGAAGGCTTGTACTGAAATTTGATCCGAAAGACTTATCAATATAGCTACAAAAAGTAATATCCTGACGGCTTCCCACTGAAATTTTTTGATGATTATAAATATCAGCACAGCATAAAACGGAATCCATGTGAACTTTCCGGAAATAAATATCATTACAGGATCAACAAAAGGATGATGAATTCCATTGAGAAAAAGGAAAAGTGCTCTGTCGAGCTGCAGTAGCCATTCTATCATAAAACCGTTAATTGCCGGTGCTTAAAAGCTCCCTTTTCAGATCGTAATACTTTTGGTTGTATGGGTCACGCCGAATAAGCATATCGAGAGATTCCAAAGCCCTTTTGGTTTTTCCTTTGCTTTTGAATTTCTCAAATTGCTGCATGAAATAAGCATCACTTTTGCAGGTAAAACCAGGCGATTCAGCCTCAACAACAAGATATCCTTTTGCATCAGTTTCAGTACCTTTGATGGTAAACAGAATCGGAATCTCGAAACGTGTATATTTATCGTCATTGCATTGATTCCATTGTCCTTCAGTGGATTTATAAAACTCCTGAAGTTTTTCGTTAAGGCCCACATGCAATGGGTTTCTCATCCTGAAATCGCCTAACACATTATTGCAATCAACAGTAAAAGAAACAATTACGGTTCCTACGATACAGTTTTTTCGTGCCTCAGTGGTATAATCAACTGTTGCAAAGAATGCCCGTTCAAAAGCACCTGCCCCACCTTTGAAACGATAATCAAGCAGATGGCGTATATGCTTGCTTCTGCTTTCATTCAGATTAAATGAAAGTGAATCGCTTTGAGCCAGGGCAAAAATGTTGCCAACAAAGAGAAAAACGACAAGAATAATCAGTTTTTTCATAGTTTGAGCATTTAACTTTGTGTTGGATTAAAAATCTTTATTCAGTCGTTTGTGCATCTTCGACTGGATTGAGGTGCAGCCATATCAGGTCTTTAAGTTCTTTTATTCCTTCTCCTGTTAAAGAGCTGATAAAGACATAAGGTAGATTTGGCACACTTTTACGAATTCCTGCTTTGAGCTCGTCATCAAGCATATCGCTTTTACTGATGGCTAAAATTCTGCTTTTATCAAGCAATTCCGGGTTGTAGGCTTCGAGCTCACCGATTAAAACATCAAAATCTTTTGCTATGTCGTCACTATCAGCTGGAATCATAAACAAAAGCAATGAGTTGCGTTCGATATGCCTAAGGAATCTTAAACCCAAGCCCTTTCCTTCCGACGCTCCTTCGATAATTCCAGGAATATCGGCCATTATGAAAGATTTAGAATCGTAATAGCTAACGATACCAAGGTTTGGCGTAAGGGTTGTGAAGGGATAATCACCAATTTCAGGTTTTGCTGCAGAAACAACCGAAAGCAAAGTGGACTTTCCTGCATTGGGAAAGCCAACCAAACCTACATCGGCCAGAATCTTTAGTTCGATAATAACCCATGTTTCAACGCTGTCTTCGCCAGGCTGGGCATAGCGTGGTGCTTGATTTGTAGCTGTTTTGAAGTGAACATTACCTAAACCACCTCTGCCACCTTTTAAAAGAATATGTGTTTGACCATCTTCAGTAATTTCTGCAATCTGCTCTCCTGTATCAACATCACGTGCTACTGTTCCGAGGGGCACATCTATGATAACATCTTTTCCGCTTGCGCCTGTACTTTGTTGTTTACCGCCAAATACTCCGTTATCGGCATGAAGGTGCTTGGTATAACGCAAATGAAGCAAAGTCCACATTTGTTTGTTTCCTCTTAAAATGATATGACCGCCCCTGCCGCCATCTCCGCCATCAGGACCACCTTTAGGAATAAACTTTTCACGTCTGAAATGGGCTGAACCGGCTCCACCACGACCAGAGCGACAGAAAATCTTTACGTAATCAACAAAATTTGAACTTGCCATAGGTATTAAAAATTACGGCAAAGATAGCGAAAGCATCACAATAAGCAGACAATAATTGATTTGAGGTAAATCCTATTTTGATTTACAGAGGATTGTTCTTGTTGATTCTGAAACCATTATCTCATTCTGTCCCATACGTATAGGACACAAAGAAAAAGATGATTAATATGAGAGAAAATGAACGAAAACTGTTTGTTAATCAGCGTTTCGCACTTGTCTGACGCCTTTTTTTATGGCTTCCTGCAAGCGGGCATTCACATCATCTTCTGTTCCGGAGCCATCGCTATCGAAAAATACACTCTGCTTTTTGTAATACTCAATTACTGGCTTGGTCTTCTTTTCGTACTCATCCAAACGATTTAAAATCATCTCTGTCGAGGAATCATAAACACGTTTCCGCTCTGTTTTACTTCTGTCGTTCAGTCGTTTGATAGCGTCAAGTGTTGAAAGTCTGATATTTAGCATAAGGCTTACTTTTGAGTTTATCCTCCGGAGTAAACCATCGAGAATATAAGCCTGAACAATTGTACGCGGGAATCCTTTAAAAATGAATCCGGAAGCAGATGGATTTCTTTCAATCTGTCTTTCGATAAGCTTAATAGCAATCTCATCCGGAACGATTTCTCCACGCTCCATATATGGTTTGGCAATCATGCCCAGTTCTGTTCCTGCAGTAATTTCTTTCCGCAAAAGCTTGCCAGTAGAAATGTATACCAAATTATTATTCTTGGCAAGAATCTCTCCTTGTGTACCTTTTCCAGATCCGGGTTTGCCAAGCAGAACAACATTGAAATAGTCATGACTGATTGTACTTTCAATGGTTTTGCAAAGCTGCTCAAAAATATCCTCAACTTCGCCTACACCCTGAATAGGGTAATAATTTCCTTTGGCTTTGTAAAAATCAATTACAGGTTTAGTTTTATTCTCATACTCCTGCATCCTCACTTCAATAACCTCCAGGTTATCGTCAGCACGCCCACCTACTTTTGCCCTTTCAAGCATTCTGGCAACAAGTAGATCTTTTGGCACTTCCAGACTTAGCATGCAGGTAAGGCTACTATTTAGCTTAAGCAGCAGCCCTTCAAGAATATAAGCCTGAACAACTGTTCTGGGAAATCCATCGAATAGAATTCCGCGGGAATCAAGATTCATTGTCACCTTTTTCTCAATAATCTGTACGATAATTTCGTCAGGAACAAGGCCACCTTTGTCAATAATTTCTTTGGCTTCTTTGCCAAGAGCCGTTTGCTTAACAATTTCCTCCCGCAGGATGTCACCTGTAGAAATATATGTAAGGTTGTACTTTTCAAGCAAAAGTTTTGACTGGGTGCCTTTACCAGCACCCGGAGGACCAAAAAGGGCAATATTCAGCATGATAAAAATTTGGTTTGTGTTTTAGTATCAGGAAACGATTTTGTAAATATCAGGTAGATTGCGTGCATGTTCGTTATAATCGAGTCCATAGCCAATAATGAAATCATTGGGTATTTCCAGCCCGACATAATCAATTGGAAAGCTATACTGAAAGGCTTTTGGCTTAAAAAGCATTGTTGCAATTTTCACTTCATTGGCCTGCAATTTTTTCAGCTTTTCGATGGTAAACAACATCGTTAGTCCTGAATCTATAATATCTTCCACCAACACTATATTTCTTCCGGCAATGGAATGGTCGAGTCCAATTAGCTCTCTTACCACTGAAGTAGAGGCAGTTCCACTATAGGATGAAAGTTTAACGAACGAGATTTCACATTCAATCTCAACATTTTTAAACAGCTCAGCTGCAAACATGAAAGCTCCGTTAAGGACAATCAGGAAAAGCGGATTTTTTCCTGCAAAGTCGCGGTTAATGTTATCGGCAACCTTTTTAATTGCCCTTTCAATTTGATCCTGTGGGATATAAATTTCAAATTCTTTGTCGTGAACCTTAATTCTACTCATAATAATTCCTTTCTAACCGTGTCCGGCTCATTTGAACCCACAAATATAAGTTTTCATTGAATATCCTTGTCTGATTGTTGTAAAATTATCTTAAAATGCTAATTTTTAGTGCTAAACTAACTTTCTAACAATCATTAATCCATCACGCATCGGAAGGATTACCTGTTCAACGTCTTTATCATCTGCTATAAGTTTGTTAAATGCAATGATTGCGAGTGTTTCCTGATCTGTCGATTCTTCAGCAAGCACTTTCATACCCCACAAAACATTGTCTGCAATCAGAAACCCTCCGGATCTCAGTTTTTCTTTCAGCATCGGATAGTATCCCGGATATCCAGCCTTGTCAGCATCAAGAAAAATTAAGTCGAAGGTTCCGTCAAGCGCAGGAATGATAGTTTTAGCATCTCCGATAACAAGTTCAATCTGTTTCTCAAATCCTGCTTTTTTTACAAAATCAAGAATGAGCGATTCAAACTCTTCGTTGGCTTCGATGGTGATAAGTTTACCACCGTTTTTTAATCCTCCTGCAAGCTCAATTGCTGAGTAACCTGTAAAAGTACCTACCTCCAAAATCCTTTCCGGATTTATCATTTGACTAATCAACCCAAGAAATCTTCCCTGCACATGCCCTGAAATCATGCGCGGATATACCGTTTTCAGATGTGTCTGTCTGTACAATTCCTTCAACACTTTTGTTGGAGGGGTTGTATGCAACTCAAGGTACTTCTCAAGTTTTTGACTCATTTGAATAAAGTGTTGAAAACCATTTTTGCATTGCTTTCGCCGGGCTGCACCAATTCGACTTTCTTTGTTTCAAAAGGAATTTCCTGTCTGTCAATTTCAAGCAATTCAGGCTTCAAAATGATATAGCCTACTTCATCAACACCAATACTTTCGCACAGCAATTCAATGGATTGGCTGCCACCTTTTCTGATGCCGGTAAATAAAACCGGTTGTTCGCGATACAGGAATCCTTTGCTTTGGTCGAGCAAAGAAACATAAATCCAGAAATGGTTCAGCATGTCGGCATCATGGTTGGTAAGTTTAAAAACCAACTGTGTGCTTTGCATAAATTGTTTAATATGCGTTAGTTGAAGCGTAAATGGCAATGTATTTGGTTCAGTTTTTGCTTCAGGTTTTATGCCATCAGTTTCGACTTGACTACTGTTTTGAATTTTTGAATTAATGGCTTCTACGCCGGTCTGACCTTGTATGTAGGTGGAATTCAATAAAAGAACAAAGAAAATCAGGCTGCTCAAAATTGCAGTCTTAAGGGCAGAAAAATGCTTTATTGGTAATATTTTCATGTTTGTAACTGGCATTCTATGATTTATTTCCTGCAAAGATAAGTGTACTTAACTGACGAGGCTCAAAGACTTCATTGGCCACCTCAAGCAGATCTGAACTATCTATATTTCTTATTGACCGGATAATATCTTCCATGCTGTCGACATGGTCTTTCTGTAAATGTGCACGTGCAATAGAAAGTGTTTCTGAGAGTCCGGATTCAATACTGATAGCCAGTTGCACAATAAGTTGCTGTTTTGCACGGGCAAGCTGAAGTGTTCCTAAACGGTCGTTACATAGCTTTTTCAATTCTTTTTTAACCAGACTTTCGGCTTTTGTTACAGATTCCGGATCTGTTCCAAGATAGACTCCGAACCAACCTGTGTCGGTGTATGAAGTATATTGTGAGTCGATATTGTAGGCAAAGCCATATTTTTCGCGGATATTAAGATTAAGTCTGGAATTCAGGCCTGGCCCACCCAAAACATTGTTTAGTAAAACAAGACTGTGTTTTTTTGGGTGATCATATTGATAGGCAATATTTCCTATCAGGCAATGACTCAGGTAATTGTCTCTTTCTTCCTTTTGAGTGCGCGGTAAATAGAAATCAAATGGCTGTCTGTGATTGGTATTATCGCTTGCAGGAATCAATCCAAAATGCCTCGAAACATGTTTCTTAAGTTTTTCAAAATCAATATTTCCAACTGAAGCGATAACGATTTCGCTTGTCTTATAATTTTTTTTGATAAAGCGAAGTATATGGTTTCTGTTGAAACTCTTTACTGTATCAGTGGTTCCGAGAATGTTACGGCCAATTGGGTGTCCGCTGAAAAGCATGTTCTCGTATTCATCAAAAATCTCTTCCGAAGGGGAATCTTTATAAGAGTTGATTTCATCGAGAATGACTTCTTTTTCCTTCTCCAGCTCTTTGGCAGGAAAAACCGAATTGAACGCGATATCAGCAAAAAGCTCAAGTGCCCTGTCGTAATAGGCTTTCAGAAAAGTGCCATGAATACAGGTTTCTTCCTTTGTTGTGTAGGCATTCAGGTCACAACCAACATTTTCCAGAAAACTTATCACATGAAAGGCTTTCCGCTTGTTTGTTCCTTTAAAAATCATATGTTCTATCAGATGTGCAACACCATTTTCACTCAGATCTTCATCACGCGAACCTGTGTTTACCATCAATGCCAGATGTGAAACAGGAGCACTGTTTTGTCTGTGAATAAGTTTGATGCCGTTATCCAGACGAAAGTATTGATAGCCTTCTATTTCTTTTCTTTTTAACATATTTTTACCGCTTGATATAGTGCTACTTTCAGCATGCTAATCAGAGCTAATTATTGTTTAAAAATGTCACAATTAAATTTGAGGCGGCAAAACTAATCAAATAATTCAGGCAGGAAGACAAATCAAACTATCTTTGTTTATACCATAATTGTATTAACTGAAAAACGATCGCTTGCTTATGATGGAGAAAATCACAAAGCCTACTCTGATGGTTGATAAAGCCACAACTTTGAACAATATCAGCCGAATGCTGAAAAAAACAGCAGCAGCCGGGGCGATATTTCGACCCCATTTCAAAACACATCAATCAGGTGTAGTCGGACAATGGTTTCGTTCATTTGGAATAGAAAAAATCACGGTATCATCTGTTTCAATGGCTCAGTATTTTGCTCTTCACGGCTGGAAAGATATTACAATTGCTTTCCCTGTAAATCTGAGGGAGCTGCCAGCAATCAACCACCTTGCGTTATCTTCAAAAATAAATCTGCTTGTTGAATCCATCGAAGTGGTGAATACACTTGAAACCGGACTTGACCATGTTTCAGATGTATATATAAAGGTGGATGCCGGTGCAGCAAGAACGGGCATTGCGATTGATAATATCGAAGCGATCATTACACTTGCTGAGCAAATAAAGTCAAAGCAGAAACTTAAGCTCGCCGGATTTCTTACCCATGCCGGACACACATACAAAGCAAAAGGAATTCAGGAAATTGAGGAAATAGCTGCGAGTTCGCAAAAAAAGCTTTTTGCAATCAGGGAAAAACTGAATGATCCTTCACTTATCTTAAGCTGGGGAGACTCCCCAAGTTGTTCGATGTTGCCTGAGCTGTCTGGTTTCGATGAATGGCGTCCCGGAAATTTTGTGTTTTATGATGTAATGCAATACCACATCGGATCTTGCGACCTAAAAGATATTGCTGTGGCGATGGCATGTCCTGTGGTGGCTGTTCATCCGGAACGCAACCAAATTGTTATTTATGGTGGTGCAATTCACTTTTCAAAAGAGCGCATCATTGCCGACAATGGTTTTGAACTATACGGATATGTTGTTGAATTCACTGAAAAGGGATGGTCAAAGCCCATTGCAGGTGCCTGGCTGTCATCGCTTTCTCAGGAGCATGGCATTGTGCAATTGCCTTCAAATTTAATTCAACATTTCAGACCCGGTGATATGATTGGGATATTGCCTGTACATTCATGCCTGGCAGTGAGCGCTGTGCATGAATTAATCAGTACAGAAGGCGAAAACATTCCATGCTTTAAAGGATAATTAAAAAACCCATTAATCTTTTTCGCTTTTCTCGTCTCCTGAATCAAGTTCCTGAAGAATTTTCTTCACATCAAGTTCAGTGGCCTTGAGCTTATGTTTGCAAATCTGGATCAGTACAGCTGCCCGTTTTACTTTTTCTGACAACACATCCACGGAAATTTCGCCTGTTTCCATTTCTTCAACAATCAGTTGAAGCTCTTCAAAGGCCTCAGTATAAGAAGTTTTCTCAATCATATTTTATTCTTTTTTGTTTTCGTTCGTTGATTCAACCACACTGATAAAGCTTCCTTCATTTAAAATTGTGGTTACCTGTTCTCCATGTTTCAATACAGCGCTGCTTCGCACAGCCTTTCCATTTAAAAATGTGATGGAATAGCCTCTTTTGAGCACATTTGCCGGATGCAGAAGGGCAATGGATTTTTCGTTTAACTCAATGTTATTGCTGCATTTTAGCAAGAACTGCATTGAATTACTCTGCAATTTCACTTCAGATTTATGTAACTCATTCAGGGCCTGGGCCAAAAGCTTTAGTGTACTGCTTTGATTTGTGCTTTTTAAGTTTTCCAAAGATAAAGCATGCTTATTTAAACTTGAAAAAGCAGTGTTTTGCAAAGTTTTAGCCAGCAAGGTATGGTTCGCTTTTTGCGCAGTCAGCAATGATTTCACCTGATTGATCATCCTGAATCGATAATGTGAAAGCTGCTGATTTTCTGTGTTCAAAATCCTGTTGGCCAGATTTATTGTTTTGGCAGCATTTTGCAATCTGTTTATAAAACTTTCAAAATATCCAAGCAGCTTATCAGCAAGCTCACTCGGTGTAATGGCATTGGTATGCGAGACCATTTCACAAACTGTTTGATTTGTGGCGTGACCAATACCGGTAAAGACAGGAATTGGAAATAGTGCAATTGCACGCGCCAGCCGGATATCGTTGAAAGAAGCAAGTCCCACCTCGCCTCCTCCACCGCGGATAATGGCAACAGCATCGAACTGTTCTGATACTTTTTTTATGCGACCAAGTTGTTTGAGCATTTGTTCAACAGCCTTTTCGCCTTGCAGCAAAGAGGGAAAAAGCATTTGTTCAATCACAAAGTCATTCATCCTGTTTTGGGTCAACTTTACAAAATCGGCATAACCCTTGCTTGATTCAACAGAAATTACAGCAATCCGCTTGGGTAAAAGAGGCAACTGCAATTGTTTGTTTTTGATAAATATGCCTTCCTCCATCAGCCGTTTGATTGCTTCCTGCTTTTCACGCTCCAGCTCGCCTAAAGTAAAAGAAGGATCAATGTCCAGAATTCTTATTGTGAGCCCATAATTGGGATCAAAAGTCAGCTTTCCTAAAAACAGAATATTGATTCCATCTCTGAGTTTTTCGCCAGTAGAATCCTCAAAGCGATGACCAATGTTTTTAAAATCTGTTCCCCATAAAAGAGCCCTCATCTGGGCCACTACTTTGCCATCCTCTTTGTGCAACAGATCAGGATAGCAATGACCTGACTGTTTGTAGAAGTTTAGTTTATTCATTTCTGCTTTCACCCAAAATGCCGTTTTATAACGGTTTTCTAATGTCCGCTGAATGCTCAACACAACTTCTTTCAACGTAAACACTTGCTTTTCATCAATAATTTCGGGCATGGCTGCACATTCTTTAACGGGCTAAATTAAACAATCGCCACTAAGTATTGAGCAGCAACATGAGATTTCTTTTAAAAAGGTCTCAGCTCAAAAAAGAGAAAAAAAAATGGCACTATGTTGATTTTACCTGATTAATAATGATACTATAAGCCATGAATATTTAAAAGTATTCTGAATAAACCAAAAATCAGCTGAACTCAATAAATTTGTATCTTGCAGCAATAAATCTGAGAAAAAATACTGTATGAAAATACTTGTTGTATCACATGAAAAGACAGATGTTGATCTGTTCAGAATGCATTGTCGTGAAGGTTTCGACCCTGAATTAAAATGGCTGCATATTTCAGATCAAGGTGAAATAATTCAAATACTTTCTGAAAAGAAATTTGATGTGATGTGTACAAATCCTGTTTCGCCGGAAGGCTGGAACCTCGATTATATCAATCCAATTGCCAAGCGGTTTCCAACACTTCCGCTAATCATTTATTGTGGGCAGAAATACGAAACCAATGCAATGGAAAGCTTAAACAATCCCGCCTGGGATTATTTTATAATTGATGATATAAATAAGGATAACCTATACAAAACACTCATTTTCAATGTTAAACGTATTAAACAATATGAGCATTTTATAAATGCCTCGGAGGAAATTCGTGAAGCAAAGGAATACAGCAATCGTTTACTTGCCAGAATGAGCCACGAAATCAGGACACCCATGAATGCCGTTATTGGCATGACTGAAATGCTTTATGATACTGATCTGAACAGCAAACAACGCTATTACACGCAAACAATTCATGAAAGCGGAACGCTCCTGGTTGCACTTTTTAATGACCTGCTCGACTTCTCAAAAATTGAAGCCGGCACCATCCGTATTCATGACAAGCCATTTCTTTTGCACGAAAGCATGCGCGAAAGCATTTCAAGTGTGCTGCAATTTGCACTTGAAAAACGACTGGAACTTATCTATCATATTGAACCCGAAATGCCTCTTATGGTTATGGGTGACGACCTTCGTCTGCGACAAATTGTTATGAATCTGCTCGACAATGCGATTAAATTTACTCCCCACGGCTATGTGAAACTTTTTGTAAGAAAAAGTGTATTTGAATCGAAAGAAGAAATAAATATTTCTGTTTCTGATACCGGACCAGGTATCAGAAGTGACTTGTTACCTCATCTTTTCAAACCTTATGTGCAAGCCTCGGAATACGAAAACGTTCAAAAAAAAGGTATTGGTTTGGGTCTGGCTATTTGCGAGCAACTGGCAAAGCGAATGAATGGCAAAATTGATGTTGTTTCTGTTATGGGTGAAGGCTCCACCTTTACCATTCGATTGCCTTTCAGACCTCTTGAAGAATCTTTGCCAGAACCAAAAAAGCAAATTCTGGAAAATAAAAAAGCTGTTTTTATAACCTATGATTCCTTGCTGGATGAGCTGCTGACAGATTATTGTAAATATACCGGAATGTCGCTTGAGATCGTCAAAATGAATCTCGAATATCCTGTTTTTGGTGATCAGTTAAATAACTTTGACTTGTTGATAACACATCTGCACCCTGGATTAAAAATCGACCTTAAACTGATCGATTCTGTAAGAGAAAAGCGCGATATCCCTCATATTTTGATCAAAGAGAGAGAAAAAGCCAACGAGAAAATGGTTGTAATCCGCAAAGATACCGTGATCATGCTAAAACCCATTGATCCGGCTGAATTCTGGGATGTTGCCGAAGCTGTAATCGAAGGCAAAGCCAATAATCTGAATACTATCGAAAGGCATATTCAGCTTGACGAACGGATGGGTGAATACCACCCGCTCGACATTTTGGTTGCAGAAGACAATGCTATCAATCAGCGTATTATCATGAGTGTGCTCAATCGCTATGGCTATCATGTGAAAATGGTTGAAAACGGAAAAGAGGCTTTGGAGTCGCTTGAACGCCGATTGTATGACGTAGTTTTGATGGATATACAGATGCCAGTTTTAGATGGAATCAAAGCCACAAAGCTCATCCGCGAAAGGTTCAATTCAAACCGACAGCCCTATATCATTGCACTTACAGCCGATGCGCTTCAACAAAGCCGCACTGAATATCTTACCCACGGAATGGATGAAGTGCTTTATAAACCTGTTCAGACGAAGGCACTTATGCAATTACTCGCCAATTGTCAACGCCTTGACAGAAGTAAAAGAGGAAATTGAAAAATAAAGCTTCTGACATCCCCCGCGACAACCAAAATGTAGATTAAAAGCTGTACTTCATTTTACCGGCAATCATGTTGAAATCCTTCAATCCATTGAAAAGATTTCCTCCGTTTCCTTCAAAAATATACGCGCCAATAACAATCTCAAGATTGTCTATGCCTTTATAAGTTATTTCAGGCGAATAAATCAAGCCATAATTTTTGGAGAAATCCTTAAATTCGGTTGTCGCAATGCCACCCGCGATCGGACGAATCAACCATTTATCGGATGAAAAGCGCTTCTCCCAGCCAAACAATAAATAATCGTTGAGTTGTCCATGTCCTCTTTCATGCACAAACCCATGCAGATATTGAACATTTATATAGCTTCCATCTTTGAAAGTGTAATCGGCACCAAGCACAAACTTTAGAAAAGGTTTCTTTTCCATCAGGATTGTGTCATAAACATGCGGGTCAAGGCGAGGATCGTATATAAAAAAAGTTGTTTGCTTAAACTCTTCCTTAGGCAAAAACAAAGCTGCTTCTGACCAAACGCCAACACTACCGATACTTCCAGCCAAATCGGCGCCAAAAATATGATACCGCGGAAACACAAGTTCGTTTACAATGCTTGTACTGTAAAAATTTTGAAGCACCTGGATTGTGGTTTTGGCAGGAAGCGGAAAACCATCCCGGCCGTACACATAACTC
>JAGXRB010000271.1 GCA_018336075.1 Bacteroidota bacterium
TTTTGTGGACACATAATGGAGTAGGTTCACTATCAAATACTACAACCCTTACACCAACATATACTGCTGCTTCAGGAGATGCTGGAAATACGGTCGTTTTAACCATGACAGTTACAAGTAACAATGCCTGTAACCCGGCAACAGCAACAGCAACATATACTGTTAATGTCAATCCGCTTCCAACAGCCTCAGCTGGTGGGACTGCAACGATATGTGTAAACAGCGCAGCTACAGTTAGTGGAGCAAGTTCGTCAAACGGCACTATTTCATGGGCACACAATGGATTAGGTTCTTTATCTAATGCCTCAACCCTGACACCAACTTACAATCCAGTTTCTGGAGATTCCGGAAATACAGTTATTTTAACAATGACTGTTACAAGCAATAATGCTTGTAGTCCGGCAACTGCAACAGCAACTTTTACTGTTATTATCAATCCGCTTCCAACAGCCTCAGCCGGTGGGACTGCAACGATATGTGTAAACAGCGCAGCTACTGTGAGTGGAGCAACTTTTTCAAATGGCACTATTTTGTGGACACATAATGGAGTAGGTTCACTATCAAATACTACAACCCTTACACCAACATATACTGCTGCCTCAGGAGATGCTGGAAATACAGTTATTTTGACAATGACAGTTACAAGCAATAATGTTTGTAACCCACAAGCATTAACTGCGCAATATACAGTTAATGTTACACCAACACCTTCAACCTCCGTAACTATTACCTCCAATGAAACCACAGTTTGTATAGGAACCAATGTCACATTTACTGCAGTGCCAATAAATGGAGGGACTGCTACTTACACGTGGAAAGTAAATGGAAATAATATTGGGCCAAATCTCAGTACCTTTTCTTATACGCCAAACAATAATGATGTCGTTTTGGTAGAAATGACTTCTTCTCTCCCTTGCGCCCTTCCGGTTACTTCCAATACGATCACAATGAATGTTGTAAGTTCTATTATTCCTACACTTTCAATTGTCGGAAACAATAATGTCTGTGTAGGCAGTGCTGTCAGCTATACTGCTACTCCTACAAATGCCGGTAACAACCCCATTTATACATGGTATGTAAACAATGTTGTACAGACAGGTCATACTACTTCAACATTCACCTATACCCCTGCCAATAATGATCAGGTAAGAGCGACTGTTTTATCCAGCGCATGCAGCGGCGGCACAGCAAATTCAAATACTATTTCGATGACAGTGAATCCGATTCTTCCCACTTCAGTCTCCATCTCCTCTGCCACCGAAGTTTGTGCAAATGTTGAAGTGCTTTATACAGCTATTCCGGTTAATGGAGGTGTTTCGCCAGTTTATCAGTGGTTTGTAAATGATGTTTCCGTTGCAAGTCCTGGGTTTCAGTTCACCTATACTCCTTTAGATGAGGATGAAATTGTCGTTCATATGACTTCGAGCCTAAGTTGTGTAACTTCTTCAACGGTTACTTCACCTTTAATTACAATGACAGTCGATCCGATTACACCGGTCAGCGTTACTATTACCTCGAGTGATCCGGATCTGCAGATTTGCCAGAATACACCGGTAACTTTTACTGCACATCCAGTAAAAGGAGGATTATCACCTAATTTTCAATGGAAAGTAAATAACCTTAATGTTGGAAGCAATAGTAATAGCTACACATACAACCCTGTCAACAATGATATAATCACAGTCGTATTAACATCCAGTGAAGCTTGTCCATCTGGTAATCCGGCCACTTCAAATGCACTTCAGATGACCGTTACAACACAATTGGTTGTTGGAGTCGGTTTAGCGGTTTCGGCCAACAATATATGTGATGGGCAAAGTGTTACTTTTACTGCTACTCCATACAATGGTGGTAGTGCACCCATGTACCAATGGAAAGTTGGGGGAGCTAATATTGGTCCTTTAACAGTTTCCAACACCTTTTCTTACACTCCTACAAACGGACAACAGATTTCGGTTGCAATGACATCAAACGAAACCTGCGTTGTAAATCAGAACGTAACTTCAGATGTTATTACGATGATAGTGAATCCGTTAGTGGTTCCGTCTGTCAATGTTTTTGCCACAAATACTGCAGTTTGTGAAGGCGAGCCCATGGCTTTTTCAGCATTAGTCACTAACGGCGGCGCAACTCCAGCATTTCAATGGAAATTGGATGGAGTAAATACTGGGCCAAATAACCCTGTTTATTCATTTATTCCACCTGTCGGTACACACACAATAACAGTTCAGGTTACTTCCAGTCTGGCATGCGTCACATCTACAACCGTTACTGCGACTCCACTTTCTTTTGTCGTTAATGCGAAGCTTCCTGTTAGCGTTAGTATTCAATCCAATAATACAACGGTTTGTGCAGGAACTGCAGTCACCTTTACCGCAAATACACAAAATCCAGGAACAACACCTGGCTTCACCTGGAAAGTCAACGGAGGCACGGTAGGATCAAGCACCAACACTTTCTCTTATGCCCCTGCTAATAATGATCAGGTATGGGTTGTGCTGTCATCAAGCGAAACGTGTTCTTCAGGGGATCCTGCTACTTCGACTCCTATCGTTATGAACGTGTTACCAACACCATCTGTAAATCTATCCTTTACCCAGGGCAGCTCTTCAGCTTGTGTAGGTGATTCTATCAAAATGACTACTGTTTACAACTTAGCTTACCTTTACACCTGGTTTGTTGATAACGTTCAGGTAAAGACTGGTCAGGGGGTGAATGCCAATAATTACGCATTTAAACTCAATCAAACAAAAACAGTGCGCGTTGAGGTTAAACTGGGTGACTGTATTGTTGAAAATAGTCAAACTGTTATTGCCAACCTACTTCCGGTTATTCAAATTACTGCCAGCGATGCACAGATTTGTGAAGGTGATCCCGTAACGCTAACATTGACAGGGATTTCGGGCACTACCTGGCAATGGATTAATCCAGACTTTGAGCTGAATTATACTCCAATTACAATATATCCCGAAATAGGTGTTCAAGTGTTTTCAGCGGAAGCGACTAACTTTTTTGGTTGTGTTAATACTGCAACTGTTACAGTTGATGTTATAGCAAAACCAATAGTTGATATTGTTGCTGTCGGAGGTCAATTTGCCTGTACAAACGCTCCAAAATCTTTCACAGCGACTCAAAATCCCAATTTCACCTATAAATGGTTTGTGAATGATCAACTTCAAGTTGGAGCTACCAGCCATACTTTTTCAGATACCCTTACCGGTGTTTCAGCTGTTGAAGTCAAAGTACAGGCCACAAATACAATCACCGGTTGTTTCAATAGCGATTCCACCCTTGTCACACCAATTGTGTCACCAACTTTGATTATGACACCAACGAATACTGAATTGTGTCCTGGTGAACAAACTTTTATCACTTTGTCATCATCAACTCCCCCCCCTGTTTATTATGCTTGGGGTGATGGCCTGCAAGGCAATGTTTTGACGAGAGGTTTTATACCAACTACTGATACCCTTGTTTGGGCTGAAGCTATTAACCCGACAGGTTGTATTACCCGTGATACACTTTATATTTCTGTTAATCCAGCTCCTGTTGCACAGATCAACAATCCTGCTCAGACTATAGTATGTGAAGGTCAGACAGTAACACTAACCACTTCAGTATTACCAAATCATCAATATAAATGGAGTATTAATGGCGACTCTGTTGCTGCAGGTGCTTCATACACATTTGCTGCTTTGCAAACAAGAACGGTTGTTCTCACCGTTAAGAATCAGTTTGGTTGCGTGAAAACAGACCAAATTGTTATTACAGTAGAAGACGCTCCTGAAGTTAATTTGGGTGGCAACCGACAGATTTGCACCAATTATTTGCTTGAACTGGCTGGTCCCAACGTAGCCGGATATACCTACAAATGGTTTGTAAACAATGTGCAAATAGCCAATACTACTTATCAGTATGCCTTCATCGTAACACAGCCTGTTACAGTCAGACTTGAAGCTACAGTTGGCAATTGTACGAGTGCCGATCAGATAACAGTTACTCCGCTTGTTGTTCCCGGAATTAATCTGACGGCAAACAATTCTGAGATTTGTCTGGGTGATGCGGTGAACCTTCAGGTAAGCACAACTTCTGCAACTTCTTTCATTTGGTGGGATGGCCTTGGTGGTAATCTAACTACGCGTTCGGTAGTACCTTTGCAGGCCGACACGACAATCGCATATTGGGCTCAAGCCATCAACGGCATAGGCTGTACTTCCCGCGATACCGTTTTGGTAAGAGTAAATCCGTTGCCTGCAGTTCCACTGACGGTTGTCGGAGGGTCAAACATCATTTGTTTTAATGCAACTGCCACAGTACAGGGTCCACAGCTTGCCGGATATTCTTATCAATGGTTCATAGATAATGTTTCGGTTGGAACAAATTCCTTCCAGCATAGTTTTGTTGTAACAAAAGATGTTGTAGTTAAATTAGAAGTTACCGATGCCAATGGTTGTGTTAATGTCAATCAGACAGCCATTCAGTCGCGCAATCTACCTGGAATTCTATTGAGTCCTGACAGTTTGGAGGTTTGCCTGAATGGTTCATTCACATTAACACTCAACGACCAGAATGTGAATTCATACTCATGGTTCGACGGACTTGCCGGCAACCTGAAGCAAAGGACTTTTGAAGCCAATTTAACCGGGAACTTTATTTACTGGGTCGAAGGTGTTAATGCCTTTGGCTGTGTAAGTCGTGATACAGCTTATATCACTGTACATCCAAATCCTGATGTGGAAATTGTGTTGCCCGGTGGCAATGATACTTTCTGTGAGGGCGAAACAATTGTGCTTTCCGCTTCACAGACTGCAGGATTAACATTTGAATGGATTGTGGGTGGAGTTGTAAAAGCAACCACAGCAGTCTATACTTTTGTCGGTGTTGCAAGTGTTGATGTAACTTTGGTTGCAACTGATGCCAATGGCTGTTTTGATACCGATATTGTGACCATCAACGTAGAAGATGCACCCGAAGTTGATTTGGGCGGTGACCGACAGATTTGCACCAATTATTTGCTTGAACTTTCCGGCCCGGCAAACCCTAACTACACCTATCAATGGTTTGTCAACAACCAGTTAATTGGAAATGTCACCAATACTTATGCATTTGTTGTGACGCAGATTACCACTGTCAGACTTGTAGTAACTGCAGGTGATTGCGTTGCCTCTGATGAGATAACGGTAACACCGCTTGCCATTCCAACGATAAATGTTACTGCCAGTGATGAAGCTATTTGTCTTGGCGAATCTGTTACCCTGACTTTGAGTACACAAAATGCTACCTCATTTATATGGTGGGACGGCCTTGGAGGCAATCTCACGCAGAGAGCTGTTACACCACTTGCCGGAGATACCACAATCGCATACTGGGCTCAAGCCATCAATGGCATCGGCTGTACTTCGCGTGATACTGTTTTGGTTACAGTAAATCCATTGCCAGAGGTGCCACTTGCAATTGTTGGAGGATCAAACATCATTTGTTTCAATGCAACTGCTATAGTGCAGGGCCCACAACTTGCCGGACATTCCTATCAATGGTTCATAGATGAAGTTCCTGTGGGAACAAATTCATTTGTATTTAGCTTTGTTGTTACAAAGGATGTTGTAGTGAAACTAAGGGTTACCAACATCAATGGTTGTGTAAATACCAATCAGATTGCCGTCAATGTCAGAAATCTTCCTGGTATACTGTTGAGTCCCGATAGTCTTGAAGTCTGTCTAGGAGGTTCATTCACCTTAACGCTCAACGATCAGCATGTGAATTCATACTCATGGTTCGACGGACTTGCCGGAAACCTGAAGCAAAGGACCTTTGCTGCCAATACGGCGGGCTCATTTATCTATTGGGTTGAAGGTGTCAACAGTTTTGGTTGTATCAGTCGCGACACAGCATTCATAACAGTTCATCCAAATCCTGATGTTTATATTGTTGAGCCATTTGGTGGAAACCGCTACTGCCAGAACGAAGCGATTTTGCTTGAGGCTTCCATACCCACCGGATTAGTGTATAACTGGTTTGTAGACGGAGTGCTTTCAGGGACTGATTCAGTATTCAGCTTCTTAACGGAAGTTTCTGTTGAAATCACACTTTTGGTAACAGACGAAAACGGCTGTCAGGATTCAGATACAATTTCAATCAATGTGTTCGATGCTCCCGAGGTTGACCTTGGAGGAGACCGACAAATCTGTATAGGTTACCCCTTAACATTTACCGCTCCGGTAGATGGCGAGTTTTATTATGAGTGGTATGTCAACAATGTATTGGTGAGTACTGATTCTGTTTATAGCTTCATCGTCACTCAAAATCTTACATTAAGGCTCTATGTCGGTACTGATGTTGGATGCTCTGATTCAGATGAAATCATCATTACCACATTGGCTTCGCCTGTCATCAATCTTACACCAGCCGAAACAGCTATATGTCTTGGCGAAACTGTTCAGATAAGTCTGACCACAAACGGCAGCTCTTTTATCTGGTGGGATGGTCTTGGAACAAATCTGAATACAAGAAGCTTCACACCAACATTTGGTGATTCTACTTATGTATATTGGGCTGAAGCGATCAATGCCATTGGTTGTAAATCCCGCGACACTGCTTTTGTAACAGTAAACAGTCATCCGGTTATTGAAGTCAGTATACCAGGCAGCAACACTTTCTGCTATGGTACACAGGCAACGGTACTCGGCCCTGTTGTTGCAGGCTATCAGTACCAGTGGTATGTTAACAATCTGCCTGCAGGCAATGGCAATGGAAGCGCTTTAAACTTCACTGTTTACGGCAATTCTATGGTCAGGCTTGATGTAACAGATGCCAACGGATGTATTGGTTCTGATTCAATTCAGGTGTTTATGCACACTGCACCGGGGATCTTGCTGTCGCCCGACAGCCTTGATATTTGCATCGGAGAATCTTTTACACTTTCGATAAATCCAGTAAACATTCTTGCCTTCTCATGGTGGGATGGTCTTGCAGGTGGTCAACTGAACAGAACATTCACACCTCAGTTTGCTGACTCAACCTATATGTATTGGGCTGAGGGCATCAATTCGATTGGTTGTATTTCACGCGATACTGCCTATATAACCGTGCATAGCCTTCCTAAAGTAAGCATTATTACACCTTTTGGCACTTCATTCTGTCAGGGAGAAACAGTCATCATCCAAACTCCACCTGAGGATAATTTCACCTACGCATGGTACATGAACGATGTGCTTGTCGGAACCGAAGCTGAGATTACTTTCACAGCCGAAGAGGATGTCACGGTTGTGTTAATGGTCACCAATGAATATGGATGCACACAAACAGATGAAGTTTTAATTAGCGTATGGGAAACACCACAAATTGATCTCGGAGGAGATAGATTTGTCTGTCCGGGTGTAATACTGGACTTAACAGGCCCTGAAGGGGAATCTTTCACCTATGCATGGTATCTTGACGGCGAACTTGTTGGGGTAAACACTTCTGTATTTACCCACATAATGGCCGGAACAGCAGTAATCCGTCTTGAAATGAATACGCAAAACGGTTGTGCTGCAAGTGACGAGATCACTTTGACACCGCTCATAGCACCGGGATTGATACTAACAGCATCCGAAACAGAAATTTGTCTGGGAGCTTCAGTTGTTCTGCAGGCTTCCACAACGAATGCAACGGCATTTGAGTGGTGGGACGGTTCAATAAATCTTAACCGTATTGTCGTTCCCCCAGCGCCCGGAACTTACTATTACAGTGCCACGGCAATAAGTATTGATAACTGTGCTGTTACCGACAGTTTAATGTTAATTGTGTATCCACAACCTGTTGCATCACTGCAAATATTTCAAGGTTCGCCTACAGTGTGTGAGGGCAGCAGTATCACTTTCTCCCTCGCCGAATCTTCAGGCCTTGATGTTGATTATGTTGTCTGGAATAAAACTGTAACAGTCCCAATGGGAACAGATATCATCAAATATTACACCTATGCATTCAATGAAAGTGGCTGGTTCACCGGCGAAGTTGTTACTGAGGATGGTTGTTCTTCAACTGATAGTTTATTTATTACAGTTCAGCCAAGGCCTTTGATGACCATCAGCAACGATACCACCATATGTGCAGGACAGACCATAGCACTTAAAGTTACCGGCGGACAGTCCTGTGTCTGGAAAGACATCAATGGAAACATTATCGGCGCCGGTTACACCCTTCAGGTAGCGCCCAATAGCACAAGGAAGTATTTTGCAACAATAACAGATGCCACTAACTTTGCCTGTACAAGCACCGACAGTGTGCTGGTAACTGTGTTGCCGGCTCCGATAGTCATAGTTGAGGCATCTGCAGATTCTGTCTGTGGAGGCACACCAATTGTTCTCACTGCTTCCGGAGCAAATTCTTTTGTGTGGTCAACAGGACAAACAGGCCCAACCATAACCGTTGTTCCTAATGCCACAACAACATATTCAGTTATCGGACTCAACGAACAAGGTTGCACAACGCTCGCATCTATTCAGGTGGTCATCAAACCTACACCAGTTGTGACGCTTTCCGGCTTACTGCCATTGTATTGCCTGAATGACACTCCTTCTGTGCTTACAGGATTGCCTGTCGGCGGAATCTTTAATGGTCCTGGTGTTGTTGGCGGACAGTTCAGACCGCTGGTTGCAGGTACCGGAACACATATGGTAATCTACACTTATATCGCTGCAAATGGCTGTATTGGCTCTGACACTCTTACTACGTCAGTTGTTGGTGTTAGTGGCACTATTAATTTAGGAGCTGATGTTGCTATTTGTCCGCACGAACAGATTACTTTCGATGCCGGGCCGGGCTTCCAAAAGTATTACTGGTCAACCGGTGATACTACCCGAACCACAACTATCAAGGGAACAGCATACTTCCCTGGAACAACAAGAACAATCACTGTGATTGGCACTGTTCAGGAATGTTCGGTGATGGGTACAGTGAATCTTACCATCAGAAATGATTGTTACATCAGTATAGATGAAATCGAAAACAATGAACAACTCGTCCTGATGCCTAACCCAAGCAGAGGTGAATTCGCAATCAAACACAATGGTGCCGAAGGAGAACTGTTTGTGAGTGTATACGACGGACGTGGTGTGGAGGTCTTTTCAGGCTCCTTCGAGGATTGTTCCGATGGTTCTTCTGTTTGTCGTATCAATCTTTCGTATCTGCCAAAGGGCATTTATATGGTAACCATTCGCAGAGGCGATAAGCAGTTTGTCCGCAAGATGGTTTTGATGTAAACGCAGCTTCGATTCAAATTAAAGCACCGGGGAATATTTTCGCTATTTTTGTCGAAAATATTCCCCGATGATAAAAATATTAGGTATAGGAAATGCGCTGGTCGACGTGTTGACACAAGTCGAAAATGAGCTGGTGCTCGAAAGTCTCAAATTGCCAAAAGGAAGCATGCAGCTGGTTGATGCAGACACTTCAGAAAAAGTTTCTGCTGCAACAGCCCACTTCAAAAGAAGCCGCGCCTCAGGTGGCTCAGCATCCAACACTATTCATGGCCTTGCACAAATGGGCATTGAGACCGCCTTTATCGGACATGTAGGGCAGGACGAAACAGGCGACTTTTTTTACAATGATATGGTTTCTGCGGGCATCAAGCCTGTATTGTTCAGAAGTGAAACCCCCACAGGTATAGCCAACGCGATGATCACCCCTGATGGCGAGCGCACTTTTGCCACCTACCTCGGTGCTGCGGTTGAACTCTCGGCCAGCCATCTCGACAAGCCGCTTTTTGAAGGATATGATATGCTTTATGTTGAAGGGTATCTTGTTCAGAATGAGGAACTCCTTCTTCGTGCGCTTCAGCTGGCCAAAGAGGCAGGCCTGAAGATTGTGCTTGATCTGGCCAGTTACAATGTTGTGGAAGCCAACAAGGCATTGCTCGAAAGGGTGCTGGATAATTACATTGATATCGTTTTTGCCAATGAAGAAGAGTCGAAAGCTTTCACAGGCGCTGAACCTGAAGAGGCTCTTGATATGCTGGCAGAGAGATGTTGGATGGCAGTCGTTAAAGTTGGTTCAAAAGGATCTCTGATCAAACAAGGCGAAACGAAAGTAACTGTTGGAACAATAAAAGTTAATTCAGTAGATACAACAGGCGCTGGCGATTTGTTTGCAGCCGGATTTCTTTATGCCCTTTCAAATGGTTACACTCTTGAAAGAGCAGGCAAGGTGGGCGCATTGCTTGCAGGCAGGGTTATAGAATTGATTGGCCCCAAGATGGATCAGCAGCGTTGGCGTGCAATAAAGGACGAAATGCAAACCATCTAGCAAAGCAGGAATGCAACAAAAACTTTAACCAGAGTGCAGCTGCGATCATTGATTCCAGTGTAATACGAAGCATCTTTTCACTTCCTTATTCAGCTTGATTTTAAATAAGAGCCAAGTTTTTTTTATTTGGCCTATTTTCTTAAATTTGCCCCCTTATTATTTGGCTTAAGTGTTAATTTAACAGATACATAGTATGAAGGTTTTCCAGACAGATGAGATTAGAAATGTAGCCCTGATCGGAGCCGCAAAATCCGGCAAGACGACTTTGGCTGAAAATATGCTCTTCGAGGGCAAGATGATCAATCGTAAAGGCACTGTAGATGACAAGAATACGGTTTCCGACTATCGTCCGATAGAAACAGAACGTCAAATTTCAGTACAGACAACCCTTTTGCATACGCTGCATGAAGGTAAAAAAATCAATATCCTTGACGCACCGGGGTTCAGCGATTTCTCCGGCGATATCCTTTCTTCTGTAAACGTGGCCGACACAGCCATCTTTACCGTAAACGGACAGTCGGGTGTAGAAGCTACAACCGAAAACGCCTGGCGTCAGGCTGAAAAAAGTGAAAAACCCGTTGTGTTTTTTATCAACCAACTGGATCATCACAATGCCAACTTCGATGAAGCTATAAGGCAGTTAAAGGATTATTTCAGCGATAAAGTTACTTTGGCTCAATACCCTGTCAGGACAGGTGAAGGATTCGATAGTATTATCGACCTTATGCTGATGAAAATGCTGAAATTCAAACAAGGTGGCGGGGCACCTGAAGTGCTCGATATTCCTGAAGAGGAAATGGATAAAGCAGAGGAATTGCACCGAAAGCTGATCGAAAATGCTGCCGAAGGGGATGAATCCCTCATGGAAAAGTATTTCGAAAATGATACATTGTCTTTAGATGAAATCCGTTTTGGAATCAAAATGGGGATGGTCTCAAGAGGTGTGTTCCCTGTTTTCTGTGGCGCATCTAAACATGGTATTGGCGTTGTTCGTCTGATGGATTTTATTGTTTACACATGCCCGGCGCCAAATGAAGTGTCACCACGTAAAACCACTGCCGGCAAAGAGTTTCACTGCAAATCAACTGAACCTGCAGGACTGTTCATCTTTAAGCTTTCAAACGAACAGCATCTTGGTGAGATTTCGCTTATCAAGGTTTTTGGCGGCGAAATTTACGAAGGTCAGGATCTCATTAACCCGCGCACAGGAAATAAAGAGCGCGTATCTCAGTTGTTTGCCGTGAATGGTAAAAACAGGGAGAAACTAGACAGGGTTATTGCAGGTGATATCGTTGTCACAATCAAGCTCAAGGATGTTAGGGCCAACGACAGTTTATTAGATCCTAAGTTCGCTGATGCGCCATTTGAACCCATCGTTTATCCTAATCCGATTTTCACTATTGCCGTCAAAGCAGTGAGTTCAACCGATGACGAAAAACTTGGCAGCGTGCTGCAGGATATGCACCGTATCGATCCAACAATTGTAGCCGGCTTGTCGCGCGAATTGCGTCAGCTGATCATCAACTGTCAGGGCGAATATCACATGAATACCATAAAGTGGTTTTTAGATAATGTACACAAGCTCGATGTTGAATTTTACTCACCTAAAATTCCATACCGCGAAACAATTACCAAGGCTGCAAGAGCTGACTACCGCCATAAAAAACAATCCGGCGGTTCAGGACAGTTTGGTGAGGTACATATGATGATTCAGCCTTTTACAGAAGGCTATAAAGACCCAACCGATTTCCCTGTAAGAGGAAAAGAAGAGCATAAGCTCAACTGGGGTGGTAAACTTATTTTCTGTAACTGTATCGTTGGTGGTTCCATTGACGCCCGTTTCATGCCAGCTATTCTAAAAGGAATTATGGAACGTCTTGAAGAAGGTCCGCTGACTGGTTCCTATGCCCGCGATATCATCGTTTACGTTTATGATGGTAAAATGCACCCTGTTGACTCAAATGAAATTTCATTTAAACTTGCTGGTCGCCATGCTTTCATTGATGCATTTAAAAATGCAGGCCCAAAAATTATGGAGCCTATCTATGATGTAGCAGTGCGGATGCCGGAAGATATGATGGGTGCTGTGATGACCGACCTTCAAGGCCGTCGCGCGCTGATCATGGGAATGGATTCGGACGGTAAATATCAGATTATCCGCGCAAAGGTGCCATTGTCCGAAATGGATCGCTACAGCACTTCATTAAGCGCAATCACTTCAGGAAGAGGTACATACTCAATGAGTTTCGCTGAGTATTCACAAGTTCCAACTGACGTTCAGACAAAACTTCTTAAAGAGTACGAAGAAAAACTCAAGGAAGAAGAATAGAGCAATAAGCACTTTGATGCTGAATTATAAAAAAAACGGAGTTCTTGAAAAAGGGCTCCGTTTTTTATTGCTTCTATAGCTGCATCAAAGCATCAGCCGGTAGGAACTGTGTCCGTTTTCTTCCAAATGAATTCTGAAGCGGTCAACAACTTTAATAAAATGTTCGATGTCGATTGGTTTGTTCAGATAATCAAATGCGCCATATTGAGCAGCACGCTTCTCGTATTTTGAATAGGCCGTAATGAAAATAACATCAAATTTTCTTATTGGAAAACGTTCAAGCAAGTCAAAACCGCTTCCACGTGGCATATCTATATCAAGAAAAACAAGATCTGGTTCTGTTTCACGGATTCTGTCATATCCATGATCTATCATATTGGCTTTGGCAACAATGTCAACTCCCTTGCAAAATTCATTTATTATGAGCTCAATCGTTGCAATGGCATCCGGTTCATCATCAATAATTGCTACTTTCAATGGTTTCATATAGGTATCATTTTGTAAAATTTGCAGGAAAACAAATTACTGCCTTCGTTCCTTCAGGATTGTTTTCTGAATCCTTCAGATCTTCGTATGTAAGGCATGTTTTGTGCTTGTTGTTTAAGTTCATCAAAGATAATCTTTTTTGAATGATCGATATTCCTAAAGATTTTTTTTCACTGTCTGAGTTTAACTTTGCGGCTAATTCTCTGCCTATACCATTATCGCTTATTTCACAAAGTAAATCATCATCCTTCCGCATAAATCTGATTTCAAGTTTACCGTGGCGCGAACTGTTCATCAAACCGTGCCAGATGGCGTTTTCAACCAGGGGCTGTATCAAAAAAACAGGAATCTTAACTGCTTCTGGATCGATCATTTTGTCGCAATCGATGCTATAATCAAAGCGGTCTTTAAAACGTGCTGCTTCGAGATCAAGGTAAAGGTTCAAGGCTTCCATTTCTTGAGAAAGGCTGATTTGCTGTTTTTGCGCATTGTTGAGCATCGTTCGCATGAGTTTAGCAAATTTTGTCAGGTATTTGCTTGATGCCAACTTGTCATTTTCGAGGATATAACGCTGCACCGTGTTTAGTGCATTGAAAATAAAATGTGGATTCATTTGATTGGAAAGCGCTTCCTGTCGGTATTTATTGACGTCGGCGTGCATCTGTTTTCGCTTGCTGATAATTTGATATCCAAGACGGAATGCAACGATTATTAGTAAAAGTGATGAAAGCATTGCCAAAGTTAGAAACCACCATTGTTGCCATGCTGGCTTCATTACCAGAAAACTTAAGCGATCTTTAACGGGATTCCAGCTTCCATCAGGGTTCATAACTTCTAATTCAAAAGTGTATTCCCCTGGTGGCAGATATGGGTATTGGGCCGTAGTTTTCTGATTGATGATCCATTCATTTTCAAGCCCAATAAGCCGGTGGCGGTAGGTGTGTCTTCCTTGTTTCACATACGAGATTGCGAAATAGTCTATTGCCAGGTTTTGTTCCTTAAATGGAATTTTAATGAGTTTCGAAATATCAGTCTTTTTATTTTCGATTGTTACTGAGGTATAATGGACAGGCATTTTGATGTTTTTTTCCTTGTAGAGATCATCGAAAACACTTATCCCTATTGATGTGGCCACGTAGATTTCATCTTCAAATTGTGCAATGGCTATAACTTCATTTCCGTTCAAACCTGAACTTGAAGTCAGATTGCGCATTACAGAAATTTTTTGGTCTTGGTTTCTTTTTATTACAGAAAGCCCTTTATTGGTGCCTGCCAAAACAGCTTGTGCTGTGATGAGGATCGAACTTATAGAATTACTCACCAGTCCATCATTACTGGTAATCTGCACCAAGCTGTCGTTGTGCAACAATAAAAGTCCATTTCCACGTGTGCCGATCCACAGGCTGTCGTTTTCAAAAGCCAATGCAGTAATTCGGTCAGCCAGCATAGGGAAGCGGTCGCCCATATTATTAAACTTTTTATCAGCATATTGATAAAGCCCGGTAGATGTTCCAACCCAGAGTGATGTATCTTTTCCGATGGCAATACTTTCTACTCTTTCCAAAAAAGTGTTGCTGAAATAAGTGTTAATGGTTGAAGATCCATTGGGTAAAAGATTAGAAATCCCGGAAAAATGCCCATAAAAAATCTCACCATTGATTTTGTCCTGAACCATTGTTTTAATACCTATCATATTAAAACTATCGGGAATGTTTTTCATGGCATTCAAAGTTCCTGATTTCTCCGTTTTGTAGTCGAAATAATGTAGTTTCTGGTTTGTTGCAATCAAAAGTCGTTCCTTGAGCATATCGGGCATAAGCTTCTGGATAAATATTTCACCGGGCAGCTTCAGTGAAAACAATTTAATCTCATCCTTTGTGATTCTGCCTAAAGTATTATTCTTGCTCGTGAACCATATAGTTCCATGCTTGTCAATGACCATGCCTGTGAGTGTTTCGTCAGGCAATCCCGAATTCTTCGAATAAATGCGTTGATTGATTTCAGGAAAATAGTAAATTCCATTGTTAAGTGAGGTGAGCCAAATGCCACCTTCATGATCCTGAAGGAAGCCGGTAACAGATTCGCCTTCGAGCAGCCTTTTAATAAGGTTCATTTCGCTGTCAAAAACATAAGCTCCTCCGGAAAGTGTTCCTATCCAGACATTT
>JAGXRB010000272.1 GCA_018336075.1 Bacteroidota bacterium
TTGCGCAGGCAGCATGGGCTGCGGAGCCCGGAACACGTGGCCCGAAAGCCAGTTGCGCTGCCACAAAATTGTAGGCGGAATCAGCTGAAAAGACAGGAACCTGAAAAGTTTTTTTTTCTGTTACAGATTGCTCTTTCTTTGCTTGTTTTTGAGTAGCGCCATTGCAAGATGCAAGTAAAATCAGCATCAAAGAAATATATATCAGTGGTTTCATTTGTATCAAATTATGCTAAAATCAATTGCAAAGGTAAGCAAACGACTTTTTGATGCATCAGGAAAACAAGCAGAAACAACGGATTATTCCACAAAGTCAATGCTTTCGCCGAATTTTGTTCCAAAAACCTGCTCTGTCAATGGCTTTCGCAATCTTTCAGCATATTCCATCGGTTTAAGGTTTGGATGAAGGATTTCCGGATCTCCGATATAACCGACAGCGGTAACTGTAACCACGAGATGATTTTCCGGCACATTAAACAATTCCGCTGCTTTTTTCAGATCAAATCCGCCCATCTGATGTACAAAAAGCCCGTCAGCAGCGGCCTGAAAAGTCAGGTAAGCGATGGCCTGACCAAGATCGTAGCGTGCTGAGTGATTTTCTTTTTCAGGGTTTTTTATACTTGATTTTCGGGCGATGGCTAAAATAAGTACAGGCGCTGATGCAGCCCAAAGTTGATTGAATTCGACAAGGGTGGAAAAAATATTGGCATAAACGGAATCGCCTTTTCGTCCGACGATGAAGCTCCAGGGTTGTTCGTTGGAGGAGGAAGGCGCCCAGCGCGCAGCCTCAAACATGCGTTGAAGCTTCTCTGTTTCAATCATCTGATCTGAAAAGGCCCTTGGACTCCAGCGTTCTTTCAGCAAAGGATGAATCTCAAATTTCGTCAGTGCAGGTTTTGTTTTCATAGATATTTTGTTTGAAAATGTCTGTTCTCTTTCAAATGTTTTGATTGAAGTAACAGCACATTTTTTGATTTGATTAATTTGGTTTGACACAAAATTAAACAACATTCAGGGCATTTTGTTTCAATTTATTTGAATTGATGTTTTCGTCTTTTTCAAACACATCAATGAAGACTTCCCCGCCTTATCTTTTAACTATTTTTGTCAGATAAATTTTACTGCACAATGACCGGAATCAACTATCACATGCACACGCTTTATTCTGACGGCAGAAACAAACCTTTGGATTATGTGGAAGAGGCCCTTCGTCAGGGAATGACTGCCATCGGATTTTCTGATCATTCTCCCTTGCCTTTCGACAACCCTTTTTCGCTCAAAAGAGAACAGCTTCAGAATTACGTTTCTGAAATCAGGGGTTTGCAAGAAGAATTCAAAGACCAGATCGATATTTTTTTGTCAATTGAAATGGACTATGTTCCGGGCATGTCTGAGGATTTTGGACAACTGAAAGAATTGGCAAAGCTTGATTATGTGATTGGATCAGTGCATCTTGTGGGAAAAGATGCTGAAGAAAATCTCTGGTTTACCGACGGCCCCGACAGCCAGATCTACGACAATGGCTTGCGTGATTTTTATGGAAATGACATCCGGAAAGCCGTTGGTGCTTTTTACGATCAGACGAATGAAATGATTCAAAGCCAGCAGTTTGATGTCATAGGTCATTTCGATAAAATAAAGATGCATAATCAGAACCGCTTTTTCCGTGAAGGCGAAACCTGGTACAGAAACCACATCTTCGAAACTTTGAATCTCATTGTTGAGAAAGGCCTCATTGTTGAAATCAATACCCGTGGAATCTACAAAAAGCGCTGCGACAGCCTGTATCCTTCGGGCTGGATTCTGAAAGAGATGAAGCAAATGGGTGTTCCGGTCATCATCAGCTCTGATGCCCATCAGCCGGAAGAGATTCAAATGGAGTTTCCGCGTGCAATAGAAACCTTGCAGGCAGCGGGATACAACGAAATGATGGTGTTCAAAAACGGAATATGGCAAAATGCGCCATTGTGTGATGACAAATTGAGGTAGTTCTAAAGTTATTCTTTAATGCAAAACAAGGTTTCTTTGGAAAACTACTTTTTCAGCATTTTCAAAGTTTCGATACGGTTGTTCTGGTCAGTTATTCTGATAAAATAGAAGCCGGGAATCAATCCGTCAACCGCCATATTTTGCTGATGTTTTCCAATTCCAAAAAAATCTTCTGATTGCTGAATTACCCTTCCGCTTAAGTCAATCAGTTCAAAAACTACATTGCCTGCTGAGGGCAGATGGAAGTTTATCCTTGCAAAGTCAGCAGCCGGATTGGGAAGTACCTCGGCAAGAAATGGCCTGCTTGTGTTTTCATTTACATCCAACAGCTTGTCAACACGGAGTTTGAGTGCAACCGGCAGGTGGTCCGACATATTGAACAAAGCATCGGCTATTTGCTGAGAAACAGCCATATTTTGCGGAGGCCCGTTGATCGATCCATTGAACCTCAATCCATCCTGACCGACGGCATTGTAGGATTCCTGCACATATCTGACATTATTGGTGCCAAATCGAACTTCGTCAGAAATCAGAATAAAGTCGAAACGGTCATCCATTCCGCCGCCGGCTTTGCAGCCTGTAGAGGATGATTGTGTTGACTGTGTGTGAATTCCGGCATAAAAAGCGTTGTTGTTCCAGTTACCGCTTTGCCCGATCGGATCAAGAAAACGCATATTGGCGTTGGTGTAGTTCAACATTATTTGAAATCCGGGCTCAGTAGCTGTATAATAATTGAAATCGCCCATGAAAAGAACGTTTTCGGTTGAAAAACGGGTTTCTAGAAAACGCAGGGTATTTTCGGCCATGATCTTTCGGGCGTTGGCATCACCGGATGTATTTCCCGCCTTCAGATGCGCCACCACGCAAACTATGAAAGCGGTATCGCCCTGCGCAAGATCATTGGAATTATAATACAATTCGTAAACATCCACATCACGCACATAATTTTGAGCGGTGTATTGTTTCTTCAGCCGCAGTTTCCGTGAATCGTAATAAAGCATATTTACGATATTTGAATTGGCTGTGTTGCTTGATGCTGCCCTTTTGTAATAATTTGCAAAATTGATGTTCAGATTATTGTCGAGCAGATGTTGATGAATGGCTTCATTCCGTGAAATCTCATTGACAGTAAATATGTCGGGTTTCACGTAGTTGAGAATAGTTCTGAGATGGGGGTCTTTCATCTCCAGACTGTTGTTGCTGTTATTGCAAAACCCGGTAACTTCACCGTAGTAAAGGAGGTTGTAGTGCATCACCGTCAAAGTATCCTGAGAAAAAATCCTTGAACCTAGAAAGACGAGAGTAAAAATCAAAAAATAACGCTTCATCAAAAGAAAATTGGACGTCAAAGATAATGTTTTTGCCCAAGGCAGAAGATGGTGAGGTGTGTTTCGTTCAAAGTGTCAGATGCATTATCTTTGCGCCATGAGCAAAATGAAGGATTTTAGGTCAGAAATGAACAAGCTCGGACAGCAAGGCGTGCCTTTTCTGTTCATCATCGATTTTTTGTCGCTCGAGCCGTATGTGATTCCTTTGAAGGATATTTCAACAGAAGAAATTCTATTTCAGATAGATGAAATCCGGAATTTTGAATGCAGTAAAAATGATCAGGACGAAGAGATAATTTTCAGCGCTGTGCCTGTTTCAAAAGGACGCTATCAAAAAGCCTTTCAGAAAGTAATGCAGCATCTTCAAAGAGGCGATTCCTACTTGCTGAACCTGACAATGCCCGTGAAACTTAATACAAATCAAAGTCTTGAGCAACTTTTTCATCAAAGCAGTGCCAGGTATAAGCTTTGGTTCAAAGACAGATTTGTTGTTTTTTCACCAGAAACCTTTGTGCGGATTGACGAAAACCGGATAATCCATGCACACCCGATGAAAGGCACAATCGACGCAACAATTCCGGAAGCAGCGCAAAAATTGCTCAACGACGAAAAAGAGCTCGCTGAGCATTATACAATTGTAGATTTATTGCGCAACGATCTCAGCATGGTTGCCGAAAAAGTGCGTGTGGATCGTTTTCGCTATATAGAGGAAATTCGCAGCAAAGCAGGACGCATCCTACAAACCAGCTCACACATCAGCGGAAAATTGCCTTCAGATTATGCTGATCGCATTGGCGATATTATTACAAAATTGATGCCTGCCGGTTCAATTTCCGGCGCGCCAAAAAAGAAAACCGTCGAAATCATTCTGGAGGCAGAAGGTTATGAAAGAGGTTTTTACACTGGCATCTTTGGTGTTTTTGACGGGGTTACGCTCAACAGCGCAGTCATGATTCGTTTTGTCGAACAAACCCCCGACGGACTTATCTTCAAGGCTGGCGGAGGCATCACCGTTAACAGCAAATGTGAAGATGAGTATGCAGAACTGATGCAAAAAGTTTATCTGCCGGTAAAGCAAAACAACACCTGAAAATGGAAATCAATAACAAATTTCCGCTTTTTGAATCCATACGTATTTTCAATGGCAGTCCTCAAAACATTGAACTTCATGAAAAACGCATGCAAAATGCTCAAAAGCAACTTTTCGGTTCAGAAGGAAATTTTAGTCTCGGTTCATTTTTAGAATCCTATGATCTGCCAAAAACAGGCATCTATAAATGTCGTTTGCCTTATGGCCTGGAATTTTCCACCCCTGAATTTATTCTTTACACTAAAAAAAACATCCTCAGTCTAAGGCTTGTGGATGGAAAAGACATTGATTACAGTCTGAAATATGCTGATCGTACTAAGATTCAAATACTTTTTGAACAAAGAAACGACTGCGATGATGTGCTTATCGTTCGCAATGGACTGATAACAGATACTTCCTATTGCAATATTGTTTTCGAAAATGAAATGGGCTTGTTTACTCCACAAAACCCTTTGCTGAAAGGCGTTCAAAGGACTTTCCTGCTTCAGCAAAAGAAAATTGAAACAGCAATAATAGGGGTTGACGACATTAAAAAGTATAGTTTCTTTTATCTCATTAATGCAATGATTCCAATGGAGGAGGCAATAAAAATCCGCGTTGAAAACATCGTCTGATTTCAATTTCTGCTCATTTCATACCACTAACTGAATAACTGAACAAGTTTTATTCAAAATCCTTAATTTTACACAAAAAATTACATCATGATGAAAAAACTCATTTTTAGCCTTTGGATTGTACTTCTGCCATTTCGTCTTTTGCTTGCCGGAGAAGGCATGTGGATACCGATGTTGCTTCAGCAGCTCAACGAAAAAGAGATGAAGGAAATGGGCATGCGAATCTCTGCCGAAGACATTTATTCCATCAACAATTCGAGCATGAAAGACGCCATTGTGTTGTTTGGGCGGGGCTGCACAGGCGAAATTGTCTCAGATCAGGGGCTGCTGCTCACCAATCACCATTGTGGTTTCGGACAAATTCAAAAGCACAGCAGTGTCGAAAACGACTACCTTACCAATGGCTTTTGGGCAATGAATAAAAGCGAAGAGCTGCCCAATCCCGGCCTCACCGTAACCATGCTTGTGAAAATGGAGGAAGTTACAAATCTGATCCTTGAAGGCATTACAGCGGATATGCCGGAAGCACAGCGAAGCGCCAAAATCAGAGAGAACACCAAAAAACTGACAGATACTGCTGCAAAGGAATCCGGCCTTGATGTGATGGTGCGTCCGTTTTATCATGGGAACGAATACTATATGTTTTACAACAGAATTTTTAAGGATATCAGACTTGTCGGAGCACCTCCATCCAACATTGGAAAATTTGGCGGCGACACCGACAACTGGATGTGGCCCCGCCATACAGGAGATTTTTCTGTATTCAGAATTTATGTTGACAAAGAGGGCAAACCGTCCGAATATCATCCGGATAATGTGCCTTACAAGCCCGCCTATCATTTTCCAATGTCTCTCAAAGGCGTTGATGAAGGCGATTTCACTTTTGTCTTTGGTTATCCTGCCCGCACAAACCAGTATCTTCCTTCAAAAGCCATGCACCTGATAACAGAAGTCTCCAATCCGGAAAGGGTTTCAATTCGTGGAACACGCCTCGAAATTTTCAAGCAATATTCCAACGCTGACCCAAAAGTCCGCATTCAATATGCAGCCAAAGATGCAAGCGTGGCCAATGCCTGGAAAAAAATGATCGGCGAAAGCAAAGGTTTGAAAAGACTCAACGGCATCGAAAAAAAGAATAAGCTCGAAGAAGAATTTATGCAGTGGGCCAAAATTGATCCGGCTTTTGACAAGGCATACAGCGGCATAATTCCTGCGTTCAACAAAAATTACGAACAACTTGAGAAGTTTACCTTAGCCTCAGATTACATCAATGAATGTGGGTTGGGAATTGAAGTCTTTGCTTTTGCGTTACGTTTCAAACCGCTTTTTGATGAGGCAGGCAAAGAAAAACCTGATGACAAAAAAATATCAGAACTTATTGAAGGCCTGCGCAAATTAAGTGAAGATTTTTTCAAAGATTATCACCAACCCGTCGACCAGGATGTAGCCAAAGCGCTGCTGAAACTATATCTGAGCAAGCAGCCTGAAGGTTTTCGTCCGGATTTCCTTGAAACAATCAATGCAAAATATAAAGGCAATGTAGAGGCATATGTGCAGATGGTTTTTGCAAGAAGTCTTTTTGTTTCGAAGGAATCAGTCAATAAACTACTTAATGACTTCAGTCCGAAAAAGCTTCGTTTGATCGAACGCGATCCGGCTTTTATGGCATCTGTGAGCATGAGAAACTTTTTTGAACAAAATATTCAGCTGCAGATGCGCGACCTGACTGCATCCAACGACAGTCTTCAAAGGCTTTATATGCGCGGATTGATGGATATGCAAACCAACAAACGTTTTTATCCTGATGCCAATTTTACGCTGCGTGTAACTTATGGAAAAGTTGAAGGTTATGCCCCGGCTGATGCTGTTTATTACCAGCATTTCACAACATTGGAAGGCATTATGGAAAAGGAAAATCCGGATATCTACGATTATGTTGTTGAAGACCGTCTGAAAGAACTCTATCTGAACAAGGACTATGGCGATTATGCTGACAAAGAGGGACGCATTCGTGTTGCTTTTGCAGCTTCAAATCATACAACCGGCGGGAATTCCGGCAGCCCCGTTTTGAATGCTGACGGCCATATGGTGGGCATAAATTTCGACCGCTGCTGGGAAGGAACCATGAGCGACCTCATGTATGACTCTGCAATGAGCCGCAACATTTCAATCGATGTGCGCTATCTCTTGTTTATTATTGATAAGTTTGCCGGAGCTAAACATCTTGTGGATGAAATGACCATCATCCGGTAAGAAAATCGAACGGTTCAATTGTCAACTAAAGATGATTGATAGAAAGCAAAGTATTTTATAAATTTAGACCAACATATTAAGTGGCTAAAACGAAAACAGTTTTTTTCTGCCGCAACTGTGGCAATGAATCGCCTAAATGGGTTGGAAAATGTCCCGCTTGCGGTGAGTGGAATACTTTTGCCGAGGAAACTGTGGTAACAGGAAAAGCTGCAAAAAATCCAAAAACAAGCTTTGCCGGAGAAAAAGCCAGACCTGTTCAGATTAAAGAAATTGTTTCGGGCAGGGAAGATAGAATCAACATGCAAAGTGTTGAACTCAACCGCGTGCTTGGTGGCGGACTCGTTCCGGGCTCGCTCATACTCATTGGCGGCGAACCGGGAATAGGAAAATCGACTTTGATGCTTCAGGTGGCGCTGGCACTTGAAAATATGAAGGTACTCTATGTTTCGGGCGAGGAAAGTCAGCAACAGATAAAGATGCGTGCCGACAGGATTGGCATCAAAAACGAAAACTGCTATATCCTTACAGAAACTTCCACAGCCGAAATCATCAACCACGTCGAAAATCTGAAACCCGACCTTTTGGTGATTGATTCTATTCAAACGCTTCAAACCGACACTGTTGAGGCTACAGCCGGCAGCATTTCCCAGATTCGCGAAAGTGCCGCCGAAATGAACCGGTTGGCAAAAGTTTCTCAGATTCCTGTTTTTCTTATCGGACATATCACCAAAGATGGCAGCATCGCCGGACCAAAAGTGCTTGAGCACATGGTGGATACCGTCATACAATTTGAGGGCGATCGCCATTATGGTTTTAGGATTCTGAGGGCAGTAAAAAACCGTTTTGGTTCTGCTTCAGAGCTGGGTATTTTTGAGATGCACGCCCACGGACTGCGGGAAGTGACGAATCCAAGTGAAATTCTGCTTTCCCAACGTGAAGAAGATGTAAGCGGTGTAGCCATTTCAGCGACTGTTGAAGGATTGCGTCCGATGCTCATTGAAACACAGGCGCTCGTAAGCTCAGCAGCTTATGGAACTCCGCAACGTTCCGGCACCGGATTCGACCTCCGGCGGCTTAACATGCTGCTTGCTGTCCTCGAAAAACGTTCTGGCTTCAGGCTAAGTGCAAAAGACGTTTTTCTGAATATCGCAGGTGGAATACGCGTTGACGATCCTGCCATCGACCTTGCTGTGATTGCAGCAATTTTGTCGTCAAATGAAGATATTCCAATCGGTTCCAAAATTGCATTTGCTGCCGAGGTGGGTCTTTCGGGCGAAATAAGAGCCGTCAACAGAATCGAAGCGCGTATTTCAGAAGCTGATAAACTTGGCTTCGAAAAAATATTTATCTCAAAATACAACGAAAAGGGACTGGATCACCAGAAGTTCAATATCGAAGTTGTGCCCGTGGCTTCGGTAAATCAACTTTTCGGATTGCTTTTTAGTTGAAAAGGGCTTTTAGGAATTAAAAAATCCCGCTGTTATTTAGCGGGATTTTTCGTTTTATGAGATTACAGGAAATACAATTTCAAAAAAGCATTCCGGTAGCTTAGCGTGTTTAGAGAGTAACTTATCTCGAAATCTGAATTTTCTTTTCTGTAGTTCCGTTTTCTGTGAAAAGACGAAGGATATACATGCCATTTACGAAGTTGTCAGTTACAATGCGATGATTTTCTGCTGCTACATTAGATTGATAAACGATACTTCCACGAATGTCAGTCAAAATAATTCTGGTTAATGGAGCGGAGGCCTGAATATTGATTGCGTCTGAAGCAGGATTAGGAAAAACAGCAGCACTAATGGTTTCTTTGTCGTTTATGCCAACATAACCTAGATAAAGTGAAGGTGTAATGAGCCAGTTATCTGGTGTCAATGGATTGGTGGCCCATGACTCACTTCTCATGGATGCATTGCCCTGACGAACGCCAAAGTACCAGAAAAGATTATCACCATCAGCATCAACAGAAGACCATCCTTCGGGTAGCCAGTCTTCTCCTGCAGGGTTATCGATTCCTGACTGGAAATCTTCATTGAGTAAAACAACATCACCAACACCGGTTTCTACAATTCTGATTTTTACATTGTCTATCATAATACGATCCATGTCTGTAATGTTGAAGTGACGGAAAGCAACATAAATTGTTTGGCCGGCATAGGAACTAATATCAAGTTCACGTGGCTGATTTTGCCAGCCCGGGATTGTCGTAGAAAGTGTTTCTTCGAACAATAATGAGAAATCTGCAGGCTGATCGCCTGTTGTTGAAATAAATACACCGTAATGCTCAGCCCGGTAAGCAGGTGTGGTGGCAGTTGAAGCAACATCCCAGCTAAGTTTGTATTCTGATACCAGAACATTTTTTCCATCAGGAACGCCGGCAGCCTGCAACGAAGCCACAGCAAGCATTAATACAAAAAACAGTAAAGATTTTCTTTTCATAGCTTAAGTTTTAAATAATTAATAAATATTGAATTTCATAGTTTAAATTGAAGGATCATGGCTAAGCCATGATCCTGAATAGTATCTTATTCCTTTTTAAAAACAGCAATATCATCTAACGCAATTCTATCCATGTCAGTGACATTATAATGTCTTACAGCTACATAAATATACTCACCAACAAAAGCTGATAAATCAACTTCCCTAAGGACAAAAACCCAGTTGGTCATATCTGTTGCCAGTGTTTCTTCAAACATTAAATGCACAAAATCGGCAGGTTCTTTGCCTGTTGTTGACACAAATACGCCGTAGTGTTCTCTGCGATACATGGGTGTGTTAGCCGAAGGACAAACTTTATAATTCAGCATAATCTGATCTCCTGATACAAAAGTGCTGAGATCAATTTTTGGTGTTATGAGATAATTATCGGGTGTAAGTGCTCCCTGATCCGGATCGTATGATTGTGAACGTAGGTGCCCGTTGCCATCACGAGCCGACCAATACCAATCGAGGCCGTCGCCATCAGCGTCAATATTTGTAAATATTTCAGGGATGTTTTCTTCATTGTCGAAGGTTTCAAGAAATGGCAATGGAACGGCATCCAGAACAAATGTCATCGTAACAGCACGATTAAGCTTGCTGTAGTGAAGATTGTCCGGCCCTGTGACGGTAAGTTTAGCCGTGTATTGTCCGCTTTGATAATAGTAGGTAACAGGATTTTCTTGGGTCGAGGTTTCTCCGTTGCCAAAATCCCATAGATAGGAACTTGCATTTACAGATTTATTGGTAAATTCAACCTTAAATTTCAATCCTAATGGCGCTGTTGTGTCTTCCTGCATCTCGGCAACATAAGCGAAATCAGCCTGTGTGCTTGCGGCCGGCACAGAGAATGAATCATCTTTGCAGCTGTGTGAAATGACCAGCAGAAAGAGTATTGCCGGCATTATTTTTATGATTTTCGAAAGTGTTCTCATAATATTTTGCTTTTTGTCGTTAATAGCATTCGTTTTGATCAGCCGGGCTTATAGCCTCATTGGCCTGGATTTCCGAAAGCGGGATAGGGAAGAGTTTGTAACAATCTGCCAGACTTGGTAAAATCGCAGCAATACGGTTTGTTCTGACCAGATCAAACCAGCGATGGCCTTCAAAAGCAAACTCCAGTCGGCGCTCATTTTCGATTGTATTCAGCAAAGTTTGAAGGTCATTGCTTGTTGTGGGCTCCAAACCTGCTCTTTGTCTGACAAGGTTTAGGTGTTCACGAACCATTGTGACATCACCTCCTTTTCTTGCAATTGCTTCTGCCAGAATAAGATGCATTTCTGCAAGTCTTAAAACTGGTACATTATCAGTTCCATTGGCAATATCACTGTATTTGATAGCATAAGGGCCATCAGCTGCAGTTGCGGTCGAGCTTTTTTTGCGCAAAGTGTCATTTGCAGCATAGGCTGAAAGCATGTTGGGTGTTGGTGAAAATTCCTTGCGTCCACTAAGATTTCTGGTAAAGAAATACTCTGCCAGACGGTTTCTGTCCTGAGCAATGAAATCGACATAAAAAATGATCTCAGATGTTGGATTCCCGCTGAAAAGCATGGCATAATCCGGCTCCAAAGCATAGTTGAATTCACTGATAACCCTGTTAGCATATACGGCTGCCGAATCAAGGTGTGCCGCATTATTGGTATTGCCAAACATCGTAAGGTAAACCCTTGCTGAAAGCGCCAAAGCCGCTGCTTTGCCGGCTCTTGCGCCAGAGGTTGTTAAAACAGGTATTTCCTTAGCCAAAAGGAGGTCGCTGATGATTTGTTGATAAACCAGTTCCACATTGCTGCGCGCAATATTCAAATCACTTTCGTTGGCCCTGACAGGTTTAGTGCGGATTGGAACACCACCAAACATGCGTACCAGATTAAAATGATGCAGTGCCCTCAGAAAATGTGCTTCGCCATTGTATTGCTTTTGCTGCGCCTCGGTAAGGTCCGTTAGTTGAGGAATTGCTTCAATCACATAATTTGCCCGATTGATTGCTGTATAAATACTTGCCCAGGTTCCTTCGATGATTGTGTTGTCAGAAAGTACCGCATTGTTGTCAATTTGATTGTATCCGGCTGTAGTGCCGGTCCACTCCAGATTATCGGAAGCAAGATCGGGCAAAACAAGATAATCACGGCCATAATAGCCGGCCGACTGAAGTGCGTCGTAGCTTCCGGTAAGCACTCTTTCAAGACCAGTCCGGTCTTTGATGGCTTCTGATGCCGGAACAGAAAGCGCAGGTTCCACATCAAGTACATCACAAGCAGTGATGCTTAGGATTGCGATTAAAGTAAGTAGATATTGTATTTTTTTCATGGCATTCTTCAATTAAAGTCCGATGTTGATACCAACAGTGAATGAACGTGGTTGCGGGTAAGTAAAAAAGTCGGTTCCCATTCGCAGGTCATCATCACCCGAATAATGTACCTCCGGATCCATGCCGGAATAATTGGTAAATGTGAGCAGATTGTATGCTGACAAATAGATACGCATATTATTCATTTTTACTTTTTTCAGCAGATCTTCTGAGAAATTATAACCAAATGTGAGTGTTTTCAAGCGCAGGAAAGAACCGTCTTCAATAAAACGGGATGAAATCCGGTTGTTATTGTTTGGGTCTTCTTCAATAGCGCGTGGAATATCGGTAATATCTCCGGGCTTTTTCCAGCGGCGTAAAACATCGGTTGTCTGGTTGTCGGTGCCTTTCATCGATTCAACAAAAATGCGTGTTCCATTGAAAATGTCGTTGCCGTATGAAAACTGAAGAAATACACTCAAATCAAAATTCTTCCAATTCAGGCTATTGGTAAAACCGCCAATAAAATCAGGATTTGGGTCTCCGATTTTTACACGGTCTTCAGCAGTAATTTTACCATCTCCATTCACGTCATCAAAAACTATATCTCCTGTTGAAGGGTCTACGCCAAGGGATCTGTAGCCATAAAAAATTCCTGCAGGCTGTCCTTCTTCAAAACGGTTGCTGCCTCGCCCAAGATTATCAAGCGGCTGCCCTTTGTAAAGTTTCTTGATTTTATTTCTGTTGATTGTAAAATTCAATGAAGAGGTCCATTCGACAGGAAATTTTACATTCACTGTGTTCAAAACAAACTCAAATCCTTTGTTTTCGAGTTCTCCGATGTTTGAGGTGATTGAGCTGAAGCCTGAAGTCAGTGAAATGGGCCGTGCCAAGAGCAGATCACGTGTCTGACTATTGTAATAATCGGCTGAAAGCCCGATTCTTTCTTCAAACATTTCTACATCAACCCCTATATTGAACTGTGCAGTTGTCTCCCATTTCAAATCCGGATTTTCCAGCTGAACGGGCGCTATCCCAGGTTGACCCAAATAATTGTAGCCGCCGCCAAACAGCGCCAGATTTCTGAAGTCAGGAATGCCGTCATTTCCTGTTAGACCATAACTGGTGCGGATTTTAAGTTCGTTAAGGTTTGGGATGTCTTTCATGAAATCTTCCTGTGATAAACGCCATGAAAGCGATGCAGCGGGAAAGAAGCCATAACGATTATTAACGCCAAACTTTGAAGAACCGTCGTAACGCGCGGTCAGGCTGACCAGATATTTGTATTTGTAATTGTAGTTAGCTCTTCCAAACCAGGAGTTAAGTCCGCGGTCGCGTGCGCTTGCAGTTGCTGTGGTTATGGTTGCAGCAGAGGCAAGATATTGAAATTTTTCATTTGGAAAATCCGTTCCTCTTATCAGTGCAGAACGAACATTTAACTTCTCAAAACTGTATCCTGCCAAACCATCGATATTGTGATTTTCGCTGAATGAGGTTGCATATTTGAGCACATTGCTGGAGATGGCATTCAGCACATTTGAGCTGGCAAAAATGCCAATGCCATTGCTTCTTTTCCCCTGACGTGTAGTGATAGGATCGTAGCTGTGTTCGCGCAGATTCAAAATATCGACACTCC
>JAGXRB010000273.1 GCA_018336075.1 Bacteroidota bacterium
CAAAATATGGGTCGGCACTTCCACTCATAAAAGATGCATACAAAACATTAGCAGAATACAACCTCAGCCGCTGGTATATGGTTGAAGCCGTTCTTTCAGGCAGCGATATTCTGAATATTGCAAACCGCCTAAATAAACTAAATGAACTTCTTTCTGATAAAAAAGCAGATAAAGATGCTATAAATAAAGAAGTTGAACGCTTGCAAAAATCCGTTGAAGGTGCCTACAAAAATTTTGATGCGGGTGTTGAGCAGAATATGCTTGCCCGCATGATGGAAATGTATTTTAAAGATGTTCCGGTTGAATTTCAGCCAACACTTTTAAGAGATATGGCCTCAAAACATAAAAACAATTTTGATGCTTTCGCCGCTGATGTTTTTGCAAAATCAATTTTCAGCAGCCCAGAAAAAGTAAATACATTTTTAGCCTCCCCAAAAGCAAAAACTATTTCTGCCGATCCAGCTTACAAGCTTATTAGGGCATTTATGGATGTAAACCAAAAATTACAACAAGCTACAGTTGAGGCCAATGCTAACATGCGTAAAGGAAATCGCTTGTTTTTGGCCGGACTCATGGAAATGCACCCTGAAAGAAAATTCTACCCAAATGCCAATTTCAGTCTGCGTCTGACATACGGAACCGTTCAGGATTACTACCCTGCTGATGCTGTACATTACGACTTTGTAACTACAACCTATGGCATTCTTGAAAAAGAAGACCCTTCAACCTGGGAATTTGTTGTGCCTGAAAAGCTGAAGAAAATGATTGAAAATAAAGACTACGGCATCTACGGAAATCCTGACGGAACGATGGCCGTGAACTTCCTCACAGATCATGATATTACAGGCGGAAATTCAGGAAGTCCTGTTATCAATGGAGAAGGCCATCTTATCGGACTTGCGTTTGACGGCAATTGGGAGGCGATGAGTGGTGATATTGCTTTTGAACCTGCGCTGCAAAGAACCATCAGTGTTGATGTTCGCTATGTACTTCTGATAGTCGATAAATTTGCGGGTGCTAAAAACCTTATCGATGAAATGGTCATTATTAAAGATGGAAAAAATATTCTGCGGGATCTCAGTCCAACCGAAGATGCGCGCATGAGGTAGTTTTTGTCTTTCAGATTTGAAAGCAAAACACATACTGGTAATAAATCCTGATTTATCCATCTTCGGATAAGTCAGGATTTTTGCTTTTCGCTAACTTTGCCGCATGGCAAAGAAAAAATTTTACGTTGTTTGGACAGGCAGAAAAACGGGTGTTTTTGACAGTTGGAAAGAATGTGAACAGATGGTTTCAGGCTATGAGGGTGCAAGGTTTAAAAGCTTTCCAACGCTTGGTGAGGCAGAAGATGCTTTGATAGCCGGACCTCAGGCTAAAGAAGAAATACCCATAATCCGACTTGAAAAACTGCCAGAGCACAAAAGACCTAACACGAACTCAATCTCAGTAGATGCTGCCTGTTCAGGAAATCCGGGTGACATGGAGTACAGAGGCGTTTTCACTGATACAGGAACTGAGCTTTTCAGAAGTAAAGTATACAAGATGGGAACAAACAACATTGGCGAATTTCTGGCTATCGTTCACTGTCTGGCATGGCAGCAAAAGAAAAAGCTGGTTCTGCCCATCTATACCGATTCAAAAACAGCCATAAGCTGGGTAAAAGCAGGACAAACGCGCACAAAATTACTCCCTTCATCCAAAAATACTGAACTTTTTATACTCATTGAAAGAGCTGAAGTCTGGCTCAAAAACAACAAAATTCATGTGCCACTGATCAAATGGGACACCGAAAACTGGGGCGAAATTCCGGCAGATTTTGGAAGAAAGTAAGGTCCTTCAAACATTTTCTTAACAATTGGCAAAATTACTTTTCTCAATAATGTATTTAGTTTTCAGGCAGGAAGTGCACTGAAAAGGATTGAAATACCAAAGAACTTTTTACCTTTGTCAAAAGAAATTATATTGTTATGCTCCAAAAGAAAATCCTTGTCGTATATCCCGAAAAGCGTGCAACACGAATTGCTATTTATCGCAACACCGAACCTATGTTCCTCAAATCAATCAAACACCCGGAAGAGGATCTGGCGCGCTTCACAAATATACCTGATCAGACAGCCTACCGCCGTGATGCAATTCTGGCTGAGCTGAAACGCAATGATTTCGATGTTCAGAAAGTTGAGATTATCATGGCCCGCAGTGGCTTGGTAAAACCTCTAAAATCTGGTGTGTACAGAGTGAACACACGCATGGTCGAAGATTTGAAAAAAGGCATTATGGGTATGCATGAAACCAATCTTGGCGGACTTATTGCTTTTGATATTGCTGCCATGACAGGCCAAAATGCTTATATGGCTGACCCCGTTGTTGTGGATGAACTTTCAGATCTTGCGCGAATTACAGGTCATCCGTTATTTGTGCGGAAATCAATTTTTCATGCTTTAAGCCACAAGCATTTCGCACGCAAATATGCCAAGAGCATCAACAAACAATATGAAGAACTGAATCTGATTGTATGCCATGTCGGTCTGGGTGGCATTTCAATCGGTGCGCATCTCAAAGGACAAGTGGTTGACGTCAATCAGGCTTTCGATGGTGGTGGCCCGTTCTCCATCACACGGACAGGAACCCTGCCAGTAGGTCAGTTGATTGATCTTTGCTTCAGCGGAAAATATTCTGAAGCCCAAATCCGTGAAATGGTCAATTCCAAAGGCGGTTACACTGCTTATCTGGGCACCGACAGCATAGTTCAGATCAACGCGATGATCGCAGAAGGAAATCCAAATGCATTGTTTATTTCTGAAGCATGTGCTTATCAGGTGAGCAAAGAAATTGCCTCCCATTTTGCCACACTTGAGGGAAATGTTGATGCGATTATCCTCACCGGCAATATATTTAACAGTGAATTGTTCCTCGAAAATGTAAAAAAACGCATTGGAAAGTTGGCTCCTATGGCCCTTTATCCTACTGTGAACGATCTCGAAGCCCACGCCTATAACGCTTTAAGAGTTATCAAAGGCGAAGTGGAAGTAATTGAATATTCTTGACAAGCATACAGTCAAAAGCCTGTTTTTGTTTGAAAAGGCAATTTGTTTTTTAATTGAGACGCAATGAAAAACTTCTTTCGTACGATTAAGGCAATTGCAATCTTGGTTTTATTCTCCTTTGTCAGTTCTGGTATTGTTGCTCAGACTTACCAAAATAATTTTGAGCAAAAAAATACTGCCGGTTTATGGTCAGATACCCACCCAATTTTTGACAGCACCGCATTTGAAGGTGATTTTATTGGCCGGATAAAACCCTCGCATTTATATAGTCAGGTTTTGGAAGCGGAAATCGTTGACAGTCTCTGGAACCAAAATCTACGCATCTCTTTTGATGGACGCTTTCGCGTTCTATCCCCCACAACGAAAGCAGTTTACGTAATCAGCATCATGCGTGGTGACAGCCTGCTCTTTTGGTATGGCTTCAAAATTGATGAACAGATTAATGAAGTCGATGAATGGAACAAAGTCGCTGCAAGCTTTCTAATTCCTGCAAGTCATACGCAAAACAGCCGGATAAAAGCTTATCTGTGGAATCAGGGATCGGCTGAAATTGATGTTGACAACATTTCCATCAAAGCCGAAATAGAAGCGATGGCTTCATTTATGCCAACCCTTACGCATACTGAGCCTGAAGGTCATTTTGAGGCGCTTTTAAAAAGCGATTTTTTTGAAGTAATTCAATATCCCCATTCTGGAGAGCTGTTTATTTCAGACAGCGTCGGGCAGAAAATACTTGGTCCGATAGCGTTATTTTCAGAAACAGACAAAACAAAAACGACTTCCTCAAAATGGAAACTTCAAAAAACTGAAATCAAAGACAGTTATCAGATTTTGCACTTCAACAATCGTATCGAAGGACAAAAAAACAAACTCATCTTAACAGCCAATAAGCTGAATGGAGAGCTAAGTATCAGCCTTGAAAGCAGTTTTCTTCGTAAAACGAAACTTTTCCGGCAAAGCATCCTTGCCTTTTATGAAGATGAGCCAACGGAAATTTATCGTTCAAACAGCCTTCTGGACACTGATACATTTCAGGAAGAATACTATCTGGGCATGGGTGGAGCAAGCATCGGAAAGGGTTTCCGAAATCTTTTGTTTTATCACAATCCTGAGCTGACTTCGATTCAAATCAATACAAAACAACGGTTATTGGCTTTTAATGCAGACTTTGCTGCCGACCATCCAATGATTCATTATCCACTTTTGGAAGACAGCGCTGATTACTTTGAGGATATTTCTTACAGTTTCTGGAAAAGAAAATCACAACTAAAAACAGATTTCACACTTTATTTTGGTAGAAATATTGAGGCATTTCCTCGTTTGATGCCTGTTCCGGGTGGTTTTGAAGCAGCAGTGATCTGGACAGAACATGCAGATTGGGCAAATATCAGTACACACAGGGCAGTAAATTTTGGCCATGAAGATATCCGTTTTGCTGCCGATGCTACAGGAGGCTTCGTTAAATATGGCATCCCTGTTACCAGGAGTGTGTTTTACAGCAATCCTGACAGCATAAACAACACTGAAATCAGCGGAGGAATTTTCAATGATTTACATTCAACGATTCAAACTGATTCAGCATTTTTTGAAATGCTCGGACAACTTCATGAGCTTGGACATGAAATTTGTCTTCACACACCTGAACAATTTACCTCTGACAGAACAAATCTGAAAGAATCAATGGCTTTCATGCAAAAGCATTTTGGGTCATCTTCATGGATCGATCACGGCTATAACAACAAAGCTGAAAACAACCGTGAAAATCTTGTTTGTGATGGCTTATTGAAAAAATCTCCTTTGTTTTCAGCTGACCTTTGGAAAGAGCATGGGTTAAAATACTTCTGGAATCCCTATTTTGAAGAGGTAAGCCCCTACAATGCTTACGGATTCGATGCACAACTCATGATCCCTTTTCCCGGCTTCGGCGATGGCTTTCCACAAAAAATATTGAGTCGTCATCCAACACGATTTGATGGCTGGCTCTGGAATACCACCGGAACACTGGAAATGCCCGAAGAACGTTTATGGGATTATTTCTTTCATCCTGTGCGTCTTGGCGAACTGATCCGTTACCGCAGCATCTGGATCAACCATGTTTATCCTGCCTGGGCCAATGAAATCAAAGGGTTCTGGACCTACGATGAAGCAGGAAAAATAGTTGCAATGCCAGGTTTCAACAACGCACTAAGCCGACTTGCCACTTTGCGTGAAGCAAGATTAATCCTTCCAATAACAATCAAGGAAATGATGCACTATCAGGAATCCTTACTCCAGATAGAATTCGTTTATACGAGCGAAAATGAAATAATCATCATTAACCACAATCCACACATAATAAACGATTTAAGTCTAACTGTCAAGGCATCCCAAGTTGAAGTTGAAGGGAAAAAAACAACCTCGAAACGTTCTGGTGATGATTTGATTTTCTGGTTTGACATATCTGCAGGTGAAAGTGTAAAGCTACTCATTTTGCCCTGAAACCGCAACCGATTGAAGCCTGATTAAGTCGCTTTAAAGCTTTTATGACCCCGCTGTGAACTTCAGGAGGGTTATCTTTGTTATATTATTAACAAATAATTTAACAATGAAAAAACAAACCCATTTCAAAATACCTGCTGCCGCACAAGCTGTGCTTGATGGCTGCAGCAAATCAGTTCAGTTGTTCGAAGACTACGAATCCTTTGTTGACGCAAGTCTTGGCGGACCAGGCAATCTGGAATTTGAAGTAAAATATAATGTGCCAGGCAAAGGAGAAGTTGTTGAAGCCATCGTCCATAAGGTTACGAATGGAATTTCAGCCAATTATATTGAGCCATACATGCGCCGTCGCGACCCGGACACAATGGTGATTGCAGATGATAAACCAACCGACAAAGAACGCTACAGCGACCGCTATGGTAAAAGTTTTGATGCATTGCGTGAAGAAACTTTCGATTGGCTGAAATCACAGGAGCTAGCATATTTCTTTTTTAAAATTGGACTCTACGAAAACAGCCCTTATGGAATGGCATTAGCGCCTGCAAATGCAGGGTTTTTTGCCATGGGACTAGCCATGCTGCAAAAGATTGTGCCTGTGAGTGATATTCCTGAGGGAACCGAAATTTATGCTGTTGTTTATGTTGCTCCTCCATTCCGTCATACCCATTTCAATGGAAAACAAATTGTGGTTCACAACCGCCTCGACAGTAATTACGAAATTTTCTCCTACAATCTTTATCCCGGACCAAGCGCTAAAAAAGGTATTTATGGCGTGCTGCTAACAATTGGTGAAGAAGAAGGATGGGCAACAACACACTGTTCAGCCGTTGAGTCAGTTAGTCCATATGATAATGTTACCCGTTTCATGCATGAAGGAGCAAGTGGAGGTGGCAAGAGTGAAATGCTTCAGCACATTGTCCGTGAACCAAGCGGCGAAGTTTTGATAGGTACCAACACCATTACAGGTGAAAAACGTACAATTCAGATTCCACGTTTCTGCGAAATCAGGCCCGTTTGCGATGATATGGCCACAGTGAATCCCTCTGTTCAGACCGAAAGCAGACGATTGCGCCTGATGGATGCCGAAAACAGCTGGTTTATCCGCACTGATAATATTACAGGTTACGGCATTGACCCTGTGCTCGAAAAAGTCACAATCAATGCAACAAAGCCATTGTTGTTTATGAATATCAAAACTCATCCCGGTGGCACAGCGTTAATTTGGAACCACATTGAAGATGCTCCGGGCAAACCTTGTCCGAATCCACGTGTGATTGTTCCCCGCGAAATGTTTGATGCAGTGGACACAGCTGTTCATATCGATGTCCGTAGTTTTGGCGTTCGCACGCCTCCCTGCTCCGCTGAAGAAGCAACCTATGGCGTTTTGGGATTGTTTCATTTTCTACCTCCGGCTTTGGCCTGGTTATGGCGGTTAGTTTCTCCCCGCGGACACGCAAACCCCAGTATTATCAGCTCAGGAAAAGGCATGGAAAGTGAAGGTGTTGGCTCTTACTGGCCCTTTGCAACCGGAAAAAAAGTCCGTCATGCCAATTTACTTTTAGATCAGATTGCAGAAAAAACCGACACACGTTATGTGCTTACCCCAAATCAGTTTGTAGGTGTTTGGAAAGTTGGTTTCAGAGCGCAACTACTTATGAGGGAATATCTTACACGTAGGGGGAATTCGAAATTCAGACCAGATCAAATCAGTCAGGCACGTTGTCCATTGCTTGGTTATGAACTCGAGTTTCTTACAATCGAAGGTTCGAAAATACCATCACGTTTTCTCAAAACATACAAACAACCTGAGGTTGGCTTTGAGGGCTATGACAAAGGTGCTGCTATTTTAACTGAGTTCTTCAAGAAAGAATTGGAACAGTACCGCACGCCGGAACTTTCTGAACTCGGACACCGGATTATCGATACCTGTCTTAACAACGGCACAGTTGAAGATTACGAAAAACTGATTACCAGAAAATAATCATAATCAAAAAAGAGGCTCAAAAGGCCTCTTTTTTCTTTCAATATATTTTGGGATTTACAAAATCATTTCGGGCACTTCGCCTTCGATGATGAGTTTTCCGGCTGTTTTGGAAGCAATTTCCTCCACTGAGACTCCGGGAGCACGCTCGATCAGTTTGAACCCATCATTGGTAACATCCACTACTGCCAGATCGGTGACAATTCTTTTTACACATCCTACGCCAGTCAAAGGCAAGGTGCATGACTTAATTAACTTTGAATTGCCTTTTGGATCTGTGTGGGTCATCGCAACGATAATGTTTTTGGCTGAAGCCACCAAATCCATTGCGCCTCCCATCCCTTTCACCATTTTACCCGGAATTTTCCAGCTGGAAATATCTCCTCTTTCTGAAACCTCGAAGGCGCCCAAAACAGTGAGATCAATATGACCTCCCCTTATCATGGCAAAACTTGTACTTGAATCAAAAAAAGCGGCCCCTTTTGTATAGGTGATTGTCTGTTTTCCGGCGTTAATAAGATCCGGGTCTTCTTCACCCTTCAATGGAAACGGGCCTATACCGAGAAGACCATTTTCCGACTGAAGAATCACTTCCATTCCTTCAGGGATAAAGTTGGCGACTAAAGTAGGAATTCCGATGCCGAGATTAACATAATAACCATCGTGCAATTCCTGTGCGATGCGTTTAGCAATTCCGTTTTTATCGAGTGGCATAATTGTAATTTTTTCTTGTTAGGAGCGGGTTGTAACAAATTCGATGCGTTTTTCAAGGTTCGAAGCCTGGAAAATACGTTGGACAAAAATACCAGGCGTATGAATCTGGTTTGGATCGAGGGTTCCGGCCGGAACCAATTCTTCCACTTCGGCAATGGTTATTTTTCCGGCTGTTGCCATCGCCTGATTGAAGTTATTGGCAGTATGGCGATAGATAAGATTGCCATGTGTATCGCCTTTCCATGCTTTTACGATAGCAAAATCTGCTGTGAGGGCATGTTCTAGCAAATGCATTTTACCATTAAATTCCCGTATTTCTTTGCCGTCAGCTACTTCAGATCCATAGCCTGCAGGCACAAAAAAAGCAGGAATACCAGCACCTCCGGCACGGCAACGTTCAGCCAAAGTACCCTGTGGAATCAATTCCACTTCGAGTTCGCCACTCAGTAATTGTCGCTCAAACTCAGCATTTTCACCCACATAAGATGAAATCATTTTCTTTATCTGATGTTTTTTTAACAAAAGGCCAAGGCCAAATTCATCTACACCTGCATTGTTTGAAATACACGTCAGACCTTTAACATTGCTTTCGACAAGTGCGGCTATGCAATTCTCGGGAATTCCGGAAAGGCCAAACCCACCAAGCATCAGCGTCATATTGTCTGCTATTCCCTGAATGGCTTCGGTGGCATTTTTTACAACTTTATTCATGTGTTTATTTGTTAATCTTTAAATTCAATATAGTTATGGGTTCCATCGCAAAATGGTTTTTTATGCGAGCTTCCGCAACGGCAAAAAGCTGTGAGGTCAGATGTTTCGGACTTATTTCCATGTTGATCAATCAATGTAACCTTCCCTTTCAAATAAAGCGGGCCGTTGGGAGAAACCTGCACGACTACCTGACTTTTGGTTGATTTTTCTGGTGATTCTTCTTTATTCATGGGGCATAAAAATTACAGATTATGATTATGGTCATTAAACCCTGACAAATCTGCTACTAAAATAGTGTTTTTTTCTTACCATCAAAGCATTGAATTAAACCTAGTAAATAAAACTCATTGAGGAATTTTTAATAATATGGATTGTTGCTATGAAAAATATATTAATTTTGCACCCCTGTAGTTCATTCACATGATGC
>JAGXRB010000274.1 GCA_018336075.1 Bacteroidota bacterium
ATTTACAGCGTATTCGTCAAAGCTATTCATTGAGCCTTGATTATAAACTCGATGCGAACCATACATTGTTTGCAAATGGTATTTACAACATCGCAAAGACTGGGAAAACCGTTACCGCAGTATATATACCGATATAGAATTCGATGAAGATGCAAATGTTTGGGAAGGAGAATTAAGAAAGGAAACCAAAGGTGGAAATAAAGACACAAAGAACGCTCGCCTCGAAGACCAACGCATGATGAATTTCACCTTGGGAGGCGACCATCAGTTTGGTAAAATAAAGGCAGATTGGACAGCCTCCTATAGCAAAGCCTCAGAGGAAAGGCCAAACGAAAGATATATCTCTTACAGACAAAAAGGTGTTGCCATCATTCCCGATTTCTCAGATAAAAGTCTCCCACGTGTTACTGCACAAGATCCAGCACAAAATGAATTAAATGCAGACTATAGTTTGCGTGAGATTACCGAAGAGTTTCAGTTAACGGAAGATATTGACAAAAACTTTAAAGTGAATTTCACCATCCCCTTGCTTGAAAATGAATACAAAAACAGCATAAAATTTGGTGTGCGCTACAAAGGAAAAGAGAAAATGCGCGATAACAGACTTTTCGAATACAGTCCTGTGGATGAAGACGCATTCAATGCTACTACCCTGAGTAATCTGGAAGATTTTACAAAAGACAACTTTTTGGTGGGCGACTATGCAACAGGTAAACAGATAACACCAGAATACCTTGGTGAACTTGATCTGACCAATCCTGCTTTGTTTGAAGAAGAGCGAATTGCTGAAGCGGAAGCCGGAAATTTTAATGCGACAGAAAATATTGTTGGCGGTTATGTTATGCTGAACCAAAACTTTGGTTCTAAGTTGTTGGTGATTGCCGGTGTAAGGTTTGAAAACACTTCGCAGAAATATCAAGGCAATCAGTATGATGCTGATGAGGAAGAAAACACACTCACTGACAAAGTTTCTGATTCCTATCTAAATATTCTTCCGGGATTGCACCTTAAATATGACTTTAACAAAACCACCATTTTAAGGGCTGCATGGACCAACACCATGGCTCGACCTAACTATTTCTCTCTTGTTCCTTACAGGGAAATATCAAGAGAAGACAACGAAATTGCCATCGGTAACCCAGATTTAATTCCTACAACTTCGATGAACTTCGACCTTATGTTCGAAAAATACTTCAGAACCATTGGAATCATATCGGGGGGAATTTTCTATAAAGACATCAAGGATTTCATTGTAACTGAAACCCGTGAAGAATACTTGTTTGAAGGCACAACCTGGGATACTTACAGTCAGCCAATTAACGGTGGAAATGCTGAAATATTCGGTTTTGAATTTGCAGCCCAGCGTCAGCTTGACTTCCTTCCCGGTTTCTGGAAAGGATTTGGTGTGTATACCAACTATACCTTTACAACTAGCAGTATCACCGATTTCCGGGTCGAAGGCCGCGAAGACGAAGATATTTCACTGCCAGGAACAGCAAAACATACACTTAATGCTTCCTTGTCTTACGATAACAAACAATTTTCTTTCAGAACTTCAGTTAATTACTCATCAGCTTTTGTGGATGAATTTGGTGAAGAAGCATTTTACGACAGGTATTATAACAAGGCAATCCATTTAGATGTAAATGCCAACTATGCTATTACTCCAAAATTCAGGGTGTATGCTGAGGCGAATAATTTGTTGAACACACCATTGTATTATTATCAAGGTATAAGTTCACGGTTAATGCAAGCTGAATATTACAACGTGCGTTTGCAGTTTGGTGTAAAGATTGATTTATAATGCATTAAGAAAAAAAGACCATGTTCAAAAAGATCGGATACATTATTACGGCGTCATTCATGCTTTTCGGAGCTTGTCAGAATAGGCCCATAAAAGATAATCAGGAACAACCCAGACAATCTCAATCAGTGCTGCCTGAAGTATCGATTATTCAAGAGACCTATACAACACAGCGCGATGAAAGCAATAATGTGGACAGTCCGGCTTTGTGGCATGGTGATGATGGACTGGATTGGTTGCTGGCAACTGCAAAAGAAGGGAATTTAGTTATTGTATACAATGCTGCAACAGGAGAAGAAATAACCCGTTTTGGCAAGTTGGGCAGCGGCATGGGCGAACTAAGCAGACCTAATGGCATTGCTGTGATTGATGACTATGCTGTAATTGTAGAAAGGGACAACCACAGAATACAGATTTTCAGCTTACCCGACCTTACTTCACTAGGTGTTTTTGGATCATCGGAACTTCGCTTTCCATACGGTCTCACTATAGACAAGCATGAAGGTAAATACCATCTTTACGTTACAGATAATTACGAAAGCGCGGAAGGAGAAACTCCACCGGCCGATAGTCTGGGGCAAAGGGTTCATAAGTTCGAATTCATTGTTGAAAACAATCAGGTTGCTGCCAATCATATCAAAGCTTTCGGTGAAACTTCAGGTGAAGGTGTTCTTTATAAAGTAGAATCCATTCTCAGTGACAGAAGCCATAACAGATTACTTATTGCTGATGAACACGAAGAGCATCGCAATGTCAAGATTTATAACCTTGATGGTAATTTCACAGGACAAATCATTTCACACAAATACTTCTTCTACGAACCTGAAGGTATTGTGGTATGGGAATGTAAAACCGACAGCTCAGGTTATTACCTAATGGTAGATCAGGGTAAGATAAACAATACTTTTCAAGTGTTCGACCGTAAAACACTGGAATATATTGGCGGTTTCGCAGGCGAAATTACCCGCAATACCGATGGCATAGCCATAACCCAAAAAGCCTTTGGCGATTTTAATTATGGAGCTTTTTATCCGGTTCACAACGATGGTAACTTAACAGCAATAGCGTGGGAAGATATTGCAAAAACCCTTGATTTAAAGTACGATTGTAAGTAAAATAAATAAGTTAAAACTGACACGAATGCTTAACGGGAAATACTGTTCAGCATTCGTGTTTTCTAAGTTTAAAAAAATGAAAAGATTGTTCAGTGCATATTTTCTGCTTATCTTGCTTTATGCCTGTGGTAATTCGGGCAGGGTTGAAAATACGGTGAACAATGCGACCAACTTCCTTGATGATATTGCTCCATTTACATCCGATTCTCTGGTGAATATGGTCATTGAAATCCCTGCAGGCACCAACCAAAAATGGGAAGTAAACAAGGAAACGGGACAAATAGAATGGGAGCAGGTTAGTCCCGATTCGCTCAGGGTGATCAATTACCTGCCCTATCCGGCAAATTATGGCTTCGTACCACAAACTTTGCTGCCCGAAACAGCTGGTGGCGATGGCGACCCTGTAGATGTATTTGTACTCGGAACGCGTATCGAACGAGGAACTGTTGTTCCATGCAGAATAATCGGGTTCATCGAAATGACCGATAACGGAGAATACGATAGCAAGGTTATTGCCCTGCCGGTTCAAACCCATTGGAAAAATATCAATTCATTGCAAGAATTGAATCAGAACTATCCCGGGGTTATGGATATATTGCAAATCTGGTTGTCATATTATAAAGGAGCCGATAGGGTGCGTAATCTATCTGTATATGATGAAAAACACGCCCGACAAGTAATAAATGAAGCCAATAGTGCATTCATTAAAAGCAAAATCGAATAATAAAAAAATCTATGAATCAATATTTTAAACTTGCAATTATCTTGCTGGCAATCCTTTTGACAGGATGTAATTACAATCCGAACAAAGGCAATGCCAGTAACACTGTAGAAGTGAATCATGCCGAGTCATCAGAATTCCTGATTAGCGGATTGCATGACGAAAACGACTCTATAATGTTGCGTATCGCGATTCTGGGAGATGCTGAACCTAAACCTTTGGCTGAATTCCCAAATATGGCAGCAGCTGTCAATCAGATCAATGAACTTGGGAAATTGCAATCTATCGATTTTGTTATAGGTGTTGGCGACATCGCACACAAAGGAACAGAGATCCAATACGAAGCAGCAACACCTATCCTTCAAAATCTGGAAGCACCTTTCTATCCCATTATGGGCAACGAAGAGCATGGAAGTACAGTGGAACGTTACCTGCACTATGCCCAAAAGTGGAACAGCAAAATTGTAAGCCCGAGCTATGTGATCATGCACGAAAAGCTGGCATTTGTATTTGCATCGCCTGATCAGGGACGTGATTTTGAAGATAGCGGAGCTAATTGGATACTTGAACAGATAACGCGCCTGGCACCCAAACCGGTTGTGTTGATCGTACATGGCGCCCAACAAGGGGTATATCCTGAAAATGCCGAGAAAGGGATCAGCAATGAACTATTCATTCAAAAGGTGATTTCACAGACCAACCTTGCAGTTGTAATTTCCGGAGACCTTCATATGGACATGGATCGGGTGAATCATTCAAAGCAAATTGAAAATGTTCACTATCTCCATATTCCTGCCCTGGAACGCACCAAAATTCCAGATGAAACGAATCATACACCAATGTTTCGGGTAATGACTATTGCCAAAGATGGAAAAGTTTCTTTTGATACCTATGCGGTTGGAAACCTTGTACCTCAAGAGAAACTTACCTACTCTTTTAATCTTTCTCTGCCGGAATAGAAATTGATTAAAAGGAAAGTGCCGGAAAAATCAGGAAAATAACCCCTAATTCAAACCTTCTGTTTTGTCTGAAATCAAAAAGGCTGAGGCCTTCAGATTTTTTGTCTTGCTGATAAATAAGGAGAAAGCATATTTGCTTCCCAGTTGAATGCTGTTATAATGCCTGTAAAGAGGAACTGAAAATGCCATGTGAGCATTCCAACCACGGTCGAATGAGTAGTTTATCTGTGGCACCACGCTGAGGATTGTACCGCCTGAAGCTTCTACAAGCTGTTCATTTTCACGCTTTGATTGCGCCCTGAACTCTCCCTGAAACTGAAGAATGGCAGAGAGCCCTGACCCAAGTTTGTATGCCCCGCCAACAAACAAATTATAAACAGTCCCGTATTTATAATCAAAGTTTTTCGATTGAATCCGCTTCGAATACTCGATATTTACACCGCTGATGGATGTGAGTTTCCTGTTGAAAAGACCTTTTGCCAAAACCAGGCCACCGTGGTAACGAAAACTACCGGAAGAAGGTTGAAGCTGAACCGGGAATCTGACATTATCAACAGTAAGATCAAAAAGTCCGACCGGCAACTTGATTCCGGCAGTAGCACTTAAATGCAAACTTTTTGATGGCTGCCGCAACAAATCTACTCTGCCAATAAGGTTCATATCGGCCAATCCCCTTGCAACTTTATCATCAAAATCAGGATTCAGATAAGTTTCAAACTTTGACATAAAATAACCCAACTCGACTTTGAAGCTCAGATGCTCCAAAAATCCATATTCAATCCCTAACTCTGTGTAATGAAAGCCTGACTGATCCACATAGCTGATGTCGATTGGCCGGTCAACATCGTAATAGGTGTCGGAAGCGCTTAAACGGTAGAGCGCAGAAACCTTTAATTCATTTTTTCCGCTGCGCTGCACTTCGGGAGCAATGCTTAAGGGATTTCCGGCGGCACAGCATTGCGCTGAGACTTTCATGGATGCCATAAGCAAACAAACCGCAACTGCGAAAAAAAATAGCTGATAGTTTTTCATTTACCTTCAAAATAATGGCGCACCCTGATCTGTATGGTATCTTCAACATGACCACTGTCGTTAAAAACCCGACAAGTGATGATATTCATACCAATGCAACAATTTCCGGCGGCATATTTTACACTTGTTCCACTGCCCTTGATGTCACCATGATTGGCCTCCCAGTAGTATTGGAGATTTTCACCCTCAGCTACAACAGTGATGGAGGTCGTATCCCATGCTCTAATGTTTCTGAAACTCGCTTCGAGGCTGATAATTCTGATTTCGTCCGAAACCGGGCCTATGTCTTCAGACTTTTCTTTGCAGGCAAAAACAAGTATACCAATGAAAATGAGCACTATCGGATATTTGATCAGGTTTCTCATTGTCCGGTGTTTTGCTTCTTCATTCTTGCCCTGTCGCGAGGCTTCAGCTGGCACATACAGCTACCTGTAAGTCGTTCAGCTAAATCGATGATCATCGGAAAACCATCCCTTTCCCAATCAAGCATGCCCCCTGCAAGTGATACAAGATTGTTGAAGCCCAGCTTCGTGAGCTTTTGCATCACTTCCTTGCTGCGGATACCAACAGCATCGGCCAACACAACAATTTCATTATTTGGGATGGCATCCTTTTTCTCGTCAATTTCGGTGTAGGGAATTTGCAAGAGCCTTGGCACATCAGGAATTTTTCCCGCACCCTCATAATCGGGACGCAAATCAAGCAGCAAAAGCCCTTCCATTAAAAAGGGAAAGGCTTTTGAAGGTGTCACAAACATCATTTTCTGGCTTTCAAAGCATTGATTAAGAAATTCTGTCTGCATATAATATTCTGTTTAAAAAAGTCCGCCGTAAATTAATCCGCTGATGGTAGCCATAACGATGACCAAAGCGACATAAACCATTGTTTTCTGCGTTCCTATGACTCCGCGGATAACAAGGATGTTGGGCAGAGACAGAGATGGCCCTGCCAAAAGCAGCGCCAATGCCGGTCCTTTGCCCATACCTGCAGCAATCAATCCTTGCAGAATCGGCACTTCGGTGAGGGTGGCAAAATACATAAATGCACCAACCACAGAGGCAAATAAGTTGGAAAAAACAGAGTTTCCTCCTACCAAAGCGGCAATCCATTCGTTGGGGATGATGCCGGGAATGGCAGTATCGTCATGTGTTGAACCAAGCAGAAAACCTGCAATCACAACACCAATGGCAAGCATGGGGATAATTTGTTTGGTAAAATCCCAGGTCGAGCGCGTCCATTCCGGATTGTCTTCATCCGTTTTGTCAAACAGCGTGATGATGCTCAAGCCAGCGATACCCACAACCATAGGAATAAGTGGTGAAGTTGTCAGCAGGCCTGAAAGTGCAGTTGCGAGGGCTGCAAGTGCTACATGCCACCATTTGATCTTCAGGATAAAAATCAGTGAATACACCAGAAATAATCCAAAAAATCCTGTGATCCACCATTTGTTGGACCATATCCAGAACCATGCTCCTGTGGTTTCGTCAGCTGTAGGTTTGCCCCAGTTGGCAAAAACAAGAATCAATACAAGTGTAAAAAAATGAAAGGAAGTCTTCCACATGGGGCGCTTTTCGGGTATTTCCGGAAAATTCATTTGTTGTTCGCGCTTGGCTTTTTCTTCCTTTCGGTAAATGAGCGACATGGCAGAGCCGATTACAACGGCAAATAAAACCGCACCGATCACTCTTGCCACACCCATCTCAAAACCAAGGATGCGCGCCGTTAAAATGATTGCAAGAATATTGATCGCAGGGCCTGAATACAAAAATGCAATGGCTGGCCCCAAACCTGCACCTCTTTTGTGAATACTCGAAAACAGCGGTAAAATGGTGCAGCTGCAAACAGCCAGAATTGTACCCGAAACGGATGCGACTGTGTATGCAACCCATTTCTTCGCTTTTGCCCCGAAATATTTCATTACTGCACCCTGACTCACAAACACGCTAATGACACCGGCAATAAAAAATGCCGGCAACAGGCAAAGAATGACATGCTCACGGGCATACCAACGCGATAAGTCAAGTGTAGCATCAACTGCTGTCAGAAAGCGTTCATTTTCAAGTGGCAGAAAAAAAGCAAACAGGAATATTGCTACGATCCAGCCTAATATTTTGAGTTCTTTGTTAATTTCCATAATAATTTATCCTATAAAGAAAATCGAAATGTAATAGATTCCTACAATGATGAAAACAACAGCAACAATCCTTCTGAACCACACTTCAAAAGTCTTGAGTTTTTTGTAGAAACTTCCTACTTCCGACACAGTATAGGCAAGCATCCAGGCAAGTACAATGACAGGCAAACCTGTTGCAATGGCAAAAACCAGCGGCAGGTACAAACCCTCCGGACTGGCAACAGTAATGGGGATCAACATACCAAAATACAATAGCCCGCTGTAGGGACAAAACGCGAGGGCAAAGACCATTCCTAACAACAGAACCTTCCAAAAGCCGCGCTTTTGATCCTGCTCCATTTTTTCACCCAGTTTACCCAAACCAGGAAAATTGATTCTGATCAGGTCGAGCATAAAAATCCCGATGATCAGCAAAAGCGGCCCAAGCAGTCTTTCGCCCCATTGCTGAAAAAATCCGGCAACAGAAAATGTGCTGGCACCAAAATAGAGTATCAGACCAAGGACTGTGTATGATATAGCCCTTCCAATGGTGTAGATGATGCCATTCATAAAAACCTTACGTTTATTCTCCATGTCTTTGCTGATAAAAGCAATGGCCGTGATATTTGTTGCCAGCGGACATGGGCTGACGGCCGTCATCAATCCGAGGATAAGCGCGGTAACAAAAGGCAAAGAGGTAGCATCAAGGATGTTTTGTAAAAAATCCATATGATATAATTTTGAGCCTGATGTTCAATCAGACTTAGGTTAACAACTTCTATTTCAGGAGAAGGCTGATCTGCTCAGAGAGTTCAGCCCTGAATTCGGCTGGCTTCGTTCTCGCTTTGGCAAATCCTGGTTTTGTCATGTCAACAGTAGGTTTAGTATCTCCCTTTTTTACCAAAAATAAACTTGAACCCCATACCTTGTATTGATCAACAAAAGCGGCATTTTCCTTCAGGTCAATATTGACAATATGTAATTTGATCTCACCACTTTTCAACTGCCCGGCATAGCTTTCGTTGATTGTTGCAATGGCTTCTTTTTCAATGGCTTTGCAACCTGCGCAACGGTTGGTAGTGTGGGTGTAATAAACATCCAGCTTTGTTTCCTTGCTTTCGCTTTGGGCAGAAAGCTGCTGATTTCCCATCAAAAGCACAAACAGTAAAGTACTCAAAATAACAGTTAGTTTTTTCATACTACATTTTTATTTAAGGTTAAAATTTGGTTCAGGACAACATTGATTTCAGTTCATCAACAGAAGGAAGTCTGCCACTCATCACTACCTTTCCATCCACAACAAGACCGGGTGTGCGCATTATGCCATATTGCATAATATCCATGATGTCTTCAACCTTCGTGATTTCTGCATCGATATTCATTTCGGCCACTATATTCCGGACACTCTGTTCAAGGGTTTTACATTTAGGGCAACCCGTACCCAGGATTTTGATTGACTTTGACATTATCAGTATTATTAAGGTTTAAATTGATCTTTCTCAAATAAATGACAGAAGTACTGACGGGCAATTTCCCAGTTTTCACGATTCAGGCAGTACTTTATTTTTGGGGGATTTAACTCTCCCTGAATCAAACCAGCAGCTTTCAATTCCTTTAAATGCTGCGAAAGGGTTGATCTCGCTATCGGGAGTTCCTCAGCAATGTCACCGCTGTAGCAGCAGCTTTGGTTGGATAACAATTCAAGAATCATTACACGGGCAGGATGACCCATCGCTTTGGCAATTCGTGCCAGATTGATTTGGTTTTCGGTATAGGTTAGTGTTACAGTCATGTATTTCGTATTTCGTAATATTACGAAACAAAAGTATATACATTATTAATCCCGATATATTTTCTTCATTACTTTTTTAGCGAATCAAAGAAATTTAGAATGCTTCTAAATAAAATTTACCCTTCATATCAGGTTGTAATTTTTGTTTTCTTAATCTTCATTATGGAAATAAAGAACAGGCACTAAAAATGGATTCAACAATGACATTGAAGCTTTGGGACAGCTTTTCCGAATTGCATCAAGCTGTAGAATCCTTGAAAGAGACTATGTCCATTCAAGCCTTTATGGTAAGGTCGAAAAACTTAGCACACAGGCCGATTTTAGTTGTTTTGAAAAATAGTTGACTCCCAGATTGATTATCAACGGAAAGATAAAACTGGAGAGTAAGCTCCTTGCAAAAAAAACTGATGAATTAGAAGCAACAAAGCGCTAGCCTTTCTGGCTGATCATACTTAACATTTCCATATCGAGAATTTCAACATAATCGTTGTTGATATCGATGAGGCCATCGGCTTTGAATTTGGTAAATATTCTGGCTATACTTTCTACCGACATACCTGAAAGTTCGGCAAAATCCTTGCGACTGAGCTGCAGGGGGAATTTTGGAGACTTGTAGATACGATTGGCTAAACAAATGATAACATCGGCAAGCCGGCCATAGGTTTGTTTTTTTGTCAAACAAAAAAACCTTCCACTTGTAATAATCTTTTGCTCTGCAAGCACGCTGAGCATTTTGGAAGCAAATTTGGAATTGGATAGCACAGTCTGCTTTATGGCACTCATTTCGACGAGGCTGACACGGCTGTCGACATATGCCTGAACTGAATGATGGAAAATAGTAGAACCTTCATATAGGTTTGCAAGCCCTATAATATTTACTGGAGCAAAAATCTGCAATATCAGGTTATCGTTGTTGCCTTCAAGAAAACTTTTCACAAGCCCTTCCTCAAGGATCATAACATGCGAAGCAAATGTGCCTTGCTTGCAAATCATCTCTCCTTTTTGATAATAAACATCCAATGTCTTTGAATTCAAAAGTTTGAGTTCCTCCTCGGTAAGAAGGTTCATGCATTCGAGTGTATTGCTGCCAATCGAACAGCTGTTGCGCAGTACATCAGGATGTTTTTTCATGTAAACGTCTAATTTGATTTTTCCCTTTTGCAAAAATAACAAATTAAACAAGTAAATACTTGATACAGATCAAATAATTAACTGTGCATGATGCTATGCAAACTTGATTAGGTTGTTATCCGAATCTTAATTAAATGTTAATATTCGCTATAGTTTTGCTGTGAATCTATTAACAAAACTTAAGATGAAAAGCACTCTAGAAAAAATCACTTCCTTTATTGTGGTCATAGTGCTGCCTGCATTAGTTATTTACTTAACAATATTCTTTGCTTTGCGCAAAAGTGAACCATTGCGAATAGAGATTCCGCTTATGTCGGAAACTATTGCACAGGTTGACCATTCGCAGTTTGCAATCCTGCAGCAGAATTTTACAGATCCGAGAGAGGTAACCGCCGCTTGTCTATCATGTCACAACAAACGGGATGATGAATTAATGCAAAGCTCGCATTGGTTGTGGGAGCGTGAGGTAAATATCCCCGGCCGTGGTATCGTAAAAATCGGCAAGAAGGATATCCATAATAATTTTTGCACAGGGGCTCAAGGCAACAATGGGTCTTGTATGCGCTGCCACATCGGTTATGGATGGGAGGATAAATCATTTGATTTCAACAATCCAAACAATATTGACTGTCTTGTTTGTCATGATAAAACTGACACCTATTTTAAGCAAAAGGGTTACGCCGGTATGCCGGCAACTCCTGAAACAGCCAATGCAGAATTCAAGGTTCCTGACTATAATTACATTGCCCAGAATGTTGGTTATCCTGACAGGGATAATTGTGGAGTCTGTCATTTTTATGGCGGAGGAGGCAATAATGTGAAACATGGTGACCTTGAAGAGGCTTTGTTTAACACAAACAGAAAAGTTGACGTGCACATGGGCACCGACGGACCAAACATGGTTTGTATTGATTGCCATAAAACAGAAAAACATAATATCACGGGACGTTCATATTCGGTATCGGCTGAAAACACCAACCGCATCAGTTGCGAGGGATGTCATACCGACCGTCCTCACCAAGATTATATTTTGGATTACCACAACCACAAAGTGGCCTGTCAAACCTGCCACATCCCAGTTTATGCCAAAGTAAACGCCACG
>JAGXRB010000275.1 GCA_018336075.1 Bacteroidota bacterium
ACTTACGACAGTTATGGAAATATGACTTCATATACATGGGACTTCTGGGATTGGGAAACCAATGAATGGATGAAATTCGAAAAAACAGATCAATGGTTTGAAGTAATTACCACAATTGCCAAACCAGGCGCCTCACAGATTATGGTTTATCCAAATCCGGCGAATGACTTTATCACCATTGAGTACAATACATCCAAATCAGGTACAGCAGCCAGATTTTGGATAATGGATATCACGGGAAGAGTGGTTTTAATTCCTGTTTTAAATCCTGATATTACTACACAACGCATTGACATATCTCAACTTACGCCCGGAACCTATATTCTTTACCTGCATAGCTCCACTGAAGCTATCAGTAAAAAAATCATCAAAAAGTAATCGTTCGCACCGCTTAAAAAAAACACATCATATTGATGATTTAATCAAACAGGCAAACCTTGAACGGAGGTTTGCCAGTTTGATTAAATTCCAAATAGTTTCACTTCCAAACTCTTTGTATTTTTGCAGCCTTAAGAAAAATTGTGTGATATACCCAAATAATTTCGAAGATAAAACAGGCTTTACGACCATCCGTAAAATCCTCAGGCAGTTTTGCGTAAGCATTATGGGCCGCGAAAAAGCTGACAACATCGCTTTCAGTGCTGATATTTTTTCCATAAGCGAAAGTCTGGATGAAACAGAATCGATGGTTCAGCTCATCGATCATGGATTGCCATTTCCTGTGCGCGACTATTTTGACCTCAGGCCTGAACTAAAAAGATTGCGCATAGATGGCACTGTCATTGAACTGGAATCTTTGTTCGACTTTCGGCTGAGCCTTAATATTCTCAATCAGATCCTGCAGTTTACTTCTTCACCTCAAAGCATAAACTTTCTGCCTGTCAGAAATCTGGCTCAGGATATCTTTATTGATAAGCTTCTATTAAAAGAGGCCAACCGACTTATTGATGATAAAGGCGTGATTCCCGACAATGCATCCGAAACGCTTGCCAATATCAGACAGGATATCCGGCGAAAACAGGGAACCATTGAGCGCAAAATAAGACAAATGCTTGGAGAAGCAAAACATGCCGGATGGTCAGACAGTGACACAGAAGTTACTATCAGAAATGGCCGGATGGTTATTCCGGTAAGGGCAGCAGATAAGCGGAAAATACGCGGTTTCATCCATGATGAGTCGGCTACAGGTCAAACCGTTTACATTGAACCTGCAGAAGTTTTCGACACCAACAATGAAATAAGAGAGCTTGAATATGCTGAAAAACGAGAGATACATCGCATTCTGACAGCTTTTACGCAACTTTTACGACCACATTTGCCCATGATGTTGAGCGCATGGGATTTTTTAGGGAATATTGACCTTTGCCATGCTAAAGCGCTCCTATCAAAAAAAATAAACGCCAACAAGCCTGTTTTGGTTGATAAAGCTGTAATAGACTGGAAACAGGCAGTACACCCAATTTTAGAGATAAGTCTGCGTGAACAAAAAAAACAGGCAGTTCCATTGGATTTACATTTGCATGCTGAAGAACGTATTCTGGTAATCTCCGGCCCCAATGCGGGAGGTAAATCCGTTTGTCTGAAAACAACAGGATTGCTGCAGTACATGCTTCAATGCGGCCTGCCGATTCCACTCAAAGCTGAGTCAATTTGTGGTGTTTTTACCAAAATGTTTATTGATATCGGTGATGAACAATCGCTTGAGAACGACCTTAGCACCTATAGCTCTCATTTGCTTCACATGAAGAACTTTCTGGAAGCCGCCGATGCTTCAACGCTCTTCATGATTGACGAATTTGGGACAGGAACTGAGCCTCAATCTGGTGGTGCCATTGCTGAAGCTGTGCTTGAAGAGCTCAATATCAGAAAGGCTTTTGGACTCATAACAACCCACTACGCCAACTTAAAACTGCTTGCCGACAGGGCAGATGGCATCATCAACGGCGCAATGCTTTTTGACACAAAGCGGCTGCAACCTCTTTATGTGCTTCAAACCGGAAAACCAGGCAGTTCTTTTGCATTTGAAATTGCACGAAAAACAGGTCTTCCAGAAAGTGTTTTGGAAAAAGCCTCAGAAATTACTGGTTATTCGCAACTTAATTTTGAACAGCAATTGCAGCAGCTTGAAATTGAGAAAATTGAAGTAGCAAGAAAACAGGTTGAATTGCGTGTTGCAGATAATCTATTAAATGACGTAATTGAAAAGTACAAACGCCTGCTCAAACAGCTCGAAGACCGTAAAAAGAACCTGCTTTCTGAAGCAAGTCGCGAGGCTCAAACGCTTATTGACAAAGCAAATAAGAAAATTGAACTAACTATTAAAGAAATCAGGGAATCGCAGGCTGAAAAAGAAAAGACAAAGCTTTTGCGCGAGCAATTGCAGGCTTTGAAACCCGTAATTTTAAAAGAAGCCGGTGAAATTGCAGAAGCCATACAGGTCATAGAAGAAAAAGAAGAGGAGAGTTTCCTGGAACTCAAGCCCGGCGATCAGGTGCGAATTGAAGAAATGGATGTTGTTGGCGAACTGCTTTCGATAAATGAACATGAGGCTGTAATCGGATTCAATTCGGTGAAACTGAGGACTTCCCCTGAAAAACTGACAAAGCTGAGTCGTAAAGAGGCAAAGCTGGAGGAGAAACGACAGCCGCAACGCAAAAGAAGCTCATTGAGTGAAGATATCAACGAAAAAGCTGCCCAGTTTCGACTCACTGTTGATGTCAGAGGTAAACGTGCTGAGGAGGCACTAGAGCAAGTTGGCAAATACATTGACGAATCCGTTTTGCTTAGTGTGAAAGATGTTAATATTTTGCACGGCAAAGGAAATGGAATTTTGAGACGTGTTATCCGCGAATTTCTTAGTCGTACAAAAGAGGTCGCTACATTTGAAGATGCGCCTGTAGAAGCAGGTGGCAACGGCATCACGAGGGTAAAACTAAAATAAGGAATTGCTTTTAGTATAAAAAAAACGGGGTTTTAACCCCGTTTTTTTTATTTTTCTTCCTTTTTAAAACCAGACATAAAATCAGGCAACTGACGCACAGCCGCCAGTTCCCGCCATTTTTTACGCGCTTCATCTGCGGGGACACCGAAATAAGTCTTCCCACCTTCAAGTGTTTTATCAACAGCTGATGTGGCAAGAATAACAGCACCTTTTCCAATTACAATATCCTTGTTGATAGCAACACGACCCCAGATAATTACGTCATCTTCGATCCTTGTAACTCCGGCAATGGCGGCAAAAGCACCAATAAGACAATTGCGTCCAATATAAGTATCGTGACCGACCTGACAATGGTTGTCCATTTTTGTTCCCCATCCTATGATGGTATCGCCTGTAACGCCTTTATCAATGCTGCAAAGGGCACCAATTTCAACATGATCTTCAATGATTACACGCCCACATGATTCAAACTTGCGGTAGCCTTCAGGGCGTCTTTGAAAATAGTATGCATCAGCGCCAATAACTGAACCTGAATGGATAATAACATTATCGCCAATAACTGAATGATCGTAAATACTTACATTTGAATGTATTAAACAGTTTTTCCCTATATTAACATGATTTCCTATAAAAGAACCTGGCTGAATAACTGTGTCCTGACCAATCTCAGCCGACGGGCTCACACTCACATTTGAGGCTGCAAAAGGCCTGTGCTTTAATATAATAGAGATAAAAGCATCGAAAGGCTTCTCGTGAAAAATAAGTGCTTTGCCTTCAGGGCAATCAACTTTTTTATTGATGATTACAGTGGTTGCTTTTGAATTAAGCGCCTTGTCATAGTATTTTGGATGATCAACAAATGTGACATCGCCTGGTTCAACCATGTGAATTTCATTGAGCCCGGATACAATAAAGTCTGGAGCACCATCAAATTCAGCTTGTAAAAACCCTGCAATTTGAGAAAGTGTCTGCGGTGGGTTGAATTTCATAATGTATTTTAAAAGAGCGTTATACTATGCTTTCACCCTTTCGGAATAAGCACTCTCAACAGTATTTACCTTAATCTTATCTCCAATATTAATAAACAGCGGAACTCTTATAAACGCGCCTGTTTCCAACGTTGCTTCTTTCATTGCATTGGTTGCAGTGTTGCCCTTTTCACCGGGTTCAGTGTATGTAACTTCAAGAATTACTGTTGTAGGCAATTCGCATGAAAGTACTGATTCTGTATCAGTATGATACATAATTTCAACGTTTTCGCCTTCCTTCAAAAATTCAGGTGCGTTGATCATTTCTTTAGCAATCTGCATTTGTTCGAATGATTCTGCATTCATGAAAAAATAGTCGGTACCATCATTATAGAGATATTGCATTGGGCGTCTTTCCACGCGCTGAATGTTGATTTTTACTCCTGCAGGGAATGTGTTGGGCAGGATTTTCCCTGATTTAAGACTTCTTAGTCTGGTGCGCACAAAAGCATTGCCTTTGCCTGGTTTCACGTGTTGAAACTCTACTATTGAATACAAATCTCCGTTGAATTCAATAATCAATCCGTTTCTAAAATCAGCAGTTGTTGCCATAAAATTATGTATATTGTTAAAAAATTGAAGGCTGCAAAGTTAGGAATTTGTCTTGAATTTTGCAGCCTTTACCTAAGTTCAAATATGTAAATTGAAGTTATTCACGTGTTTTGCCATATCCTTTCATGATACCTCTGGTCGAATTATTGATAAAACTTAGTATTTCATCACGATCAGGGGAGGCAGGCATATTGGCTTCAATAAAACTCACAGCCTGACTAACATTTCGTCCTTTGAGATAAATGGTCCGGTAAATATCCTGAATAGCATTGATGCGTAAATCACTGAACCCTCTGCGCCTTAATCCGATCGAATTTACACCAATATAGGACAAAGGTTCGCGCCCTGCTTTTGTGAATGGAGGCACATCTTTGCGCGCCATTCCACCACCGCTTATCATAGAGTGCGCTCCAATCTGAACAAACTGATGAACAGCTGCAAGCCCGCCAATAATCGCCCAATCGTCGATCCGTATATGGCCGGCCAGATTACAGGCATTGGCAAGTATAACATTGTTTCCAATGATACAGTCATGTGCAACATGCACATAAGCCATGAGAAGACAATTATTTCCGACAATAGTTTCCCAGTTAGCTTTTGTTCCGCGGTTGATTGTAACAAACTCTCTGATGGTTGTGTTATCTCCAATACGTACCAAAGTTTCTTCGCCGGCATACTTTAAATCTTGTGGTATGGCCGAAATTACAGCACCTGGAAAAATACGGCAGTTTTTGCCAATACGCGCGCCTTCCATGATTGTTACATTGGAGCCTATCCATGTTCCTTCTTCAATGATGACGTTTCTTTCAATATTCACGAAAGGCTCAATCACAACATTGCTTGCAATTTTGGCCTGTGGGTGAACGTATGCTAAGGGTTGATTCATTTTTGCTTTGCTTTAAGGCATTATTGTTTTACTTTTCATCATTGCTTTTTGGCAATTTGAGCCATCAGGGTTCCTTCAGCTACAACTTTGTTGCCTACATATGCAACTCCGCGCATGTTGCAAATACCTCTGCGCACGGGCGAAGTCAATTCAAGTGCAAACACCAGGGTATCACCGGGAACGACTTTTTGCCTGAACTTCACGTCATCTATCTTTAGAAAATATGTGACGTAATTTTCCGGATCAGGGACTGTATGCAAAACGAAGATGCCTCCTGTCTGCGCCATTGCTTCAATCAGAAGTACGCCGGGCATAACGGGTTCCTGCGGAAAATGCCCAACAAAAAACGGCTCATTCATGGTCACATTTTTCACACCTACAATATACTCCTCGCTGATTTCCATTATTTTATCAATCAATAAAAATGGAGGTCGGTGAGGCAATATTTTTTGAATCTGAATAATATCGTATGCAGGTTCTTTGTACAGGTCGAAAGGTGGTTCTTTTATCATAAAAAATCAGTCTTTAATTTGTTCAAAAATCTTTTTTGCAAATTCCGTATTTGCATAATGGCCAGGTCTGTAGGCCGTTACATGGCCTTTAATACGTTTCCCCAGCAAGCTAAGATCGCCAACAACATCAAGTAATTTGTGACGGGCAGGTTCGTTGGGAAAATGAAGCTCGAGGTTGTTGAGTATTCCTTCTTCCTTGACCCTTACTTTTGGTTTATCAAAAAGCTCTGCCAGACGATCGAGCTCTTCCTGACTCACTTTTCGGTTGACGAAAACAATGGCATTGCTCAGGTCTCCACCTTTTATAAGATTGTTGTGCAGCAAAAACTCTAGTTCATGCAAAAAAACAAAAGTACGGCAAGGGGCAATCTCCTTTTTGAAATCCTTTAAGGAAAGCATCTGCGCATGCTGTATATTCAACACTTCAGTGCCATAGTCGATTTTAACATCCACAGCAAACTCCTCTGCCGGAACGATGCTAAGTTCGAAGCCCTTGGCTTCATTCCTGAGGGTAATTTCTTTATCGATAATGATGTATTCACGCAAGGAGTCCTGCGTTTCAACGCCAGCTTGCTCAAGTGCTTCAACGAAATATCTTGCGCTACCATCCCGTATGGGAATTTCATCCATATCAAGATCAATCAGCACATTATCTATTCCCAGACCAGTAAGAGAAGCAAGAACGTGCTCAATGGTATATACTCTGGCTCCATCAGATTCAAGCGTTGTGCCTCTGGAGGTATCAACCACCTGACCTATCAAAGCAGGAATTACAGGCTGACCCTCAATATCTGTTCTGCGAAACTTTACACCATGTCCTGTTGAAGCGGGATTAAAAGTCATGGTACCTTGCTGGCCGGTGTGCAGGCCCGTTCCATGAACACTCACTTGTTTTTTAATCGTACACTGGTATTCAACCATAAGCTAAATGCGTAGATTTAGTTAAAAGAAATTTTGGCAAAAGTAAAACTTTTTGCTCACTTGACGTGCTCAGGCCTGATCGCTGATTTTGTTTAGCTTTTCCTCTAATTCTGTGATCCTGTTTGCCATTTGATCAAGGCGTTTGAAATGAACCAAAATGCGTTTATAATCAGTGAAAGGCAATGCGGGTGAACCCATCATAACTGAACCCTGATCTTTGATGCTTGAACCGATTCCTGACTGTGCTGCGATCTTAACGCCGTCAGCAATAGTGAGATGTCCAGCTAAACCAACCTGTCCGCCAAACATGCAATTTGCACCTATCTTGGTCGAACCACTGATGCCAGTTTGCGCGGCAATTACGGTATTTTCGCCAATCTCAACATTATGCGCCACCTGAATCAGATTGTCAAGTTTTACTCCTTTCCGAACGATTGTCGAACCAAGTGTGGCGCGGTCAATCGTGGTGTTGGCGCCAATTTCTACATAATCTTCCAGAATCACAATCCCCGTTTGCGGCACCTTTTTGTATTGGTTATCTGATTGCGGCGCAAAGCCAAATCCATCGCTGCCAAGCACACATCCTGCGTGCAAAACACATTGCTTTCCAATTCTGGTACCTGCATAAATTTTTGTTCCCGGAAAAATTATTGTGTCATCGCCTATAACACAATCATCACCGATGTATGTCTGAGGATAAATTTTGACTCTGTTCCCAATTGAAGCCCTATCGCCAACAAAAGCAAATTCACCGATATAAATATCATCTCCAAGGTTTACATCCTTCGCAACAAATGCAAGCGATGATATTCCTTTTTTATCAGATTTAAATTTCTGATAAATTTCAAGCAATTGAGCAAAAGCTGAATAAGCATCAGGCACTCTGATAAGGGTAGCATGAACAGGCTTTTCGGCTTCAAAACTATTGTTTACGATCACAATTGAACTTAATGTTTCATATATATAAGGTGTATACTTTGGATTGGCAAGAAAACTCAAAGTACCCGGACTTCCTTCTTCAATGCGTGAAACATTTGAAACAGAGGCCTCTGGATTGCCTTCAACGGTGCCAGAAAGAAGAGATGCTATTTGCTGTGCTGTAAATTCCATTGTATGAATGATTAAAAAACGTTGCAAGGTACAATTATTTTTATTTCGCATACAGTTTGCAAAAGCCTGAGTCAACAATCAAAGCGAAGGCAATAACTAAAATCAAAATTGTAACACATTAATTTCCATTAACTTCTATTTTTTTTCTTTAACTTTTTTTAACGCGACCTCAAGGCCTGCCTTTCTATCTTTGCCATTCAAAAATTAATCCATTATGATCCTAACCGATATTAAAGAGTTAAACGAAAAAATTCAAGGCGAAAGTCAGTTCATCGACCTGATCAATATGGAGATGAACAAAGTAATTGTTGGTCAGAAAATGATGACAGAACGATTGCTCATCGGTCTGCTTTCAAACGGACATATCCTTCTTGAAGGCGTTCCTGGACTAGCTAAAACACTTGCTATTAATTCATTGGCAAAAGTAATCAAAGCCGATTTCAGCAGAATACAATTTACTCCCGACCTGCTGCCCGCCGACCTTATCGGAACACTAATTTACAGTCAGAGGAAGGAAGAATTTGTTGTTCGGAAGGGGCCGATCTTTGCCAATTTCGTTCTGGCCGATGAAATCAACCGCTCGCCTGCAAAGGTACAAAGTGCATTGCTTGAAGCCATGCAGGAAAAACAAGTGACTATTGGTGAGCAGACATTCAAGCTGCCCGATCCATTTCTTGTTATGGCCACACAAAACCCCATCGAGCAGGAAGGAACCTATCCATTGCCGGAAGCACAGGTTGACCGTTTCATGCTGAAAGTTGTGATTACTTATCCAAAGAAAGAAGAGGAAAAGCTGATTCTGCGTCAGAATATCACAAATGAAATCAAAACTGTGATGAGCATTATTTCAATCGAAGATATTCTGAAAGCACGCAGTGTTGTGCGTGAAGTGTATCTCGATGAAAAAATTGAAAACTATATCACCGACATTGTTTTTGCATCGCGCTTCCCGGGCGAATACAGGCTCAAACGTTTCGAAAGCCTTATTGCTTACGGAGGTTCTCCGCGTGCAAGCATCAATCTGGCTCTTGCAGCAAAGGCATATGCATTCATCAAACGCAGAGGCTATGTGATTCCGGAAGATGTGCGTGCAGTGGCACATGATGTTTTGCGTCACCGCATTGGCCTCACCTACGAGGCTGAAGCAGAAAACGTTACTTCAGAGGAAATCATCAACGAAATTCTGAATACTATCGAAGTGCCTTAAGCCCAAAAGTCTTTTAAAATTATGGATCAGACGATAACGGGACAAGAGATATTCAAGAAGGTAAGAAAGATCGAAATAAAGACGCGCGGCCTCTCGCAGCAGATTTTTTCGGGTCAGTATCATTCTGCTTTCAAAGGCAGAGGTATGGCTTTCAGTGAAGTGCGTGA
>JAGXRB010000276.1 GCA_018336075.1 Bacteroidota bacterium
ATGCACTTGACCGCTGGCAGGGTGTAGGCACATCAAACGAATATCCACGCTTAGTGCATGCCGATCCAAATAGAAACTTCAGCAATCCTTCAACTTTCCATCTCTCGAATGGCGCCTATTTCAGGATAAAAACCATTCAGCTTGGATACAATTTACCAAGAAGTTACACTCAAAAAATAGGATTACAGCAACTTCGCCTGTATGTTGGCGCAAACAACCTCTTAACCCTCACTGAGTATAAAGGCTATGATCCTGAAATCGGAGGAGCAAGTTTTGGTATCGACAGAGGATTCTATCCTCAGGCACGCAGCTTCATGGCAGGCATCAATGTTACTATTTAACTACTAAAAAATAATACAATGAAGAAATACACATTAAACATAATATTTGCTTTTACAGGCTTGTTAATTCTGGCCTCATGCAACAAAGATTGGTTAGAGGTTAAACCTCGCGGAACCACGCTCGAATCAAATTACTACCGCAATGCCGATGAAGCCTTTGCAGGTTTGATCGCTGTTTATGACCCACTTGGATGGGAAGTCGTTGTGGATTACTCCAGTAAAGTAGGATTGCTGAACACAGCATCTGACGATTGCTGGGCAGGTGGAGGTTCTTTTGGCGACCGTGCTACATGGGAAGCATGGAACACTTATACAGTTGAACCCGCTGTGGGCCCTCAGGATGACTTCTGGGGACGCAACTTTGCCGGAATCAACAGAGCCAATACACTCTTGTCAAAACTCGATGAAGTGCCTATGGCCGAACCACTTAAAAAACAGTATATCGCTGAAACCAAGTTCCTGAGAGCCTATTACTATTTCGATCTGGTACGTTTGTTCAAAAACATTCCATTAATGACCGAACCACTTTCACCAGCCGAATTCTATTCCGTTGAACAAGTGAGTCCTGAGGCAGTTTATACGCAGATTGAAAAAGATCTCAATGAAGCAATTCCAGATCTGGCATCAAATTTTGGAGAAATTGACAAAGGCAGAGTTACTAAAGGTGCTGCTACAGCATTGCTTGGTAAAGTTATTTTGTTTCAGAATAATGAAAACAGAATGCTCGAAGCTGCCAATCTTTTTGAACAGGTTGATCTGTCTGGCGTATATGAACTGTTACCAAAGTACGGCGACATCTTCCGGGCTGATAACAAGTTTAACAAAGAATCAATTTTTGAAATTGCGCATACCTCTGCTGCTATTGGCTACTGGGGGCCATGGCCACCTGCAGGTGAAGGTCATATTTTCACTCAAATGTGCGGCCCACGTGCATTTGTCGGACCTACATACTCAGCCGGATGGGGATTTAATCCAATCAGAACAGAACTTGTCGATTTGCTGCGTGGCGACCCAAGATACAAGGCTACCGTAGCCAACATCGACAGTCTGGAAAAAGCCGGTCTTGCAACTTATGAAAAAGGATATCAAAATACTGGCTATTTCCTGCAGAAATATGCGCCGTTGAAGGAATTTCTTTCAAGTGGCTCAGGTGATCCAGTATTGATGTGGCCAAATAATTACATCGAAATGAGACTTGCAGATGTTTATCTGATGGCTGCAGAGGCTTACCTTCGTGGTGGCGATGGCGGCAAAGCACAGTTCTACCTCGACCGCGTCAGACAAAGAGTTGGATTGCCTTCGGTGCCCGCTACTTTACCAAATATCTATTTGGAACGTCGTCTGGAACTTGCTACTGAAGGCCATCGTTTCTTTGACCTTGTGCGCACAGGTCAGGCATCTACAGTACTGGCATTTAAAGGTTTTACAGCCGGTAAAAATGAAATACTTCCTATTCCTTTGAAGGAATTGGTGAATACTAAACTGAAACAAAACCCTAATTACTAGTTTTTCATAGCTCTATTTTTTTGCGGTTAGTGAGTTGAGCAGGCCGTTGTTCGCAACGGCCGCTCAATTTTAAAATTTAAGAAATGACAATAAAAAATCTTACGGCAGTTTTAGCAGTTCTTTTCTGCATCTCTCTCTCTTCTTGCGGAGGCAAAAAAGAACCCAATAAACCCATTATCATTCTTCCCGGACCACCGCAGGATCTTGGCTGGACTTTTGAAGAAGCTCCTTTCTGGTTTGATGAATTTGACTATGAGGGCCTGCCCGATCCTGCAAAATGGGGCTATGATATTGGTGGTGGTGGCTGGGGCAACAATGAGCTTCAATATTACACCAGTGAATTGCGCAATGCTTCTGTTGGCAATGGATATCTCACAATTACTGCTATTAAGGAAAACTTCGAAAACCGTCAATATACTTCAACACGCCTCATTTCAAAAAATAAAGGTGACCTGCTTTATGGCCGGGTTGAAGTAAAAGCTAAAATACCCGCAGGCAGAGGTACCTGGCCGGCAATATGGATGCTTCCTACAGATTGGGAATACGGCAACTGGCCTGCTTCAGGTGAAATTGACATCATGGAACATGTTGGCTACGACCTCAATGTTATTCATATGACTACCCACTGTGAAGCTTATTACTGGAGACTGAACAATCAGAAAACTGCTACACGGAAAGTTGAAAATGCAACAACGGAATTTCAGATTTATCGGATTGACTGGACACCCTATGCCATTCGAGGATATATCAACAATCAACACCTGTTTACAAGTGTCAATGAAGGAGGAGGATATAAAGTCTGGCCTTTCGATAAACGCTTTCACCTTTTGCTCAATATTGCCGTTGGTGGCGACTGGGGAGGGCAACAGGGTATTGACGACACAAGTTTTCCTGCTTCAATGGAAATTGATTATGTGCGTTTTTACCGCATGAATCCTAAAACAAACTAGAAAAAATGAAAAATTTAAGCCGGGTATACCTTATCCAATTGATCCTGTTTCTGTCATTAATCACTTCATGCACCAAAGCCGAAGAGGAAATACCGGTTTTATCTATTCCGGATGCAATTTCAGTAACAGAAGGAACAGAAAGCACAAATTATGCGGTAATTCCAGTCACACTTTCCACATCCTCCAAAAAAGAAGTTACCCTCAAATGGTCTACTTCGAATGGAACTGCAACAGCCGGAGAAGATTACATTGCACAGGAAGAAATGACTTTAGTTTTTTCTCCTGGCGAAACATCAAAAGAAATACGAATTGAGATCGTTAGAGACACCATTTATGAAACTGATGAATATTTCTTTGTAGTGGCAGGAAGTCTGAAAAATGCAACTTTAGGACAAAGTCAGTGCAAGATAACAATACTGAATGACGACTTTTTTGTGCCAAAGATTCAAATTCCAGACCGGATGTTTTTTCAGGAAGGCAATGAAACTCAGGTTGAGGCAAGAGTTCCTGTCAGACTGTCTGGTCCGGCACAAACTGTTATAAGCCTGAAATGGTCAACTGTAAGCGGAAGCGCAAAGCCTGGCGAAGACTATGTAGCTGTTGAAAATGAAACGATGGTTTTCAATCCCGGTGAAACAGAAAAATTTGCAACCGTAAAACTTGTAAATGACCTCATTTTTGAGATGGATGACCAGTTTGCTATTCACTTTTCCGGCATTCAGAATGCTACCGCTGAAAAAAATTCTACGACTATTGTTATCCTGAACGACGACACTTATTCAGTTGAAATGACTGATGATGGTGCCATTACACCAGATACTTATCCACAGTTTCAATTGGTCTGGAGTGATGATTTTGATGGAACTGCCATTAATCTTGACAACTGGGGCTACAACATCGGAGCAGGCGGTTGGGGAAACCAGGAACTGCAAAGCTATACTTCATCACCATTAAATTCATATGTTGAAGATGGCAAACTGAATATTGTTGCTACGAAGCTGTACAACTCATACAATTCTGCACGCCTGCTCACACAAGGGAAAAAAGAATTCACATATGGCCGCATTGACATACGTGCCAAAATGCCCTACGGACAAGGCATATGGCCCGCCTTATGGATGCTCGGCGCAAATATTTCTCAAGTAAGCTGGCCTCGCTGCGGAGAAATTGATATCATGGAATATCTTGGTCACAGGCAGCACGAAACACATGGCACAATTCACTATTTCGACGGAGGACATCGCTATAAAGGTGGAACTTATCGTCTGCCAACCAGCCAGAGTTTCCATGATAAATTCTATGTCTTTAGCATTGTCTGGCAGGAAAGTGGGATAAGATGGTATGTCAATTATGAACTTTTTTACGAAATAAAAGACACGGAAATTAAATATGAAGCTTTCCGTTTGCCTCAGTTCTTCATTTTCAATGTGGCTGTAGGTGGTATCTGGCCAGGTTATCCTGACGAAACCACTGTTTTTCCACAAAGAATGATTGTTGACTATATCAGGGTTTTCCAGGTGCCGGAATAAAAAATTCATTAATAAAACCAAATACACGATCGAATGATGAAAATTAGAAAGATGCTTGCAATACTGTTGGTAACAACTCTGGCAGTCTCTTGTTCTAACCCCGCTCCAACAAGCCACTCAACAGGCAATGACCCCGTTGTAGAAGCTAAAGTAGCTGAATTAGTTGCCAAAATGACACTCGAAGAAAAAGTGGGTCAAATGACTCAGATAACACTCGATGTTTTGATGGAAGGTCAGAATCCTCAATCTAGTTTTGAACCACTTAATCTGGATACTGCAATATTGAGAGTTGCTTTTGGAAAGTATAAAATTGGCTCTGTGTTAAACACAGCCAACAACCGTGCACGTGACACAAAACAGTGGAACAGCATCATTAAAGCACTTCAGGACTATGCCTTGTCAAATACAAGATTGCAGATACCTGTTATCTATGGTGTCGACATGATTCACGGAGCTAGTTATGTGGCTGGATCTACCCTTTTTCCACAGCAAATTGGCATGGCTGCAACATGGAATCCGGAAATAATCAAAAGAGCCGGAGAAATTACTGCTTATGAAACCCGCGCTGCCGGAGTGCCATGGACATTTTCACCGGTTCTCGACCTCGGAGTTGACCCTCGCTGGCCGCGTCAGTGGGAAACATTTGGCGAAGATCCTTATCTGGCATCCATCATGGGACAAAGTCTGATTCAAGGGCTTCAAGGTTCCGGCAACAATCTGGCTGACCCAAATCACATCGCTGCCTGTCTGAAGCACTACCTGGGTTACTCACATACCTTAAGTGGAAAAGACAGAAGTCCGGCCTGGATTCCTGACAATAAACTCCGTGAATATCATCTTCCAACATTCAAAGCCGGTGTCGATGCAGGTGCTATGACCGTTATGATTAACTCCGGCGAAATTAACGGTGTGCCGGTTCATGTGAGTAAAGAATTACTTACCGACCTCCTTAAAGATGAACTCAAGTTTCAGGGTTTTACAGTGTCCGACTGGTCAGATATTGAATACCTGCACACACGCCATATGATTGCATCTTCACAGAAAGAAGCAGTGAAACTTGCCATAAATGCAGGTCTCGACATGTCGATGGTTCCTTATAATTTTGAATTTGCCGACCACCTTATCGAACTTGTCAATGAAGGCGAAGTGTCAATGTCGCGCATTAACGATGCTGTAACACGCATTCTGAGAGTAAAATTCATGATTGGACTTTTCGATACACCTTACACATTGATGGAAAGCTATCCAGACTTTGGCTGTGTTGAATTTGAAGACGCATCACTTTTAACCGCAATGGAATCAGTTACTTTGCTGAAAAACGAATCAAACATTCTGCCTTTGGCAAAAAACACCCGCATCCTTGTTGGCGGACCAGCAGCAAACACAATGCGCCCGCTTAATGGTGGATGGAGCTACAGCTGGCTGGGAAACCTCGTTGACGAGTTTACAGAAAAGTATTCGACAATCTATGAAGCCATCAGCTCACATGCCGGCAATCCGGATTTGGTTGAATTATATGAGGGCGTTTCATTCAATCATGAAGGTGCTTATGCTGATGAAATTGTTGGTGACCTCAATATCTTTGCTAAAAAAGCGGCACAAGCAGATGCGATTATCCTTTGCATAGGAGAGAACTCTTACACAGAAAAACCCGGAGATTTGGAGGATCTTTATCTTTCAGAGAATCAGCAAGACCTTGTTCGTATTGCAGCAAAAACCGGAAAACCGGTGATTTTAGTTCTCGTTGAAGGTCGTCCACGTGTAATCAGTAAAATCGAACCGCTTGCAAAAGGAATACTAAACGCTTATTTGCCAAGTAACTTTGGAGGAGTAGCAATCGCTAAAATACTTTTCGGAGAGGCAAATCCTTCAGGAAAGTTACCTTACACTTATCCCCGCTTCCCAAACAGTTTGGAACCATACTACATCAAACACGCCGAGCAACTCGAAATTGCCGGTTCACCAACCGGGACACAGTACAACCCGCAATATCATTTTGGTTTTGGGCTTAGCTATTCGGAATTTGAATATCTGAATATTGAAACAGATAAAGCTGATTATCTCCCGGGAGAAATAATGAAAGTGAAAGTAACCCTGAGAAATATGTCGACTATTGCAGGCAAAGAGGTGGTGCAGATTTTCAGCTCAGATCACTTTGCTTCGCTTACGCCATCTGTAAAAAGATTACGCGGATTCGAGAAAACCATGCTTCAGGCAGGTGAAACAAAATCCATAACTTTTGAAATCCCTGTAAACAGGCTTGCCTTTGTCGCGCTCAACAATAATTGGATTTTAGAGAAAGGAGATTTTACTTTATCATCCGGAGGCAAAACGACCCAAATTAAGGTTCTTGAAACCTCAGAAATTCAGAATTAAGCATTCGATTACCTTAACAATTGAAATTCAGTTAAAATAATAGTATCTTTAACAATTAATTAATCACTAACTAAAATTAAAATTTTATTAATCCTTTATTAACCACAAAAATTCAAGTCATGAAAAAAACACTTAGAATCAGTCTGGCACTGCTGTTAACTGTGCTATTAGTGCCTTTTACATCCTGCAAAAAGGATGATCCGGAACCGGATGTAATCGCAAGTTTCACATCTGTTGTTGACGCAGCTGATTACAAAAAAGTTCAGTTTACCAATGAGTCGACCAATTTTTCAGCTTTGTCATGGAATTTTGGTGATGGCTCTGCTGCTTCAGCTGAGGTAAATCCTTCACACACTTACGCCGCTGTTGGTGAATATACTGTTTCTCTTACCGCTACTTCTTTAAAAGGTGGTTCAACAGACGTATTTACTGCAAAAGTAAACATTGCCGACCCAAATGTAATGCTCACAAAGCTTGCAGGCGAGTCATCAAAAAAGTGGAAACTTCTCCGTGATGTTTCAACCGGAGACTATCCGCTTGAAGTTGGTCCATATAACCGTTCAGAGATTTGGTGGGCTATGGGCAGAAATAATGATGAGTTAGCAATTCGTCCTTGTATGCTGAATGACGAATGGACTTTCCATCGTGATGGCCGTATGATTTTTGATGACAAAGGTGATTATTGGGCTGAAGGCTCAGTTTATCCTGACGGAGCAAACAATATGTGTGCTTCAAGTTCAGCGCCTATGTTAAATAAAGCTGGTCAGGATGTGTCTGCATGGGCTAGTGGAAATCATACATTTGAACTGACAACCGGCGCTGATCCTAAGCTGAAGGTCATTGGAAACGGAGCGTTTCTTGGACTTTCAAAGGTTGGAACCGACCTCGAGTACAACAACCCACAACCTTTTGTAACGTACAACCTTGTTTCTTTATATGATGGTTCAACCGATACCCTTATCGTTGAAGTCAACTATAAATTCGCGCCAGGCGATGCAGCTCCAGGCGGATATTGGAGATTTGTACTTGTTCATTATGACAATCCTGCTGATGAGCCTCCAATTCCAGGAAATCTTCCTACTCCTTCATTCACCTATAGCGTAAGCGGATTAACTGTTACTTTCCAAAATACCTCCACTTTTTCAACGAGTTACTTATGGAACTTTGGAGATGGCGCTACTTCTACCGAGGAAAATCCAGTGCACACTTATGCTCAGGATGGAATCTATACTGTTGTTTTAACTGCTACCAGCGAAAATGGAAGCAGAACTACCCAGCAAAATATAACAATTTCATCCAGTGTTCTAACCGATGAGATATTACAAAACGGTGCATGGAAACTCCAATTATCAGCTAATTCTATCTATGTTGGACCTGGTTTAGGTAGTGATGGATGGTGGATATGCCCATTAAACTTCTTAGATGGCTCCAGCACTGGAACAGATGATTGGTCTTGTATGATGGATGACGAATTTATTTTCTCTTCTGGTGGCGGTTATGAATACAAAACCAATGGTGGTTCGAGAAATGATGGCTACATGGGTACACCTAACGGATGCTGGACTGATGCACAAATCGCAGCTAGCCCAGGTGCTCCTTTTGGTTCATGCAATACGCATTCCTATGCATTTACTCCGGCTACTGCTGAAGCCAGAGCAATTATTACCCTCACCAATGGACCAAATTTTGCTGCATTTCTTGGTTTCATGAAAGGATATTATGGCGGAGAAAATACTAATGGAACATTGCCTCCAAATGGTGGTTTTGCAACCAACCGGTATGAAGTTATTGCTTATGCAAATACAGGCGATAAAGAAGTAATGATTGTTTCTGTTGATTTGACACCTGACCATAATGGTGGTGCTGCATGGACAATGGTTCTTGAAAGATAATTTTTCATTATCGGCTAAAAAAAGCCAGGAGTGGATCACCATATCCACTCCTGGTTTTTATCTTTAATTGATCCTAAAAATTTAAAATGAAGTCCATCATTTAACCACTTCAGAAAAATCTTCATGATGCAAAAGTTATTTACTTTAATAATATTCGTCTTGATAGCATCCAATGTCATCGGACAGTCAAGGCAAATTTCAGGTGTTGTAAAAGATACCAAAGGCACTCCACTTCCCGGCGTAACTGTCCAGCTGGTAGGTACTACAATAGGCACTACCACAAACTTAGACGGTTTTTATCAAATTTCTCTTACAACTGAGGCAGTAAGATTTAGTTATATCGGTTTCAAAGACCAAACAGTTCAGACAATTGGACGCACCAGCATTGATGTTGTTCTGGAAGAAGATGTCACCTTACTCGATGAAGCAATTGTTATAGGTTACGGAACCCAGAAAAAGAAAGATCTCACTACCGCTGTAGCTGTAGTAGATGAAAAAGCATTAAAAGACAGGCCGCTAATCTCTGCTGCGGAAGGCTTGCAAGGTAAGGCAGCAGGCGTTCAGGTAATCCAGCCTTCGGGTAAGCCAGGTGCCGGCCTCGCTGTAAGGGTGCGTGGCGCAACTTCTGTACTTGCTGGAAATGAACCACTTTACGTGGTTGATGGTTTCCCAACCACGGATATCCGCTCTATTAACCCTTCAGATATTTCAAGCATGAGCGTTCTGAAAGACGCTTCATCGGCTGCTATATATGGAGCACGTGCCGCCAACGGCGTTGTTATTATCACCACAAAAAGAGGCTCCGAAAATGAAACGACAATCAAATACAATACGTATTTCGGAATGTCCGACCTAAGGAAACCTATTGAAGTACTAAATACCAAAAGATACCGCGATCTGATTGACGAAATTCTTCCGGGCGCCTTAGACCCTACCCAAACGGCCTTTAACGACTGGTCGGATATCACTTTTGGCACAGGTACAACACAATCACATCAGCTTTCTTATTCAGGCGGAACAAGCAAATCATCTCAATTTGTATCTGCAACTTATCTCACTGATCAGGGTATTGTGAACCCTGCCCGTTTCGACCGCTACACCGTACGCATGAACCTTGACAACCAAATCAAGCCGTGGCTTAAGCTTACAACAAACATAAACGTGATGCACCTCAACACCAAAGACACACCTGACAACGCAAGTTCGGGTCGTGGTGGCGTTATCATGAGTGCACTGAACACACCTCCATTTCTCAATATTTATAAAAAAGACGGCAGCGGTCAGTTTGACACAAACCCCTTCCAGCCTTCTTGGGAAAACCCTGTCGCCTATATGGAAGGCCCTGATCAGGAATCAATCGATAGCCAGATTGTTGGAAACATCAATGCCGAAATCAGCCTGATAAAGGACCTTAAATTCAATACCAGAGTTGGCGTTGATATGCTTACACATGAATGGGACTATTACCTCGATCCATTCCGTACTAATTTTGGCCGCAATAACAATGGTATCGGTCAATCAGACAAAACTACCCACAATACCATGCTTTGGGAAAACACTCTGAACTATGTGAAATCATTCGGACAACACAATATGACAGCCATGGCAGGAACCAGTATTCAGAAATACAAAGGCAACAATTCCTTTATCTATGGCACAGATTTTCCTGAAGACGTTTCTGTAACAACACTTAATGCTGCCAATGTTATCAGCGCAAGCACTAATGTAAATGAATGGGCACTGGCTTCGTTTTTCGGACGTGCCACCTACGACTATATGAGCAGATATTACCTTACTATGAGTATTCGTCGTGATGGTTCTTCCAAGCTGGCACAACACTGGGGTACAATGCCTTCTTTTTCGGCGGGTTGGCGCATATCGTCCGAATCATTTATGAAGGATTTAACTTTCATCGACGACCTTAAACTGCGTGGTGGCTGGGGTAAAAACGGCAATCAGGAAGGCATTCCAAATTATGCCCGCTATGGTCTTGTGAACTATTATCGCCGCACACCAACCAATCCACTTTCAGGACCATCATCTGCACAGGTAACTTATGGCAACCCTGACCTTCGCTGGGAAACAACAGCCCAGTCAAACATCGGTTTTGATCTTTCAATGCTCAACTACCGCGTGACGCTGAACGTGGATGCCTATCAAAAACGCACCGAAGATGTGCTCCTGAATGTTCAACTTTCAAGCTCGTTGCCTATCACTACCATTCAAACAAATGCCGGCACGATTGAAAACAAAGGAATTGAGTTCAACATCAATACCATAAACATTGACAAAAAGCTTAAATGGGTGACTGATTTCAATATGTCGTTTAACCGCAATAAAGTCATCAGCCTGGAATATACTGATGTTTACTACTTCGGACGTATCTACAGCAACAATCAGGATGTGAGTATCCTGAAGGCTGATCTTCCGCTGGGTTCATTCTTTGGATATATTTCAGATGGCGTTGACCCTGAAACCGGAAATATTATTTACAGAGATTATAACAACAATGGCATTTTTGATACTGGCGACCGAACCATTATTGGCGATCCAAATCCGGATTTCATTTTTGGCCTTACCAACAATTTCACCTACAAACGTTTTGACCTGAATGTGTTTATTCAGGGCAGCTACGGAAACGACATCTACAATGCAACACGCATCGATCTTGAAGGAATGTTTGATACCAAAAACCAGTCTGTTGATGTTTTGCGTCGCTGGACAAAACCAGGCGATATCACAGATATTCCAAAGGCTGGCAACATCAACAATGTCCGCAACTCTTCACGGTTTATCGAAGATGGTTCCTATGTAAGACTGAAATCTATAACCCTTTCATATAGAATTTTTGAGAACAACCAACGTTTCAAGGGCATCAAAAATATGTCGGTTTATGTTACCGGCCGCAACCTGATTACCCTCACAAACTACAGCGGTTTCGATCCGGAGGTGAATGCCTATGGAAACAGTGCCGTAATGATGGGAGTTGATTATGGAACCTATCCGCAGTCGCGCACTGTTGTGGTTGGCCTTAATGTTGAATTATAATCCTACGAACAATGAAAAAATTAATTATCATATCTTTCATCCTTATAAGCATTGTTTCACTGAACGCATGTAAGGATTTCCTCGATATTCAGCCTGTATCGCAAAGTATTGCTGTTTCAAATACTTCTGCAGACTCTTTGCTCTACAAAACTGCAAGCGAAGTTGAAGCCGCTTTGGGTGGCGTATACAGCGATTTCCGCAATGAATATTTCTCACTCGACTACTTTGTAAATGGTGATGCGCAATCAGATGATGCTTACGCCGGTGCTGACAATCCTTCTAACTTCCAAATTGATGAGTTCAGCATTGATGCCACAAACTCAAACGTGAGCCGCGACTGGGCCTATCTTTACGGAACAATCGGCAAGGCGAACGCTGTTTATAACAATGTTGAAGCCGTACCGGATCTTTCTGCCGACCGCAAGAAACAAATCAAAGGAGAAGCAGCATGGATCAGGGCTTTCATGTATTTTCAGGCGGTTCAGTTGTGGGGCGATGTGCCTTTGCAACTCACCGAAGTGAAAACAGTAAGCATTGAACTTTTACCTGAAATCTATCCAATTCTCTTTCCGGCACGCACAGCAATGGCTGAAGTGTATGAACAAATTATCAAGGATCTTGAGCTGGCGCTGCAAAATGTTCCTGTTACAGCACAACACAAAGGATTTGTAACAAAAGGTGCTGCCAACGCATTACTCGCCAAAGTATATGCGGCCATTCAGCCACCACAATGGGACAAGGTTCAGCAATATGCCGATGCTGTAATCTCAGGCGGCTATGGTCTTTTGCCTGAATATGATATGTTGTGGAACAATGAAAATGAAAACTCTTCTGAAGCCATTTTCGAAATCAATTATGAAGGTACTTCTTCAAGTGGAAACTGGGGCGCCAGCATGTTTCGCGGAATGGACTGGAAAAAATTCAATACGCCATCAAATGACCTTGTCGCTGCTTTCGATGCCGAAGGAGATATGATCCGGAAAAATTCATCCATTGTTTTTGATGATGTTTCCGGAAGATGGTCCGACCCCTATTGGCCTCAGGCTACATTCCCTTTTATCAACAAATACCGTATCATCGCGCAGCCCAGTCCACAGAATTTCATTCTATTGCGTCTGGCTGACATTATCTTGCTGAAGGCGGAAGCGCTGAATGCCAATGGCGATGTATCTGGTGCTGCGGTTTTGGTCAATCAAATCCGCTCAC
>JAGXRB010000277.1 GCA_018336075.1 Bacteroidota bacterium
CCCAGATTATGCAATTGATTAATCAGAATGCTGTATAATATTTTAAAAAGCAATACTTTAGCTTTAGAAAAAAAAGCACCAGAAGAGTGAAGCAAAATTTACCATACATCTACACAGACAAACAGGTAACACCCTGGGGCGGGATGCATTTAATTAAAGATTTTTATGACCGCACAGGCATGCATAAACAATTGCGTTTGCTTCCATTGATTGAGAAAGGCAGTGCTCAAGGCGTGGATCATTATGAGATCATTGAAAGTTTTATTATGAGTGTTGTTGTTATTACTGTCAATCACAAACATTTACAAATTTTATTTTAAATAACATTGTAAATCTATGTCAAATAATTTGATATTCGTAGGTAATTATATAGATGCTGACATTCAACATTCACGAAAGCTTCCTAGTGTTAACCCTGCTGCATCTAATAGAATGATTTCATTATCTAAAGCCTTAGCTTCTTCCGGAAATAGAGTTATTATTGTCTCATCATCATCGGCAGCATCGATTGGGTTTAATCGAAGAATATTTATAAAAAGAATGGTGATTAAAAGGGATAGCGTTGTGATAGTGTGCTCCCCAACAGTTGGTATTCCAATATTAAGTTCGGTACTTGAGCTCATTTTTCTTCCATTGACATACCTTCAGGTTTTAAACAAAATTAAAAGTGTAAACTTTGTTTTACTTTATTGTTATTATCCCTCCTTGGTAATCGTAGCATTAATTTCAAAATTATTAAGAATAAAAATAATTGAAGATCTTCAAGATGTTTCTTCAATTAGTTTTAAGTATATGAAGAACTTGAAATTTACAGAAAAACTCCAACAATTTCTTGGTTTTTTTTCTATGAAATTAATTATCAAATTATCAACTAAAGTCTTAATTCCTACTAATAGATTTAAAAAATTCATTGGATCAAATAAAAAGGTAGAAACAATTTCTGGCTGTATAAACAACAATAATAAAATTATTTATAATTTCAATACTGATGAGATAAACATTTTATATTCGGGCTTATTAAATTCCGAACAGGGGTTTTACTTATTCATGGAAAGTTTAAAAATTTTGGATAGAAAATTAATAGAAAAGCCAACTAATCTTGTATTTCATATATCAGGATACGGAATTGACAGAGATTCAATACTATCATTGACGAGTAATTTAGCAACCCTGAAGATTCAGATACATGGTTTTTTATCAAATGAAGCTTATAAAGAACTTTTAATGAGGATGGATGTTTGTCTTGCATTACAAGACCCACATGGTAAAAACTCTAACTTTAAAACCCCTTCGAAAACATATGATTATTTTTCTTTTGCAAAAACGGTTATTGTATCAAATGTTGGTGATTTTAAAACTATGCCAAATGATTGTCGTATTCTTTTAGAACCTTATACAGCTAAAAATCTGGCTTCTATTCTTGTTAGCATTACTAAAAAAGATGTTGTAGAATATGGAAAAAATGCCTTACAATATGCTTCTCAAAACTGGTCTTATGATATCATTTCTCAAAAAATTTTAAGTTGAAAGTTAAAAGAATAATTCGCTGGATTCTTTTTCCGCTCTTAACATTTCTTCCATCATTAAGATTAAATGGGCTTAAAAGAATTATATCTAATTTTGGGGGTCACGAAATTGACCATCATGTAAGGATTGCTTCAAGCACAAAAATTATAGGTGATTTTACGGCGCATATTGGAGCAAACACTTTCATAGGCCATGAAACGATGATAATAGGTGGTAAATCTGATATCTACATCGGAAAACATTGCGATATTTCATCCAGAGTAAGCCTTGTAATGGGCAGTCATGAAATTGCTATTGAGAGCGAACGTTCAGCAGGCATTGGGTTTTCAAAGAGCATTATTATAGATGATGGTGTGTGGATTGGGTTTGGCGCAACGGTTCTTCCCGGGGTTAAAATTGGCAAAAATTCGATTATAGGAGCTGGAAGCATCGTAAACAAGACGATCCCTCCATACACTATTGCAGCTGGTAATCCGTGTAAAATCATTAAACAATATAATCAAACCACCGGACAATGGACGACAGTTTAAAAGTTGTATTTTGGCAAAATATGCTAAGCCCACATTTGGCACCCCTCATTAGAGCTCTTTCATTGCAGGGTCAAATTATTGCAGCAATTCTATCGCCGGTTGAATTATGGAGAATAAAACAAGGTTGGGTAATACCTGATTACGGTTCTGCAAAAATTATAACTTTAAATGATGCTAAAGATTCATTGACTTTATTCAATGAGACTCAGGGATACATCCACGTATTCAGCGGAATAAACAGTTACCCAATAATAAGTAATATTTTTCACCATTCATTAAAACGTGACTCAGTTTTGGTAATTTCTGAATCGCCCATAAGGACAAATTTGATTAACCATTTATTGAAACTTTTCCTTTACTTTTCAAAAGCGGTTAGATTTCGAAGAAATATAAAAGCTATATTCACAATGGGTGATTTGGGTGTTTCATGGTTTCAAAAATGCGGATTCAGCAAAGATATTTTAACCAGATTTCAATATTTTGTTGACATCCCCGAATTTAATGCACTTGTTTCGCCCATAAATAATCCCAAGAAAGTTTCATTTGTATTTATAGGTCAACTAGTTAAAAGAAAAGGAGTTGACAATTTAATAAACGCACTCAGTAAATTAAGTAATTCAGATTGGAATTTACATATTATTGGCTCCGGGCCAGAAATCAATAACCTGACCGCCCTAGTGAAAAGGAATAATCTTTCTGATCAAATCATTTTTCATGGGCAAATGGCAAATGAGAAAGCAATGGAATTCTTAAATGAAAACGCTGATTTTCTTATTCTCCCTAGTCGATACGATGGTTGGGGTGCAGTGGTTAATGAAGCATTAGTGAGAGGCATCCCTGTTATTACAAACACAAAATGTGGTGCATCATCTCTTATTCAAAATTCAAAATCTGGCTTTATTTATAATGAGTCCAGTCTTAATTCGCTGGTTTCAACTGTCTCACAAGCAATAAATACCAGCCCTGGATTTAATGCTCTTGAGTCAAAGTCATACATTCGACAAACATATATCGATTACACGAATAATTCTATTCAAACATTCGTAAACAAATGCAAGGAATTACAGAATGATTCTTATTGATGCTCTTTATATCAATAACAGCGGCGGCAAGATTCTTCTTGATTTTCTTGTTTATGAGATTGAGAAACGAAACCTAAATGCTTTCTATCTGTTTGACCAAAGAATAAGAAAATCATTTTCATCGGTCCCCAAGGAACGAAAAATTTATATGAAGGCCACATTTTTTAACAGGCTTAAATTCTATTTGGAAAATCGTTCTGCTTTCAAAACAATACTTTGTTTTGGAAATATCCCCCCACCAATAAAAGTCAAATCCACTGTATATACATACTTTCACCAAAGATTATTTCTCGAACTACCAAACGAAACAGATCTATTCAATAAATCTATTTTTTTTGCGAAATCAGTAATTCTGGGATTATTCAGAAATAATACAAATTTGTGGATCGTGCAATCCGTACAAATGACCGAAAGCTTTATAAAACGTTATAATGTTTCAAAAAAACAGGTTGTTGTGCTTCCTTTCTATCCCAACATAAATGTAGCATTTACCGTCAAAACAGAGAAAACACACGATTCATTTGTGTATGTTAGCAACGGTAGTCCTCATAAAAATCATGTGCGTCTCTTAAGGGCATTTAAAACATTTTATAACATACATAAAAGAGGAGCACTACATCTTACACTAAGTAAGGGTTCTTCAGAAGAGCTAATGGCAGAGTTGGAAGATTCAACTGCAAAAGGCTATCCAATTAATAATCACGGCTTTGTTGAAAGAGAGAAATTAGCCGAATTATACATGAATAATACTTTTACGATTTATCCTTCATTATCAGAAAGTTTTGGACTCGGAATAATGGAGGCCATAGATTGCGGTTGTCAGGTCATTGGAGCTGATTTACCCTACATGCATGCAGTGTGTGAGCCTTCGATTGTCTTCGATCCTTTATCAGAAGATTCTATGCTTGCCGCATTGGAAAAAGCTGTTTTTGGCAAATTTGAACCTTCAAAACTTATTGTTAAAAATCAAATAAATGATCTTATCGAGTTACTGAAATGATAAAATGAAATTTTTTGTTTGAGTAATTATCTGATAACCAATTTTGTTTTAACAGCTGGCTAATTTATTTTTAATGAATATACCCTTCCTCAACATCACACGCTTTTCCTTCATTAGTGAGTAAAGTATATATATTGATCTGAGCGGCAGTTTGCAAATGAAGGTCACACTGTTTGTTACACTTCATGCACATTTAAATCCAATGATATTAATTCTATAGCTAATTCAATCATTGAATACGAAAAAAATGATTTGCCAACTTCAAAAATATTGGTGTTTAATGAATTAGATCAATTATTACAACTTATTAAATAAAAACAGACCATGTTTAGCAATAAAACACTTTTAATTACCGGTGGAACTGGATCTTTTGGGAATGCTGTCCTACAACGATTTATCAACGATGATCGCTTTGGTGAAATCCGTATTTTCAGTCGCGATGAAAAAAAGCAGGACGATATGCGACATATACTTAACAACCCCAAAGTAAAATTTTACATCGGCGATGTGCGCGACAAGCGAAGTGTGGATGGCGCTATGGCCGGTGTTGACTATATTTTCCATGCTGCTGCCCTTAAACAAGTGCCCTCATGCGAGTTTTTCCCTATCCAGGCGGTGCGCACCAATGTATTTGGTGCTGAAAACGTATTGGATTCGGCCATTCAGCATGGGGTAAAAAACGTGGTGATCCTGAGCACCGATAAAGCTGCTTACCCTATAAATGCTATGGGCATCAGTAAAGCCATGATGGAAAAAGTGGCCATTGCCAAAGGTCGTGCCTTAGGTCTCGATGCAACTACAACTATTTGTTGTACGCGCTATGGAAATGTTATGGCCAGCCGTGGCTCGGTCATACCCCTGTGGATCAACCAGATTAAAGATGGGAAAGACATAACCATTACCGACCCCAATATGACCCGCTTTATGATGACCCTCGAAGATGCGGTGGATCTGGTTTTGTACGCTTTTGAAAATGGGATAAACGGCGATTTGTTTGTGCAGAAGGCACCTGCCACTACCCTAGATGTGCTGGCAAAAGCGCTGATTGGTTTATATAACACCGAAACAAAAGTTAGAGTAATTGGTACCCGGCATGGCGAAAAACTCTACGAAACTCTGGTTACCCGCGAGGAGATGGCCAAGCATGAGGATATGGGCAACTACTATCGCATTCCGGCCGATACCCGTGATCTTAATTACGACAAATACTTCGTAGAAGGGGAGGAGCTAATCTCGACGCTGGAGGATTACCATTCGCACAATACCGTCCAACTGGATGTAAAAGGCATGCAGGAGTTGCTCTTGAAATTGCCGGAAGTGAAACAGGATATAGGATAAAGATAAAACTAAATAGTTCAACATGAGCAAGATATTGGTATTTATCAGTAGTGTTCAGAGTGAGTTTTTATACTTGCAGGACAAGCTGCACATGATGTTTAGTGGGAAGCTTAGAGCTAAACCCAAAAAGGAATTGAACTGAAAAGAGACTCTGTTAAAAATCGAAAAAGATAAAAACAGGTAAAAAAAATGAAGATACTTGTTACAGGATCAAAGGGATTTATTGGGAGAAACCTGGTAGCCGAACTAAACAACATCAAAGCGGACAAGGCGAAAACACACAGCCTTCTACCGGATTTATCTGTATTTGAATACGATTTGGACACCGACCCTGCTTTGCTGGACAGTTATTGTAAAGAGGCCGGTTTTGTTTTTCATCTTGCTGGTGTGAACCGTCCGAAAGAGCAATCGGAATTTATGAAAGGGAATTTTGGGTCCACCTCGGTATTGCTCGAAACGTTAAAAAAGCATAACAACAAATGTCCGGTGATGTTGTCATCATCCATTCAGGCCGAACGGGATAATCCTTACGGGCACTCAAAACAAGCAGGTGAAGTTTTGCTTTTCGAGTATGGCCGCGAAACCTCGGCAGAGGTATTCATTTACCGTTTTCCCAATGTGTTTGGCAAATGGTGCCGTCCCAATTACAACAGCGCTGTAGCTACCTTTTGTTACAATATTGCCCACAATTTACCCATCAAGGTAAGTGACCGCAGCGCACTTATGACTTTGGTTTATATTGACGATGTTGTAAATGAACTGATTTCAGCATTGAAAGGCAACCCACACAAAGTGAAAGATTTTTGCAAAATTTCTGTTGAACACCAAATCACCCTCGGAGAGATAGTTGATTTGATTTATTCATTCAAAGAGAGCCGGAAAAACCTGCATGTTCCGGATTTTTCCGATGCCTTTACAAAGAAACTCTATTCAACTTACCTCAGCTATCTCCCAACCGATAACTTTTCCTATCCATTAATAATGAACACCGACAACAGGGGTTCATTTACCGAATTTTTGAAATCACCCGACCGGGGGCAGGTGTCGGTTAATATCTCCAAACCTGGTATTACCAAAGGGCAGCACTGGCACCACACCAAGAACGAAAAATTTTTGGTTGTAAGTGGCAAAGGGGTTATTCGTTTCAGAAAGATAGACGAAGATCAGATACATGAATATTTTGTCTCGGGCGATAAGCTGGAGGTGGTGGATATTCCCGTGGGATACACCCACAACATTGAGAATTTAGGAGATACAGACATGGTAACCGTAATGTGGGTAAACGAGGTATTCAACCCCGAACATCCCGACACATATTATTTACCCGTAGAGGAATAATTTATCGCGGAGCGATTATATCATAAAAAAACAGCCCGCTTATGAAACTATTATCGCGTAGCGATTACATTATTGTAACAAAGCACAAACGTTTATTTGTACTAATATCGCGTAGCGATTAAGCTATTGTAAAAAGAAAGTAACAACATTACCACTCTATCTCGTAGCGATTACATTATTTTAACAAAGCACAAACGTTTATTTGTACTAATATCGCGTAGCGATTAAGCTATTGTAAAAAGAAAGTAACAACATTACCACTCTATC
>JAGXRB010000278.1 GCA_018336075.1 Bacteroidota bacterium
CCCTTATTGAAGAGGAGTGGAACAAACTTTTTCCAAATATCCCGTTTGAACACGTGGATGCCGCAACAAGGCTGGAACGTCAATATAAAAATGACAAAAACAGCATGAAACTTTTCACCATGTTCACTGCACTCTCGCTGCTGATATCAGCACTTGGATTATATGGCCTCACCTCTTTGCGCGTGGAACAAAGAACAAGGGAAATTGGAATCAGAAAAGTTTTAGGAGGTTCGTCAACACAGATGATGAAAATGATCATGAAAGAGTTTTTGATTCTTGTTGCAATTTCCGGATTGATTGCTTTGCCATTGGGCTACTACTTTTCGCAACAGATACTTTCGGGCTTTGCCTATGCGATAAATATTTCTGTTTGGGATGGTGTTTTGGCATTAATTTCAGCTACGCTGATTGCCATGCTTACGATTTTATTTCATGCCCTGCGCGCTGCCAATGCCAATCCCATTGAAGCGCTGAAGTATGAGTAAATCCTGATAGCAGCAAGTATGATGTTAAGATTTTTTTAAGAATAAACAGATGTTAAGAAACTATCTTTTAACTACTTACAGGAATATACTGAGACGACCGGGATTCAGTCTGATAAATATTTCAGGACTGGCAATTGGTCTTGCAGCCTGCCTGATTATCATGCTTTATGTATTCGATGAGCTAAGTTTTGACCGTTTTCATGAGAAAGCTGACCGGATTTACCGCGTGACCGTTCACGGAAAGTTTGGAGGAAATGAATTTCACAGCACCTATACTCCTGCTCCATTTGCTGCAGCTTTAAAACAAGAATTTCCTGAAGTGGAACATGTCACACGTTTATTGTCAGGCAATCAGCATTCGATTCTTGCTGGGGAAAACACCTGGATCGAAGACCGTTTTTTATATGCTGATTCCAGTTTTTTTGAGGTATTTAGCTTTAAACTTATAGAAGGCAATCCGGGAAAAGCGCTTGTCGAACCAAGAAGTATTGTACTCACCAAATCAACTGCAAAACGATATTTTGGGGATGAAGACCCTATGGGGAAAACCATCATCGAAAATAATATTCATCACTATACTGTTACAGGTATTGTTGAAGATGCTCCTGCGAATTCCCATTTCAAATTCAATGTGGTTGCATCGTTTAATTCGCTTGCATGGCACGCCAACACAAGCTGGTTCAATCAAAGTGCCCACACTTATATGGTTTTGGCTCCAGGCACCAATGCAGCTGAAACCGAACAAAAACTTGATCCTCTCCTTTACCGGAATATCAGAGAACAAATGAAAGATTTTCTGGGAATAAGTCTTGAGGAGTTTGCCGAATCAGGACAGACTTATGGTTACAAACTGCAACCAATGACGAAAATTCATCTGCACTCGCAACTTGACGGTGAGTTGGAAGCCAACGGAAACATTACCTATGTATATCTCTTTTCGATCATTGCAGTTTTCATTTTGCTGATTGCCTGCATCAATTATATGAATCTTTCAACAGCACGATCAAGCTCCAGAGCGAAAGAAGTGGGTATTCGGAAAGTTTTAGGTTCAAGCCGCGGAGATTTGATCAGACAGTTTTTAGGGGAATCGGTTTTATTCAGTCTTCTGGCGATGATTCTTGCTGTATTTCTTATCGAAATAAGTCTTCCTTTTTTCAATCAAATCGCCAACAAACAATTATCACTTAATTTTGAGTCTTCGGCGGTATTTCTTGCAATTATTCCACTTTTTGTAATTCTAACCGGATTGATTGCAGGCAGTTATCCTGCGTTTTATCTTTCAGGTTATCAACCACTTCAGATTATAAAAGGACATTTATTTAAAGGCGTCACAAAAAGTCAACTACGAAGTTTGCTTGTATTATTGCAGTACAGTGTTTCGATTATTTTACTTGTTTCTACTTTTGTTGTCTATTTGCAATTGGCATTTATTCAGGACAAAAACATGGGTTACAACAAGGACAGTGTAATTGTAATAAAACGTGTTCATGGGCTTGGAAAGGATCTTCAGGTTTTTAAACAAAATATCCTTCAGCACCCGAAAGTTGTAAACGCATCCTACACACGTGATCTTCCCGGAGACGATTTTAGTTCAAATAGCATTGGTGTTTCGGGCCAGCCACTGGAGGATGTAAATCTTATGATGATGATGTATGCAGACTTCGATCTCATTGAAACGCTTGGAATGGAAATGATTGAAGGGAGATGGTTCAGCAAAGAATATGGCACAGATTCTATGGCAGTAATTTTAAACGAAACAGCTGCCCGTGCGGTTGGAATTACTAATTTCAGACAGGAGAAAATCATCAGACACGCAACGCCGCCAAATGAACATTTCATAAGCCCCATTATTGGCATTGTAAAAGACTTTCATTTTGAATCGCTTCACAGAGGTATCAGGCCAATGGCAATTTACCTGAGAAATGAAGGGTGGTTTAACAGAATGGCTGTAAAGGTGAAAGGAACAAATTATGAAGAATCTGTCAATTTTCTGGAAGAGCAATGGGACGAAATGAATACCGGACAGCCTTTTGAATACACAACACTCGATGCCAACATGGAAGGTTTTTATGAAAATGAACGCAAGACACGCGTCCTCTATACGATATTCAGCATGCTGGCGCTGTTTGTTGCTTCTCTGGGTTTGTTTGGCCTTGCCGCTTACACTACCGAAAGCAGAACAAAAGAAATCAGCATAAGAAAAGTTTTGGGCGCTGGTGAAACAGGCATTGTAATGATGCTTTCGCGTGAATTTGCAAAATGGGTGTTGATGGCAAACATTATTGCATGGCCTTTGGCCTGGGTGCTCATGGACAACTGGCTCAGCAATTTTGCATATCGCATCAGCATGCCATGGGAAGTTTTCATTGCTGCCTCAGTAATTACATTTTTTATTGCTTTGCTGACAGTGTTCTATCAGTCGCTTAAGGCTGCGAGAACGAACCCATCTGAAGCGTTAAACTACGAATAAGAAAAGTGTTTTTAAAAGTTTCTGAAAAAGAATTCAACAGTTGAAAATTTAAAAATAATTGCCATGAAAGAAGTCGTAATTTTAATTCCGGATTTTGATCAGGATCAAAACATCGAGATCGATGTTCGCATCAACGGCAGAACGCAAACGATGCAATACAGGGTAGAACTGCTTGACTGGGAAGGAAATGATGTTCCGCCAAAAGAAAAAGTGCAGGTGCTCCGCCATAAAATCGACAGCTACGACAAGGACTGGGAGCTGGTAGAAATAGGTTCACCTGCTGAAAAAGGCATCACTTTGATGTTTAGAAAAAAACATATCTGACCATTCACATAAAAAAAATGAAAACATGAAAAAGTACATTTTGATTGCATTATTTCTGACAAACATCAGCATTTTGTCAGCACAAGAAACGGAAAAAGCAGCCATTAAAGAAGTAATTCTTACTTCCTATGTGGACGGAATTCACAACAGAGGTGGCATAGAGAAAGTTGAAACAGGCTTCCACCCGGGATTTGAAATGCTGAGTATTAACAACGGTTTGCTCGTAAGATTTCCGATTTATTCATGGATTGAAAGCATAAAAAAAGCCATGGCTTCTGGTCAAATGCAAACAGAAAAAGTTACAGCTGAAATTCCACTTGTGGATGTTGCAGGTGATGCCGCCATTGCCAGAGTTGAACTTTACCGAGCCGGCAAACATCTCTTCACCGACTATATGAATCTCTATAAGTTCGATGACGGCTGGAAAATTGTTGCAAAAACCTATTACCGCATTCCGGAAGAAAAATAACATTTTTAAAATTTTCCTGCATTTGATTAATCCCAGATCATAAATCTCACTCAGGCGCCATGACACATTATCGCATACTTTTTTTGAACTACCTGCAGACAACCATCAGAAAAATGATCAAGCAGCCTACTTATGCGCTGATCAATATGGTTGGTCTGACTTCAGGAATCATGGTTTTTCTGTTGATTTTTGCTTATGTGGTAAAGGAATATTCTTATGACAGAGACTGGAAAAATCATGAACTGATCTACCGCATCAGTGGTTCATTAAATTTCAATGGAAGGCTCGATCATTTTGCGCTTTCGTCCTACAATATGGCTCAGGCCATGAAAACAGACTTTCCGGAAGTGGATGCGGCGACCATGATTTTTCGTACCAGTTTCAACGAAGACCAGATTGGTATTACCGTCTGGCACGACGAACGCATGTTGGAACTGCCTTCATTTACCTATGCTGACGAAGATTTTTTCAAAGTCTTTGATTATCCTTTTGTTGAAGGCAGCCCTGAAACGGCGCTGACTGAACCAAAAAGCATGGTTATAAATACCGAAATCGCACAAAGCTTTTTTGGCAATGAACCCGCGCTTGGAAAAATGATTCGCATCAATAAAACCACCTTCGTCATAACAGGTGTGATTGATAAAAGCACTCGTACAAGTCATCTGGAGTTTGATGCTTTGGCTTCACTCAGTACTTTTTCGCAGAAAAGAATTGAAGAATTCCGGTCAGATTGGTTTTGGCTGCTGGGCTCAACTTATGTGAAATTTAACAACAAACAGGCAGCAGAGAATTTTGGCGAAAAACTGAATTTCCTTGTTGAAGAAACAATAAAGCCCTGGATAGCAAGCGTAAATGTTGACGGCTCCATTGAGCTCAGGCACGAAGCTGTGAGCGAAATTCATTTCAACAACAAACTTCAGTATGACAGCAGCAGCAATACCAACAAGCAGGTCGTGATGATTTTCGCTTTTATTGCGCTGTTTTTGCTGGTGATTGCGGCTATCAACTACATGAATCTTTCCACAGCCCGCTCGATGAAACGTGCCCGTGAAATCGGCATCAGAAAGGTTGCAGGTGCACATCGCGGCCAATTGATTGTGCAGTTTCTCGGTGAAAGCTATCTGCTCACTACACTCGCTTTTATTCTGGCCTGGGCTTTGGCTGAAATAAGCATGCCATGGTTTAACAACCTAACAGGCTTGCAGTTATCCCTGACCGGTATCACCGAAAACAGTGTTTCTTTGAGTATTTTAGGAACAACATTCATTCTTTTGGGTTTGTTGAGTGGTTTCTTTCCTGCCATAGTGCTTTCATCTTTTTCACCTGTAGCTGTTTTGCGGCCCGGCATAATGATGGCAGGCGGAAATCAGGTAAAACTTGTAAATCTGAGGAAATCTTTAGTGGTTCTGCAGTTTGTCATTTCAATCGGAATGATAATAAGCACACTTATTGTTTCATCCCAACTAAAGTTCATGCAGACGCATCCCAAAGGTTTTGACTCTGAACAGGTGATGATTATTCATTATCCGGGCGATTCCAGTCTGGTTGCCAACAAAGAAGTTATAAGGCAGCAATTGCTTTTGTTACCGGAGGTGAAAGCTGTTTCAACAACACAAAGTCTGCCGGGTTACAGGTCGGGCAGGCTGATGTTTTTTGTGGGCGATACAGTGAAATCAGAAGTGCATACAATGAATCTTTTTGTAGTAGATCATACATTTTTTGAAACATTAAGCATCCCTTTGGTCGAAGGCAGACTCTTTTCAAAAGAATATCCGAATGATGCCAAAACAGCTTTTGTTGTCAATAAAGCCGCTGTCGATTTTCTTGGAAACCCCAATCCATTGGATGTAAAGATGTTTTGCGGCATGGATGTCGACGGGAAAATAATTGGTGTGGTCGAAAATTTCAACTATGCCTCGCTGCACAATCCCATCGAACCTCTGGTGTTTATTTTAAACAATCCCGATTCACCGCGACTGAGCTATCTGGCAGTGAAAATCCAATCAAACAATCTAAGTCAGACCATAGAAAAGATCAGTGAATTGTGGCAAAATTTCGACAGAAAGCATTTCTTCCATTACACCTTCCTCGATGACCGATTTGCTAAACAATACAAACACGAACAGCGGATGCTTTCGCTTTTTGGCTACTTTTCTTTTATCGTCATTTTGATTTCATGTCTTGGACTTTTCGGGCTCTCTGTATTTTCGATTGAGCAGCGCACACGCGAAATTGGGATTAGAAAAGTTTTAGGCAGCAGCAGATTGGGAATATTGAAACTGCTTACAGGCAGCTTCATGATTTTAGTGATTATTGCAGGTATTATCGCTATGCCTTTGGTGTATTATCTTATGTCGGAATGGCTCAGCAATTTTCCTTACAGGGTAGATATGAATGCATTATGGTTTATTGGAGGATTCTTTGGCGCTACTATTGTTGCAATGGCAACAGTGTTGGTTCAGGCCGTAAAAGCATTGAATTCAAACCCTGTGGATGCAATTAAATATGAGTAGAAGCAGGTTATGCTATTAATTTATATTGTATTTTAGTGAGTTAGCCGATCCTTCAGGAAAAACCAATCCTTCTACAATAAACCAAAACCCTAACCAACAGTATTTCCATTTAAAACATGATAAAGAAACCATTTGGAAATACCGGAAAAGAAAAGAGCCAGAGAATAAAAGAAAAGGAATCAAGCCCCGTATCAGCAAATACCAACAATTCGTCTGGCAAATCCAACAATTCAGAAACAAAATATTTCACAGCTGTTTTGCAGGGTGCATTTTTGCATCATCAATTCAAAATATGCCATGAGAGTCTACCTGCTTTTTCTCTTTTTCCTGCTCATAAAAGCCATA
>JAGXRB010000279.1 GCA_018336075.1 Bacteroidota bacterium
TCACATTCTGAAAACAATGGAAACCCTTAACAGAGAGCTTAATACAACTTTCATTTTTGCAACACATGATGAAAAAGTTATAAGTTACCTCCAAAGAAAAATTTACCTGCTCGACGGCAGGGTTGACAAGGACGAAATAATCACTTCCGAAAAATCTGTAGCGCAATGAAACTAGCAATAAAACTGGCCTATCGCAATCTCATCGGGGCAGGACTGCGTACCTGGCTCAATGTGATAGTGCTTTCGTTCTCGTTCGTTGTCATTATCTGGCTCAAAGGCATCATGTCAGGCTGGGATTATCAAGCCAAAACAGACATGACCAACTGGGAAATTGGTGGCGGACAATACTGGCAGGAAAACTATGATCCGCTCGATCCATTCACCCTTTTGGACAGCCATGCACCGATTCCGGCTGAACTGCAGCCTGAAATCGATGCCGGAGCTGTCGTGCCGATGCTGATAGTGCAGGGAACGATTTTTCCGGAAGGAAGGATGCAGGCAGTCAACATCAAAGGCATTCCTTCAGATCAGAAAATTTTTAAGATTCCAACCCAAAAACTAGATACAGCCACGGATGCCATTCCGGCTGTTATCGGCGCCATGATGGCAAGAAACAGCAGATTGAAAACCGGCGACCTGCTGACTTTGCGCTGGCGTGATGCCAACAGCACTTTTGATGCAGCAGACATCGTGATAGTCGATATTTTTTCATCCAATGTGCCTGCTGCAGAGCTGTCTCAGGTTTATATAGCAATGGATAAACTACAGGAAATGATGCTGTTGCCCGGCGAAGCTACAACACTGACTTTCGGCGAAAGCAAAGAAAACAGAAGCGAAATTTCAGGCTGGACCTTGAAAACAAAAACAATGCTCACAAAGCAGGTGGATGAGATGATCAAAACCAAATCAGCCGGTCAGACGATACTTTTTGCCATTTTGCTCCTGCTTGCAATGTTGGCCATCTTTGATACACAGGTATTGTCGATTTTTCGCAGGCAAAAGGAAATCGGAACCTACATTGCTTTGGGCTATACGCGCGGACAGGTAGTCTGCCTTTTCACTGTAGAAGGTACTATGCACGCCGTTTTAGCGGCAATTGTATCAATGATTTATGGAATGCCTTTTCTGCTATGGCAGGCAAAAGTCGGCTGGACAATGCCTGTCGATGCAAGTGAATTCGGCATGGCAATGGCACAAACGCTTTATCCGGTTTATAGCATAGGATTGGTTGCTTCAACAGTGATTGTGGTTACATTAACCACGGCTGTAGTGAGTTATCTGCCTTCGCGAAAAATTGCAAAAATGAATCCAACAGAAGCTTTAAGGGGGAAACTACAATGATAAAATTTTTGTTAACAGGGCTTTGGCGCGATAGAAGCCGGAGCCTGATGCCTGTGCTGGTGGTGGCCATCGGTGTGATGCTTACAGTTTGGATGCATGCCTATATCACAGGATTTATGGGCGATACCATCGAAATGAATGCAAAATTCAGCCACGGACATGTGAAAGTGATGTCGAAAGCCTATGCCGAAAACATGGATTTATTGCCCATAGACCTGGCTTTGGTCGACGTCAGTCATCTGAAAGCTACCCTCAAAGAAGCCAATCCTGATATGGAATGGGCTGCAAGGATACAGTTTGGCGGACTGATCGATGTTCCGGACGAAAATGGAGAAACGCGGTCACAAGGTCCATCCATTGGTTTTGGCATAGATTTGCTTTCACCCGACTCAAAAGAGGCCGACCGGATGAATATCACAAATTCAATCGTCAGGGGAAAACTACCGGCTCAGGCGGGTGAAGTGCTTCTTAGTGAACATTTTGCCCGTAAACTGGAAGCAGAAATAGGAGAGGCAGTAACGCTGATCAGCACGGATATGAACGGCAGTATGATTATGTACAACTTCATTGTGTCAGGGACGGTGTCTTTTGGTGTCGAAATCATGGACAGAGGTTCGGTTATTGCAGACATCGAAGACGTGCGTGCAGCCTTGAATATGCCCGATGCTGCAGGCGAAATTCTGGGGTTTTTCGGTGAAGGCTTTTACGAAAATGAACGTGCAGTCGCAATGTCAAATGCTTACAATGCAAAGAACGCCCTTTCGGAGGATGAATTTTCTCCTGTGATGAAAAGTCTGAGTCAGCAGGGTTCAATGGGGCAATATGTGCAGATGGCTGAAGTATGGTCGCTCTATATTTCGCTGATTTTTATCTTTGCCATGTCGCTGGTGCTCTGGAACGCAGGTCTGCTCGGAGGTTTGCGGCGCTACGGAGAAATCGGTATCAGACTTGCGATGGGCGAAGAAAAAGGCCATGTTTACAGAAGCATGATCTACGAATCCATTTTCATTGGTATCGCAGGCTCGGTTGTGGGAACGGCCATTGGCCTGTTTTTAGCCTGGCTGATTCAAACCTATGGGATCGATATCTCCGGAATGATGGAGGGCGCCTCAATGATGATGCCGACAGTTATCAGAGCAAGAATTACCCCGGTCGACTTCTATATTGGTTTCATTCCAGGAGTTGTTTCTACAGTAATAGGCACAATGCTTTCAGGAATAGGTATTTACAAAAGACAAACAGCAAGACTCTTCAAAGAACTTGAAGCATGAAATCGAAGATCAGAAATCAGAAATCAGAGATCAGAAATCCTCAAATCCCAAATCTTCAAATCCTCAAATCCTCAAATCTTCAAATCCTCAAATCCCCATGAAAACAATCCTCTCAAAAACATACCTGATAACAATAATTATCCTGATAACCCTTTCGGTGAACGCTCAGGATGCAACGCAAATCATCGAAAAAGTCGATGCCAATATGTCGTCTGACAACAGAATTTTTGAATCTGAGATGACCATCCATGGCAGGCGAGGCAGTCGCACCGTTGTTTCAAAAAGCTATTCCGAAGGAAATGAAAAATCCTTTACCGAATACCTTTCGCCGGCTTCGGAGAAGGGAACGAAAATGTTGAAACTCGAAAAGCAGCTTTGGATTTATTCACCTTCCACCGACCGCACAATTCAGATTTCCGGCCATATGCTCAGACAATCTGTGATGGGCAGCGACCTGTCCTACGAAGACATGATGGACGACCGTAAACTGACAGACGTTTATGTGGCGAAGGTAGCAGGGGAGGAGGTGATCGATGGCCGCAAAACATACCTGCTCGAACTCACAGCCAAGGTGGAGGATGTATCCTATCATGCCCAAAAAATGTGGGTCGATACCGAACGCTTTGTTCCGTTGAAACAAGAACTTTATGCCAAAAGCGGTAAACTGCTGAAACAGATGGAAATGAAGGACGTGATACAGGTACAGGGACGATGGTTTCCTTCAACGGTCGTCTATAAGGATATGCTGAAACAAGGCGATGGCACTGAATTCAAAATCACCAAAATTCAGTTTGATCAGGAAATTCCGGCATACGTTTTTACAAAAGCGGTTTTGAAGCAGTAGAGCGGAGGAGGCGACTTGAGCGAACGAAGCGAGCAAAGCGAAGGGGCGAACTGAGAGACTGGGAGACTAAGAGACTTAGAGACTGAGAGATTGGGAGACTTGAGCGAATGAAGCGAACGAAGCGAAGGGGCGAACTGAGAATCCATGTAAATAAAAAAGACTTTGGTTTGAGGAGTGGTCAAAGAATGCCACACTTATCTTTGTTGATAACCTTTAAAACCAAAGTCTTATGACAAAATTACAACAATTTGCAGATTTTTCCAACAAAAAGATTTTTGTTGGGATTGATGTACACAAGAAAAGCTGGAGTGTGTCACTATACTATGAACAACAGTATCTGCGCACTTTTTCTCAGCCACCCTCAACAGAGGCATTAGCAGTTTTTTTAAAGCGAGAGTTTCCTCAGGCCAACTTTACTTGTGGCTATGAAAGTGGCTTCAGTGGCTTCTGGATACAACGTCAATTACGTGAAAAGGGGTTGACATGTTATGTGCTACATCCGGGTGACATACCTCATACAGTAAAGCACAAAACAGCCAAGACAGATGCTATAGACTCTAAGAGTATAGCCAGCGCATTGTCAGCCGGAACAGTTAGTTCGATCTACATTCCTGATCCAAAAGCAGAGAATGATCGGACCTTATTGCGTTACAGGCAGCGATTACTCAAGGATATCAAACGCTGTAAGAACAGGATTAAGAGTTTTCTGTTTCAGTTTGGCATTCCTATTCCTGATCGTTACGAAAGAAGTTGGAGTAAACCATTCGTACAATGGCTCAATGATATTTCGATTGAGTATCCAACGGGAAGACTGGCATTATCGCGCATGATTTCTCAGCTTGAGTTATTAAGAGGGAGTTTTCTACAAGTAAACAAAGACTTGCGATTACTTCAGAAATCCGCTGAATACAAGCCTTTGATGGATATTTTGACAAGTGTAAGCGGTGTTGGTCCATTGACAGCATTTACCTTGATACTTGAAATAGCAGACATAAACAGATTTTCATCCTTCAGACACCTTAACTCCTTCGTGGGTTTATATCCGATGGAGTATTCCAGCGGAGAACATGAATACAAGGGCAAAATCACTGTGCGTCGTAATCATTTTCTTCGGGATCTGCTAGTTGAAGCTGCCTGGACTTCAATAAGACATGATCCGGCCATGTTGCTGGCCTATGAAAGTTGGACTCAAAGGATGACAGCAAAAAGAGCAATTGTCAAAATTGCGCGAAAATTATTGAGCAGGATACGCTATGTTTGGATAAACAAAACAGTATATGTAAAAGGAGTTGTAAAATAACTATGAAAAATATTTTCTTGATACTTTCCTCTTTCAAAATAAATACCCAGAGTTCTGAAAGTCGCTGTGAATTATCACTTAACTAAGGTTGTTCCTGGGTATTATCTTTCAATTATAACAGATTCGTGTGGCTGAAAAATCAGACTACTAATAGGAGCATGAGAGGTAAGATTAAGAAAAAAGAATAGTATATTTGTGGTGGCCAAAAAAATCTTGCGAAGACAGAGAGAGTCCTTTACAGACTCCTCTGTTTTCAAAAGAAATTATTGACCTTCCAGACCAAACGACCATTTTATTACATAGGAGAGACTTAGAGACTGAGAGATTGGGAGACTTGAGCGAATGAAGCGAACGAAGCGAAGGGGCGAACTGAGAGACTTAGGGACTTGGAGATTGGGTGACATGCGCATATTGCAACAAAGGGATTAAAAATTAAAGAGTCTGATGGATGTTTTGGTTGTATAAAAATTTCATAAATTTATCGCGAAAATTTGAACAGCACCAATGAAACAAGGTATGTACTCAAGTGGAATATGTGCCCAATGGTGCGGGTATACACTCGTTGGGTTCAATTTTTCCAGACCACCGCAACATTGATATAAACTAGAAAAAGCGATAAAATGAGAAAATTTATTTCAACTGGATTATTACTACTTCTGATAACGAAAGTTTATTGTCAGATAAACATTGCTGATTCAACTGCACAAGTGATTTCATATTGGGATAAGAATGAAAAACAAACCTATTCAATTTCTAATAAAAAAATTAAAATTCAAGGAAATGACACGATTTCCAGAGATTTCACAAAATATGAAGTAGACATTACCATACTAGACTCGACCGAGAATGGATATTTAATAAATTGGTTTTATCGTGATTACATTGTTGATACAGATAACGAACTGATTAGAAAACTTTCGTCAATAATTGAAGATATAAACGTTAAAATAAAAACTGATATTTTGGGTACATCCGTTGAAGTAGTTAATTGGGAGGAGATAAGAGGCTTTATTATAAAAGGTACTTCTATGCTTAAGGATGAACTAAAAGATATACCAAATATTGACAAGGTTTTAACACAAATAGAGAATATGTACAACTCAAAACAAGCGATTGAGGCTAGTGCAATAAATGAAATTCTTCAATTCCATTATTTCCACGGATTAAAATATAAGTTATGGGAAGATTATTCATATGATAATAAATTGGCAAATATGTTTGGTGGAGAGCCCTTTGATGCAAAAGTTAGCTTTTGGTTAGATGAAATAAATTATGACGACAACAATGCTGTTTATGGAATGCATCAATCGGTCGATACAATGCAGCTCACAAATGAAACGTTTAATTATCTAACAAAGATGGCTGAAACTATGAAAATTCCTGCCCCAAAAAGAGAAGATTTTCCATTTTTACACAATGAAACTAGGATTGCTTCTCGGATTCATGGTTCAGGTTGGCCTCTTTACTCTATACAAACAAAAGAAGTGACAGCAGAGAATGTAACTCAAATTGATGAATGTATAATAGATTTAAAATAAAAACTATGCCTAATAAATAGAACTCTGAGCGGTCTGCAATGCCTGTTCCGGCAAGCCGGAAACCCAGCGATGAGTCCTATTTATTGGCTTTAATTTTATAAAACCATCAAAAAATTGGCAAATTATCTAGAAATATCAAAAAGAAAATCTCCAAATTTTAACATTAAAACTTTTGTTATAATCATTGGGGTAATTGGTCTTTTGCTTACAGTATACATAGCTTACAGAGCTTCAATTTACGATAAAAAACTTTTTTCTGGAAGTATTATTGCACTATTTGCTGGATTACTTTTTGAAAGTTTTAGAGTTTCTAAAAGCTGGAAAACAATTATATACGTTTTCATTGCAGCTTATTTTTTTAGTCTATTAAGTTTTTCCCCTGGTAAACATGTAGATACTTATTCCTTTGACAGAAAATTAGAAATTTGGCCTTACAGTTTCATTGTATTTTTCGCATTTATTTTTGCATATGCCCATAAGGACGAAATGATAGCGAAATTAAATGAAGGGATAACCCTTTTACTTTCAATATCACTAATTTATTGGATAATTGACTATAGTTTCAACTATCAGAATTGGTTTTCCATTATCATTTTGACTCTTGTAATAATTTTCACTGCATTTTCAATTATAAACGCTTTGACAAAAATCGAGCTTACGAGATTTGTTAGACTTATTTTAAGTATTTGGAGTACCTTAATAATGTTTGCCCTGGCTATAGATAATATAATTAAAGTATTTAGTAATCAAGATATTGAATCTGCAATATTTTTATCACATGGACTTTATATAGGTCTTCAATATTTTTTCTTAGGTATTTCTGCTGCTTACATTATACAGAATTATATGTTATTAGCTGCATTTCTTCCAGATAGAAATGGCAATTACAAAAATGACCTTAAGGAAATTAAAATTGAACACATAAAAAGGTATTCAAATAAACAAGTAAATATTGGCTCTTCACTGTTATGTATTTTATATTCATTAATTATTTACGGGTTGAATTATAAATATCAGGCTTTACCGAGAAATACAATAATTTGGTTTATGTTTCTTACTTTTCCATTATTTTTACAACTGACGAATATATTAATTGGAAGAAGAAACTACAGCTAATGAATAGAACTCTGAGCGTTCTGTAATGCCTGTTCCGTGTATCGGAAACCCAGCGATGAGTTCCAGAAATTTCGGGATTGAACTACATCTCGACCAGCTCAATGCAGCGCATCCCCACCAAATTCCAGAAAGTTGTTATGTACTTACCAATGGTTTTTGGTGATTTTTAAAAAATAGCTAAACTGTTGTTATTTAGTCTAATGCACACTCCTTTAATTCTCAATTCTCCTTTTGGTATAACTTTTCCGTTTTGGTGCTTGCAAATTATTCATTCTCAGAATTGGCTTGAAAAAATCAGTTTTCATAAAACAGAAGTTTTTGCTAATTTAGCAAAGCAAAATTTGAGTAAAATGAAAACTGTAACCTATGCAACAATCAATGAAATCAGGTGGAGAATTTAAAATGCAAAAAGATAGAGCCGTTCGTAAAGTGGAATGCTGATTTTTAAAAATGACTTCAAAACAATACGTCTGACGATAAACAACTGCCATTTGACGAAAAAGTTTTAAAGAAAGTTAGAATCAGCGTTTATTTGTCTCATGTTTTTGTTAAACCTAAAATTTGAAAAATATGAAAACAAAGAAAATGATTTTTATGTCGGCGGTTAGTTTATTGTCAATAATTTCTGGTTGCACGGTAATTTCATTCTATCCGCTTTATACCGATGATGTTTTGATTAGAAATGATAAAATTATTGGGAAGTGGGAAACTATTGAAGGAGGATTGGGCAACTCGGATACTTTGGTTTGGGAAATTATCTTTAGTGACAAAAAATGGATTAAAAAGCATAATATTCCATTTGATAGAGGTAGTAGAGAAGAACCTAACAAATTTGCCTATTCATTATTTTTATATTACTCAGATAATCCGGAGAAAAGTACAGAATTTCAATTGCATTTAGTAGAATTAGACGGCAAAACATATATCGACTTTTTCCCCGAACAGTGGGATTCAGATAATACTATTTTAGGTTTTCATTTAATGGGCGTACATACTTTTGCAAAGGTTGACATTGAAAATGACAGTATTGTAATCAACTGGTTTGATACAGAGTGGTTTGCAAATAAGCTTGAAAGCAATAAGATTCGTATTAAGCATGAAAAAAATAGTGCTAATATTCTGTTAACTGCACAGCCAAAGGAATTGCAAAAGTTTGTGTCAAAGTACTCAAGCGATGAAGAGGCTTTTGATGCTGATTTCCAATTTACCTTAAAACCTCAAAAATGAGTATTCTAAATAAATATAAAATAAACAGGATTTTGTTTCATGTCTTGTTTTGGGTTCTTTCAATTCTTGCATTTGCTTTTATTTTCAAACTTTCAGATTCAATTTCCAGATTAGATATTATCTATTCCATATTTTTTCATATTGCAGTTTTTACGGGTGTGTATCTGAATTTTTTTGGAATAAAAAAATGGGTTATAAAGAACTGTTACTTCAGATATTCTGTTTTTGCTATAACAATAATTGCTTTTGCTGCTTTTCTGAATCATTATACTTTTGAGGTGCTCGTTGATTTGGTATTACCCGATTACTATTTCGTTTCTCAGTTTAATTTTGGTGAAACAGCTGTAATAATTACAGTGTATTTAATTATTACAACTGCCACAAAACTATCAAAATCATGGTTTGAATTGCAGAGGATGAATCAGCGCATGGTTAAGGAAGAGAAAGAAAAACTGGATAGCGAACTTCACAATTTGAAGGCTCAGATTAATCCCCATTTTTTGTTTAATAGCTTAAATGTAATTTACTCATTAGCATTAAAAAATGATAAACTAACAGCAGAAGTTGTTTTGAAACTTTCAGATATCCTGAGGTATGTTATTTATGATTCTACACAGGACAAAGTAACACTGGACTCGGAAGTATCATTGCTAAAAAAATATATTGAGCTACAAAAATACAGAGTTGAGGATTCTGCTGCCATCAGCTTCATCAGCAATATAGAGGAGGATGTAAAAATTGCCCCATTAATTTTTTTAACTTTGGTCGAAAATAGTTTCAAACATGGAATAAAAAGCGATACTGAGAATGTTTTTATCAATATTACATTGAATTCTGATGCCGAAAAAATTACTTTTGAGATTGAAAACAACAAGTCCAAAACAAATACGAATAGCAGTAACCCAAACGGACTGGGATTAGAGAACATAAAAAGGAGATTAATGATACAATATCCTGACAGACACAAGTTTGAAGTGTATGATAGTAAAGACACCTTTAAGGTTTGTTTAGAAATAGAACATGAAAAAAGTTAATTGCATAATAGTAGATGACGAGCCAGCATCAAGGGATGTGCTTAAAAGGTATATTGCCGACACTGAAACCTTAAATCTTGTGTCGGAATGTAAGAATGCCATTGAAGCAAACGAGGTGATAAAAAGTGAGGTTATTGATTTGATGTTTCTTGATATAAATATGCCAAAGATTTCGGGCTTGCAATTTTTAAAGTCGCTTCCCTCACCACCAAAAGTGATTTTTACAACAGCATATCCTGAATTTGCACTTGAGGGCTTTGAACTTGACGCCGTTGATTACCTTTTAAAACCCTTTTCGTTTGCACGATTCTTAAAAGCTGTAAATAAATACGCATATTCCGCTGACAGCGAAACCATGTCGAATAGCAGAACCATACTTTTAAAATCTGAAAAGAAGTTATATAGAGTGCCAATTAGCGATATTCTGTATTTCGAAGCTATTGGCGATTATGTAAAAGTTGTTTTTGGTGAGCAATCAATCCTGGTTCACAGTACGTTTCAAGACATTTTAGAGCAATTCTCACATCCGGATATAGTAAGAATACACCGCTCCTTTGCCATCGCAATGAATAAATTTGACCATATTGAAGGAAATCAAATTTTCATAAAGAAAAAAGCATTGCCAATCGGGAAAGCCTATAAGCATGTTTTAATAGACAGGCTTGAAAAGAAATAAAGCCCAACCCCTTATATACATGACACTTAGCAGCATGTTCCTAACATCAGGAACTCAGCAGGCCCCTCACTGATCATTTTTCCATTCTCCATTGTCAATTTCCATTTTCCATTTTCCATTCTCCATTCTCCCTGGCGCATAATTTTTCCGCTTTGGTAAATGCGAAAAATTCATTCAAAATTGACTTGAAAAAGCAGTTTCCTCACATCAAAAGTTTTTGCTATTTTAGCAGGGCAAAATTTGAGTAAAAAGAAAATTGGAGGAGGGTTATAGATTTACTTTTGTTATAGCCAATGCAGAATATAAGAACTTGAAATATTTCAATGATGAAAAAAAATATCATGCATTTAATTGACTTTGTGAAAGTTGACGCTCTCCTTGAAGGATTCAACAAATCAACAGGATTCGTTACAGCAATCCTTGACCTTGATGGTAATATATTATCCAAATCGGGATGGCGGCAGATATGTACTGAATTTCATCGCAGCAATACCGCAACCTCAGAAAGATGTAAAATCAGCGATACGATACTTGCAGGTAAAATGGCAGAAGGTGAAAAATACCATTTCTACAAGTGCCTTAACGGTCTGATTGATGTTGCGGTCCCCATAATCATCAACGGGGAACATATTGCAAATCTGTTTTCAGGTCAATTCTTTTTTGAAAAACCAGATTTATCATTCTTCAAAAATCAGGCAGAAAAATATGGCTTTGATGAGAACCAATATCTTGATGCTCTAAGCAAGATACCCATTGTTTCGGAGGAAAAAGTTAAAGCAGCAATGGATTTCCTTCTTGCTATGACCCTGCTTATCAGTGATCTGGCATCACAGAAGGCAGAGCAGGTTGAATTGAACAAGCAAATCAGTGAAAGCAAGAACAAATTTGAATCAGTATTCGTCGCTGCCAACGCTGGCAAATCAATTACTTTACCCACGGGTGAAATCAATGTAAACCAGGCATTTTGTGATATGCTGGGTTATTCCCGGGAGGAGTTGCAACATAAAAAGTGGCAGGATATAACTCCCAAAGATGAAATCCCGATTATTCAGGCTTTTCTGGAGGCCCTGCTAAAAGGTGAAAAAGAATCAGCCAGGTTCGAAAAAAGATATATCAGCAAAAAGGGAAACTATATCTGGACTGATGTGAGTGTTTCAATCCAACGCAACGAAAATGGCGAACCGCTTTATTTTATAACAACGGTAATTGATATCACTGAGAGAAAGCAATCTGAACGACTGCTCCAGGAAAAAAATGAAGAAATAGCTGCTCAAAACGAAGAAATGGCTGTTCAAAACGAGGAACTTAATCAAGCAAATAAGGAACTCATCGAAGCCAAACAAAAAACTGAGGAAAGTGAAATAAATTTGCAATTAAAAAATGAAGAATACGAAGCAATAAATGAAGAATTGCTACAGACAAACAATGAACTGCAAAAAGCTATAGAAAAAATCGAAGAAAGCGAGGAAAAAACACGCTATATCCTCAAACACAATCCAAATGCAATTGCAGTATTTGATAATCAAATGAATTTATTAATTGTAAGCGACAGATTTTTAGAAGACTATGATGTAAAAGACAAAAATATTATTGGTAAAAATCATTATGAAGTTTTTCCTGAAATGCCCGAAAAATGGAGAAACGCACACGAAAAAGCATTACAAGGCGAAGTTTTAAGTAACGACTATGATTATTTCATTCGTCCTGATGGAAGTATTACTTACTCAAGGTGGGAATGCCGGCCATGGTATCATTCTGATAAATCTATTGGTGGGATGATCGCATACACCGAAGTTATAACCGAAAGAAAGTTAGCCGAACTGGCATTAAAAGAAAACGAAAGAAATTTAAAATTAGTAAACAAAGAACTTGAGATTTTTAAAGCGATTGCAGACAATGCCGTTTATGGAAAAGCAATTGCTGATTTGAAAGGCAATATTATCTATATAAATCAATTCTTTGCTAATATCCATGGCTACACGCCGGAGGAACTATCAGGTCAGAATCTTTCTCTTTTTCATAATCAAAAACAATTGGAGGAAGTTGGAAGTCTCAATGAAAATATTATTAAAGCAGGATATTTTCCACCTACTGAAGTTTGGCATGTGAACCGCGAAGGAACAGAGTTTCCTATGCTAATGAGCGGCACGTTAATAAATGATGAAACTGGAAATCCATTATATCTTGCCGCTTCTGCAATTGACATTACCGACCGTAAGCAGGCTGAACGGGTAATTCAGGAAAAAAGTGAAGAAATAGCTGCTCAAAACGAAGAAATGGCTGTTCAAAACGAGGAACTTAATCAAGCAAACAGGGAACTCATTGAAGCCAAAGAGAAGACCGAAGCCAGTGAACAACATTTTAGATCATTGATTGAAAATGCACCCGATGGTGTAGTTATTCTAGATGTAAGTGGAAAATTTACCTATGTAAGTCCGAACGCTGCGCGACTATTTGGCTACGATCATAAGCAGGTAATTGGACATTCCGGTGATGAATATACGCATCCCGACGACTTGCCAATGGTATATAAAGCACTCGAAACCATCATGATCGACCCAACGCAGAAACCAACATTAAATTACCGGTTTAAGCGGAAGGACGGCGAATACCGCTGGATAGAAACCACCTTTACCAATTTGTTAGCAGATAAGGCTATCAGGGGAATTATTTTAAATTTTACAGATGTTACCGAAAGGCGCCAGCTATTTGAAGAACTGTTAATTGCCAAACAAAAAGCCGAGGTAAGTGAGGAAAAATATCGGGCCATGTACAATAATGCTCCTTTATCGTACCAATCGTTGGATGAAAATGGCTGCTTTATTGACATTAACCCAATGTGGTCAAAGACCCTTGGCTATGAAAGAGATGAAGTGATTGGCAAATGGTATGGCGATTTTTTGCATCCCGATTTTGTTGAACATTTCAGAATAAATTTCCCTGCTTTTAAGAAACGTGGCTACGTTTCTGATGTTCAGTTTAAACTGAGAAGAAAAGATAATACTTACATTTATGTCTCGTTTGAAGGTTGTGTTGGCTATACGCCCGAAGGAAAATTCAGACAAACCTATTGCGTTTTTAAAGATATTACAGAACAAAAAGCGCTTGAAAATGCATTAATAAAAGCCAAAGAAAAAGCCGAACGTAATGAAACTGAATTAATAAAAGCTCAGGAAATCGCCCACCTTGGAAGTTGGTATCTTGATGTAGAAACAAATGAAGTAGTATGGACGAAGGAATTGTATAAGATGTATGGTTTTGACCCTGCATTGCCGCCACCGCCCTATACTGAACACATGAAATTGTTTACTCCCGAAAGTTGGGAAATTTTATCGACATCCTTGGCAAAAACAAGTGAATCGGGCATACCCTACGAGCTTGAACTTAAAACAGTAAAAAAAGATGGCACAAACGGTTGGATGTGGGTTCGTGGAGAAGCTGTAAAAGATAGAAACAACGCGATTATCGGACTTTGGGGTGCCGCACAGGATATAACCCGAAGAAAACAAGACGAAGAAGAATTACGCAATGCCAAAGAAAAAGCCGAAGAAAGCGAGCTAATATTCAGAAAACTTTTTGAGGCTTCTTCCGATCCCATTTTGCTGATTGATAAGACCGGTGTCTTTGTGGAATGCAACCAGGCTGCTTTAAATCTTCTAAAACTGACACGAGAGCAATTTTTGTTTAGTAAGCCTGTTTCAATATCCCCCAATTATCAGCCAAATGGACGAAAATCAGATGAAGCTGCTCATGAAATGATTGATTTGGCCTACCAAAAAGGGCTTCACCGATTCGATTGGACACATATAAATGCTGATGGTATAAAGTTTATAGTTGAAGTTTCGCTTATGCCTGTTGTGATAAAAGGGGAAACCGTGCTTCATACTACCTGGCGGGATATTACTGAACGCAAGCAAATCGAAATCACGCTTCAGGAACAAAACGAAGAAATAGTTGCACAGAACGAAGAGCTTAATCAAACAAATCAGGAACTCATTGAAGCAAAAGAAAAAGCCGAAGAAAACCAATTACACTTTGAGACGCTTTTTGCTAAATCCCCTGTATCCATTATGATTCATGACATTGATACTGGTGAAATTATCAATGCGAACAACACAGCCTACACTTCTTATGGTTTCGACAGCCTTGAGGCTTTGCAGCAAAATGATTTCTGGATGGAGCCACCCTATTCAATGGAGGATTCATTAGCATGGATTCAAAAGGCTGCCCTCGAAGAGATTCAGGCATTTGAGTGGAAAAGCCGGAAAGTGTCCGGTGAGATTTTCTGGGAGTTGGTTACATTGAGACCCTTGGTCATTGATGGCGCAGAGCGCATACTTTCGACGGCAGTTGATATTACTGATCAAAAACAAAAAGAGATTAAGGAGGAAGTACTCTTTCAAATTGCCAAAGCATCATTGGTTTCTGAAAATACAGAGACATTGGTGGCAAGCATAAAAAATCTGTTGAATAAACTCATTGATACCACTAATTTCTATATTGCCTTTTATGATAAGGCAAACGACATGCTTTCCACACCATTTGAGGCTGACGAGAAGGATCAGATTGAAACATGGCGCGCCAATAAATCAGTGACAGGACTCGTAATCAAAAAGGGAGAGACATTGCTGTTGAAGAAGCCTGATATCTTAGCGTTAATAAAATCAGGTGAAATTGATCAGGTGGGAACCCTGAGTGAAGTTTGGCTTGGGGTGCCCTTGTTTTCGGGATCGGATATCATCGGAGTATTAGCTGTGCAGGATTATCACAACCCCGATGCCTATGACGCTGGAAGCAAAGAGATTCTGAAGTTTGTTTCTTCACAAATTAGCATGGGTATTCAAAGAAAGAAGTTCATTCAGGATTTGTTGGCTGCCAAAGAAAAGGCCGAAGAAAGCGACCGCCTTAAATCAGCTTTCCTTGCCAATATGAGCCACGAAATCCGCACGCCCATGAATGGCATTCTTGGGTTTGCTGAATTGTTGAATGAACCCGATCTAACTGGCACTGAGCAGCAGAAATGTATTGACATGATCGGGAAAAGTGGAAAACGGATGCTCAATATCATTAATGATATTATAGATATTTCAAAAATAGAATCCGGTTTGATGGCGGCAGATATTAAGGAAGCAATGATTAACGAGCAAACTGAATATATTTATACTTTCTTCAAACCCGAAGTGGAAGCAAAAGGGATAAAGTTCTCGCTTAAAAACACATTGCCTCAAAAGGAAGCAATCATCAAAACAGATCGCGAAAAATTGTATGCCATACTTACCAATCTGGTAAAAAATGCAATAAAATACACCAAGGAAGGAGCCATTGAATTTGGTTATCATCTAAAAAAATACAATGAGTCTGTCGAACTGGAGTTTTATGTCAAAGACACAGGAATAGGCATTCCAAAAGACAGGCAGGAAGCTATATTTGAGCGGTTTATTCAGGCTGATATTGCTGATAAAATGGCATATCAGGGAGCAGGCCTTGGACTGGCAATTACCAAAGCTTATATAGAAATGCTTGGAGGTAGAATCTGGGTAGAAAGTGAAGAAGGCAAAGGCTCAACTTTTTATTTCACCTTGCCTTATACTACTTTTACAGCCGTGGTAAAAACCGCAGACAAGGAGCTTTTGCCTGACAGTAATACTGATAATGTCAGAAAACTAAAAATACTGATAGCCGAAGATGATGAGGTATCGGAAATGGTGATCAGCAGTTTCATCAAAAGCTTTGTTAAGAAAGTGTTAAAGGCAAAGACAGGTGTTGAAGCTGTTGAGATTTGCCGCGAAAATCCTGATATAAATTTGGTATTGATGGATATTCGCATGCCCGAAATGAGCGGATACGAAGCCACAAACCAAATCCGGCAGTTTAACAAAGAAGTTGTCATCATTGCTCAAACCGCTTATGGACTAACGGGAGAAAGCGAGAAAGCAATCAAAGCAGGATGCACCGATTACATTGCTAAACCAATTAACAAAAACGAATTAGTAGAAATGCTACAAAAGTATTTCGGAAAATAACTGCAAAGCAACAGACTGCTAAATGACAGTAAATAAGACATATAACATTGAAGTAATCATGGCCCTTCGAGCAGTACGTCGCAAGCATCATGAGCACACACATGAGTTTTCGCTTTTTCAGCAATGAAACAACAGTGACAAAACACACGCCATGCTGCATTCTCGCTTCGACAGTAGGCGAATACATCAATTCACAATAAATCTGATTGTGCGCGAAAAGTGTTTGTCAGAAATCTGAATCAAATACATACCTCCCTTCATTTCTGTCATGGAAAATAAATCCGTCAAGGCGATTTTGTTCATTCCGGCATCAAGCACGATGGCAACTTTTTCATTGATTATTTTACCTTCTGAATTAAGTATCTCAAAATTGTAAGTGCCTTTTATTGAATTATTTAAAATAAGATTGCTTTGATCATTCACCGGATTTGGAGCAATGGAGATGCTTGAAAAAGCTTCATTTTCATTGACAGAAACATGAAGAAACGCGAAATCAAGTCTGTTATTAGCTCCATCAATTATCGTGTCGCTATAAACAGTATATTGCGGATTTCCAATGTAGGCCATCCCTGTGTAGAAGCCATAAGGTACATTTTCTGCAATAAAAAATCCATCAAAATTTGTAGTGCCTGAGTAGGTGATATCATATGCTGAAACAGTGACAGTTGCATTTTCAATCGGCATGATTCCCACATTAGAGTAAAAAACAAAGCACTCAAGATTTGTTCTGAGCATCATGAGATTGAAATCAACTGTAGAAGTTTCACCGTTTTCGATGATAACATTTTCAACCATTTGATCTGCAGTATATGGATGTGTAGCTGTAACTGTGTAATTTCCGGGCTCAAGGTCTAAAGTGTAAGTTCCATCAGCCAAAGGGTTTACTTCCAGTCCACCGGCAGAAATCACAATTTCCGATGGATCAAGCATATCGCCTTCAATGGTAACAGTGCCAGCCAAAATGCCTGCGCCAGACACAGGCCCGATTTCACCATTGGGTTGAAGATTTTGTGCAAACAACTCAACATCACCTGTGCGATCGTCTTCCCAGACAAAAACCCATTGATTGCTTTTCATGTCTGACATCACTGGATGAATCTTGGTTGACTGCACCGAACTTATCATTGTTTCGGTGGGCTCCCATACAAATTCACCATCGCTGTTCAATCTCACAGCTTTATAAGATGTTTCTACCCCGTTGAAATAGTGCTCGAAAATCATAATAACGTCATTTTCTGCTGGCATAGTTATCAATGGTAGTAAAGCCTGACTGCTCAAAGGATATATTTCTTTCCCAAAATTACTCCATAAAAGGCTTCCGGCCGGACTGATTTTTTGCCCGTAAATACCCCAGATATTCTGGTCACCATTCACCTCATTCCAATAAATATAAACATTCGGATCGTTGGCAGGTTTGGCTAAAAGCGGATAGAACTGATTAAAGCCATCGTTGTTTGAAACCTTAACACCATTGGCCTGAAATTGAGGTTGTCCGCTTGCATTGATGTGCTGTAGCCATGCAGAAGCGATTGTTCCACTGATACGGTAATCAGGCCATACAATATAAAAGCCGCCATTTTCATCGCTCTGCATCGACAAAATCTGTGTCCATGCCGTAATATTTCCGGCATTGCTGATAATGGCGTTGGCAGGCCAAACCGGCTGTCCTGAACTATTGAAACGTTGTGCTAAAATATGTCGCGTCGGTGCCCATGCAGGGCCGCTGTCTTCATAAAATTTCATCAATACATCATCTTCGCCGACAGGCATAAGCTGCGGCCAGCTATAACGGTTTGTAGAACTCATC
>JAGXRB010000280.1 GCA_018336075.1 Bacteroidota bacterium
TTCATGATAAGAATAGCAAATGAAATGCCCTCAGGATAAGCTCCCCAAAGCCTTATGATGATTGTTATCAACCCGATCCCTACACCGTAAAAGACCTTTCCACTCATATTCATCGGTGATGAAACCATGTCAGTAGCCATATAAATTGCTCCAAGCATCAAACCACCGGTAAACAGATGAAAAGTAGGATCAATATAATGAGTAGGATCAATCAAGTGAAAAACACCAGCTATTGCAAAGACTGTAGCTATAATGGAAACAGGCAGCTGCCAGTCGATCACTTTTCTGATGACCATAAAAATACCTCCCAGAATTAATGCCAGCGCAGACATTTCTCCCAACGAACCGGTCATATTGCCTGTCAAACGGTCGATGTAGGCAGGCATATTGGGATCGGCCATGATTTGCTCAATTGTTTTTCCTGCTCCCACACCTTCTTTTAAAATTCCTAAAGCAGTCGGGCCTGTAATAGCATCTGTAACTTGCGATGAGAACAACGCTTTTGGCACAGGCCATGAAGTCATTTGCACCGGAAATGAAATCAGCATAAACACACGTCCGACAAGTGCCGGATTAAAAGGATTCTTTCCCAGACCACCAAATGACATTTTTGCAACGCCTATGGTTACCAACGCACCAATAATAATAATCCATGACGGAATATTTGCAGGAATATTAAATGCCAGCAAAATACCTGCAACGACTGCTGAGCCATCATTGATTGTTACAGGTCCTTTAATGAGATATTTTTGAATGGCCCATTCAAAAAACAGACAGGCCATTACTGAAATCAACAATACCCTGGCTGCATCCAATCCGAAGAAATAGATAGAAACCAATATCGCTGGTACCATGGCATACACCACAGTGTACATAATTTTTTTAACGTTTTCGTCTCCGTGAACATGTGGAGATCCTGATATGGTGAACATATTCATAGATGATTCTTATTTTCTGGTTCTGATTAAATGACCTACGCGTTGCTTGCCCAGCCGCAAATAGTCGAGCAGTGGCAGATTTGATGGACATGTAAACTGACATGAGCCGCATTCCATGCAATCCATGATGTTGTCTTTTTCGGCTCTTTCATACAATTCGAGCTTTGACATTTTTGCCAAAAGAAAGGGCTCCAGGCCCATCGGGCAAGCAACAGTGCATTTTGAACATCGAATACAAGTCATGGCCTGAGGTCTTTTGCTTTCTTCCCGGGGCAAAAGAAGGATGCCGGAAGAACCTTTCACCACAGGAATATCAGGACTACTTACAGACTTGCCCATCATTGGACCGCCGTTGATAATTTTACCCGTATTTTCAGGAAGTCCCTGAGCAGCCTGAAGCAAGTCTGAGACTGGTGTACCAACACGAACAAGGAAATTTGATGGCTTCTTTACAGCTTTTCCAGTCACAGTAACCACCCGTTCAATGAGTGGTTTATTTTTTTGAACGGCTTCATAAACGGCAAAAGCAGTTCCAACATTAGAAACTACGCAACCAACTTCAATTGGCAGTTTACCTGATGGCACTTCACGGTTAAGAACAGCTTTGATGAGTTGTTTCTCACCACCTTGCGGGTATTTCACATACAAAGCCTGAATTTCGATGCCGCTGTATTTTTCTGCAAGCTTTTTGAGGTGCTGTATGGCATCCGTTTTATTATTTTCGATACCAACAATCGCCTTTTCGACACCAAGCGCCTTCATTAAAATCTTGGTTCCAATGAGAATTTCTTCACCTTTTTCAAGCATCAAACGATGATCTGAGGTAAGGTAAGGCTCACATTCTACGCCATTTACAACAAGATACTCAGCCGTTTTTCCACCTGGAATCATCAGTTTGACATGTGTTGGAAAAGTAGCACCGCCAAGTCCGACAACGCCACATTCTTTCACTCTGGCAACGATCTCCTCTTTGCTGAGACTTATAGCACGAATAATGTCATCTGACCTGTCGATATGCTCTTCCCAGATATCATCATCGACATCGATGAAGATGGCTTGTCTGCGGTAACCGCTTGCATCGAGTGCATCATCAATTTTGGCAATTTTTCCGGAAGCCGGGGAATGCAGATTGGCCGAAATAAAGGCTTCTCCCTTTGCAATGAGCTGACCAACCTTCACGATATCACCTTTTTTCACAAGTGGTTTGGGTGGCGCTCCAAGGTTCTGACCAAGCGGAATAACCAGTTGTTTTGGCAATGGCAGTGCTTCGATGGCAGCATTTGCAGAGAATTTGTTTTCATCGGGATGAACACCACCCCGGGCAAAAGTTTTCAAGCTTTTCATACCAGTAACAGCTTATGCTATGTTGTCAGGTTTAGTTTCATTGGATGTCTCATCAGCCTTTGGAGCTGCAGCCTCAGCAACAACTTTCGCCGGCCTTTCTTTTGGAGCTGCGTCAGTTACTTCAGGCTTTGGTTTCCGCAAAGGGAAATTTAATTCGTGTATTGCATCTGTGGGGCAGACTTCGACACATTTGCGGCAAAGTTTGCACTTTTCAAAGTCAATATATGCTAGATTATTTTCCATTGTAATGGCCTCAAAAGGACACACCTGGAAACATTTAGAGCAACCAATACAGGCTACGCTGCAATTCTTTTTCGCAGGCCCGCCCTTCTCTTTATTGATGCATGAAACAAAGATCCTGCGATCTTTTTTGCCCTTGTTACGAAGTTCAATGATGCCACGCGGACATGCCTTGACACAGGCGCCACAAGCAACACATTTGTCATTAACAACAGGCAAACCTGTTTCAGGATTCATGTGAATTGCATCGAAATCGCATGAGGCAACACAGTCGCCAAGACCAAGGCAACCAAACTGACAGCCACCTTCTCCCGAAAAAAGATTGTGAGCAAAAGCACAGGATGCAGGTCCATCGTATTGAACTTTAGCAGGTGAGTTGGCTTTGGAGCCATTGCAGCGGATTACAGCAATCATTGGCTCCTTTTCTTCAACTTCAAGCCCCAGGATGGCAGCCATTTCTTTCATGACCGTATTGCCACCAACAGGACAGTTCAGGCCTTCTAGACTTTGGGTTTCATTGGCGGCTTTCACTGATACTTCTGCGAAATTGCGGCAACCTGGAAAACCACAACCACCACAATTGGCCTTTGGAAGTACATCTTCAACCAGATCGATTTTTGGATCTTCGATCACTTTGAACTTTTGCGCCACAAAATAAAGTATCACAGCCATCACTGTGCCAAGCAGGCCCAGTGTCAACAATGTAAAAAGCAAAATATCGTTCACTTGTATCGGGTTTTATGTTAAATCATTCATTTTAAGCTATTTAATTTACTGTTAATGCATAAACAGCATGACAAAAATAAAATAATTGATTTGATTGCCCATGATATCCATTTCAATGGCTTTAAAGTATATACATCTATATTTCAATACTTTATACTTACAATACTTTTTGGTAGCTAAAACACAATACCTTTAGTGCACTGATTATCTGTAATATATAAGATTAGTTTAGATCGCTTCTAAATTGACTGCGAAAATGCTATTTAGAACATATATAAAGAAGTAAATGTATAAATACAAAGATAATCAGGAGTTGCTATCTTCGTATGTATCAGGTTTTCAAGCCAGTTGGTGCATTTCTTGTGACTTAAGCAGAAAAATCCTGTACGCCAATATTGCCCGGTGCTTTGATGTAAAATTGGAATTTGCGTCCAAGTTTCGAACGCAGGGAATAAATGACAATATAATAAGGTATAAGGATGAACAAAGCAGTTAACCCGGCCACACCCTCGCTGAAGCCTGAAGCAATCATCACGATCAATGTTAAGAGGACAAGCAGGAAAGGTAAAATATAACCCAGAAATACTGCAATTGTACCCAACTGCTGCTGCATATATAAAACTACCTGTTGTCCGACAACATATTCAAGATTTGGAATTCTCGCTACATTCACATTTTTTTCTTCCATTTCCGACATATTGCATGATCCTTTAGCATTGCAGGATGAGCATGCCGACTTGGACAAAATCATCACTTCGATGTTGTTTTCAGTAATTTTTGTTATTACAGCAGGATGCTCGATAGTTTCAGCTTTTTGAGTCATTTTTTAGTAGATAAAGTGTAAATCTATGGCGTTGAAATTGAGACAGGTAAAACTTTTCCATTGAAAAACTGGTGCCCGGAAATGGCAAAATTGAAAATAAATTCAGCCATTGATGCTGCTGATAACGGCGCCTTATATCCAGGAAAAGCCTCCTCCAGCATTTCGGTTTGTGTGGCACCCAGGGCAAGTGCATTTGATTTTATTCCAAGGTCTTTCAACTCCTCGGCCAAACACTCTGTAAGGATTGCCAAAGCGCCTTTCGATGCACTATAAAGCGATAATCCCGGAAATTTTGAGCTGCCTTGAAAACCACCCATGCTGCTGATATTGACAATGTGCGTCGAAGGAGAGAAATAAGGTAAAAGGTGTTTAATCAACAAAAAAGGTGCTTTAATATTGACGCCAAACATTTGATCAAAATCATTTTCATTTAATTGATTCAGCGGTTTGGAAATGAGAAGTCCTGCGTTGTTGATCAGTATTGAAGGATGGAAAATTGATTCATCCAGTTTTTCTAACAACAGCTTTTCGAAAGCTTTCGATGAAAGATCAAGAGAAAGAGGAATCAGATTTTGATACAATAATTCGTTCCTGAGTTTTAAGTTTTCTAAGGTGCTGGTCTGTCTGGAAATTGCTAAAACCCTGTGGTTATTTTGTGCAAAAAGTTTAACCAGTTCAAAACCAATGCCTCTGCTGCTTCCAGTAATGATTACATCCATAAATAAAAAGGGATAATACTGTAAATTAAACTAAAGAATCAATTATCCGATGGTCTTGAGCGCTCAAACTGTCGGCTCATTTGCTCCACATTAACGGCGCTAATCGTTAACATTCCTGTTTCATCCACGGTGATAGAAATATTGATCGGAGCATCTTTAAGGAAAGGATCAAAATTCATATAAGCCACTCCTTTTATCGGTGTTGAACTGTAAAGTTCTGTTATTTCTTTAGCTTCTAAAAAATCTTTGCTAAATGGTATTCTGGCTGCGTTGGCAATGCGCTGCGCTTCCTGCATTGCAACGTTATAGTTTCCTGTGTAAACCAAAAGCACCGAATTAAAACCCTCATCAGCATTGTTTGCGCTTGTTACCTGCGAGAATTCCTGATCGATAATAAGTCCGACAGGCTCAGAAAGACCAAGCTCTCTGGCCCATTGAGGCAATCCGGAAACAGGAGCCGTATTTTTTTGTCTGGCCATGGCGCGGCCATAAGTGTCTTTGATTTCGTTTGACCTGGAATTAAATTCTGCATCATCAATTCTGCCTTCTGCCCGCAATTTTTCAACTTCATCCAACTCATTCTGCATAGCATCAAGAATTTCCATCGATTGTCCGATGTTGGTCATGCGATTGTTGAAGGTCTGGAGTTCGCTTTCAAATCGGTCTTCTTCGGTAGCTTCGTTCGGAGGATCACATTGTGTGAACATCAATAAAAAAATCATCATTATTAATGTCAAAATGCTGTATTTCTGCAAATTATAAATTTTTTCTACCATTGTGCAAAGTCATTAAATGTGAATCAAAAGTAGCTATATTTTTAAGACGAGGATAAAAAAACACTAGAATATGCTGATGAAAGATACTCCATAAGGGCATGATTTTTGCAACTTAAGGCATTTAGTCTATGTACATAAGCCTATATATTTGTACTTTTGAGGCGAAATTAAAATACCGATGAATTTAATTTTAAGGAATAAAACCCTATTGTTTTCTCTCACTGTTTTAGCATTTATATTGTCATTGTTACCGCAAAAGGTATCAGGACAGGAAAAAGAAGTAGAACAAGTCTGGGTAAACCATTTAACAAAAGGAGATGCCAAAAAGTTGTCAGCTTTTCTTGGCGCTGCCATAACACTCGAGTTGCCTTCACAAAATGGTTCATTCAGCAAAAATCAGGCAGTAGTGATGCTTACAGAGTTTTTTAGCATTTACCCTGCCGAAAAAGTTATCATTAAACAAAAAGGCACCACCAGTTCATCAGCCATGTTTTTCATTGGCGAGTATCATTGCCGCACAACCGAATACAGGCTTTATGTTTTGATGAATAACAGTTCAGGTGATTATCTTATTCATTCATTGAGCATTACAAAAAAATGACAAATTTTCCTCAAGCAGAGAACCTCATCAGACAGGCAATTTCAGAAGATATTGGTGATGGCGACCACACTTCGCTAGCCACAATCCCCAAAGAAGCCAAAGGCAAAGCACGATTGCTAATCAAAG
>JAGXRB010000281.1 GCA_018336075.1 Bacteroidota bacterium
ACACTTACACTCCCGCTTTGATTCTTCTTTTTGCGAACAAACATGCTCTAAAGATACCACGGGACACCCATTTTTCAAAGAAAAAAATTATATGATTCTGGCTGCCAAATAGATGCGTGTTTTACTAAAAAACCAATCCGGAAAACAGGAAAAAGGCTGATGTTATTTCCTGAGCTTTTATTCAATAACGCATGCCAGCTCCTAAATATCTGTATCTGGACAAAATAATCTGAAATCGAAATTGCTTTAGATTGTATCCTGAAATCATGCGCAAATAAACGAGGAAATCAATTCATTTTGGTCAGTTTTTAGGCTGTTTCATAGAAATTGAAAACCAGTTTCAGTTAAACTTAACATACAAAACACCTCAAATGCAGTGAAATCGGAATGAAATTGAATTTAAATTTCGAAAAATCACTTAGTTTCAGGATAGATTTTTACTTTTGCACTTTAATAAGTGTAAAAAAGTTGTTAAGAAGTGTTAAAGAAATTCTTCTTTTAGTTATTGCAGGTATGAATATTTGACGTAACTTGTGCCACTATTTCAGAAGAGAACAGATCCAAATACAATCAAAATTAGATGATATGAAAAAAGGATTTTTACTAATTTGTATTCTTTTAGTAACCAGTACGTTAACTTGGGCAAATGCAAACTCCGGCAGCGAGCGTTACACCCCCAGAAACCTTGAAGAGCCTTCTTCGGAAGCTTATCTTCATGCATTGCGCAGCAATCAAAAGACAGGAATCATCGATTTTAATGATGTAGTTGCTGCTGCTCAACAGGCACAGGAGATGAGTTCGATGCGAAGTCAGACCTCTTTGAACTGGCATTCATTAGGGCCAGATAACTATGGTGGTAAAACAAAAGGACTGATTTACGATAACCGTGATGCAACAAATCAAACCCTTTATGCAGGGTCTACTGGTGGTGGCATATGGAAATCGACCAATGAAGGGATAACCTGGGCTGCAGTTGGCAACAATAATCTATTGGTGAGTTCAATGGTGCAGGCTTCAAACGGAGATATTTATATTGGTACCGGAGACGGTTTCAATGCGCAATTGTATACAGGTCTTGGCAATATGGGCTACACAACAGGATTCATGGGAGACGGAATCTGGAAGTTAACAGACAATGGTGGCTCAGCTGTTTTCACAAATCTGATTGCCACAAAACCAGCAATAAACAATAACAACGATGCCTGGGCCATAGTAAACGAACTTGCTATCAATGCTGCAGGACATTTGTTTGCATCAACAAATTCCGGACTTAAATATTCAACTGACGGTGGAACCACATGGTCAAATGCAAAAACAGCTGATGGAGTTGAATTGAACCTCCTCTCAACTGATGTGCAGGCAGGAAGCGATGGCAGTCTTGCTGCCTCTGTCAATAACATGGCTTACATTTCCAAAACAGGAAATCCAGAGGCTTTTGTTTTGCGCTCCTCTGATTCCGACCTTACAGCTTTGCCTGCAGCTGATGTCACCAGACTTGAGTTAGCATTCGCACCTTCAGACCCAAATATTGTTTATGCACTTCTTGTAAAAGCAAACGGAACCCACAAAGGTGTTTATCGCTCAAGCGACAAAGGGGATAACTGGATAATAATTCTGCCTGAAACTACATCAATTGCTCTGCTTGGATCAAAAGGAAACTACAATAGCCATATCAAGGTATTCCCTAATGATCCTAACAGAATTATTATAGGTGGACAAAACCTTTGGGAAGGCATAAAAATATCTGACAACGGTTTATATGCATGGGACATCAAGTCATTCCCTATTGGAGGCTTTCTGAGCACAAACTTTGTACATTTCGGACAACAGCGCGTCACTTTCAGGCCAGGCAGCAACAGCATTTTCTTTGTTGCTACTGATGGCGGGATACACAAAGGAACCATTTCGGGAACTGAATATACATATTCTGTCAACAACAGAAATTATGCTACAGCACAATTTTACGCCGTTGCACCCTCTGGACTCATGAACAGAGTTTTAGGTGGTGCTCAGGATCAAGGTGTAATTTATATCTCCGGACAGGGAAATACACCACGTCAGGGTGAAACTGTTTTCTCAAGAACACTATCCGGAGGTCCAAGTGCATTGTCTATTATTAATACAGAGGCTATGATTGTGTCTTCGACATCTGTAGAGATACAGCGTTCTGAAGATCTTGGATTTTCTTTTTCAGCTGCCAATCAGTTTCTACCCTCGCTGGGTTTTGGTGGAAGCACAAACACTGCATTCCGCACACCGTTAGTTCTATGGGAAAGTTTCGACAACCAAAACAGCCGTGACTCTGTAACCTTCAAGGCGCGCAGAGCTTATCAGGGTGGCGAAGTAATCAAAGCAAAAAGTAATAATTTTGATCATCCTTTCTACCATACGCTTAGCCCGCAGCAAAGTCTTGCATTGAATGACACTATAAGAATCAAAGATATTGTTTCGAGCAGACTTTTTATTGCCGTTACCGACACAGTCTTCATGACCAAGGAAATGTTGGAATTTGGAAAAAGACCAGAATGGTATCAGATTGCAAACAGAAATCATGGTTTAACCGGAATTCCGCATTCAATGGCAGTTTCTGCTGACGGTAATCATGCATTTGTGGGAATGAGAGACGGTAAAGTATACAGAATATCTAATCTGGCCTTGGCTTATAATGCAAATCTGGCAGATGTAAACAATCCTCAATGTATTGTAGCAACACGTTTAATTCAACCCACCCTGCCTAACAGCAATACTCCTATAAGTCAGGTTGTAACTTCAATTGCAATCGATCCAACCAATCCTAACAGAGTATTGGTTACACTGGGCAATTATGGCAATGATCATTATGTATTTGTCACAACGAATGCCCTTGATGCAAATCCAGTATGGGTAAGCAAACAGGGTGAATTGCCAAAAATGCCTGTTTATGCATCAATCTTTGAAATGAGCACACCCGGCACCGTATTTTTAGGTACCGAAAAAGGTATTTATTCAACTTCTGACATCTTTGGAAACCCATCCTGGATTGCAGATCAAGGTTTGGGTAACGTAACCGTTTTCGATTTGAAGCAACAACTTGTCAACAGAGCGCCTGACACTGTTCAGCTAATCAATGTTGACACCCTTGTTGTGAATTATCCCGGAACAGATAACCTGGGTGTCATTTATGCAGCTACTTTCGGTCGTGGCTTGTATCGTTGCAATGATTTCAGGAAACCTGTTGGTATCGATGAAACACCAACAACAAAGCCTAATCAAAGCTTTAACATTGGAGTTTACCCCAATCCTGTAATCAAGCAGGCAAACATCGACTTTAACCTTAAAGAAGGAGGAGAAGTAATTTACAGCATTTTTGATATGAACGGCCGTATGGTCCGCACTGCAAAAACAGGCTTCCTCCTGCAGGGAAAACATCAAATCCAGTTGAATGCTGAAGGATTGAAAGCAGGTACATACCTGTTAAAACTTCAAAGTGGAAAACAGGTAAATGCTGTTAAAATACTCGTGTATTAATCTTGTATTATAAAAAATTAAGAATACGATGAAAAATATTTATTCAACGCTTCTCTTTGCCCTATTGCTTAGCTTCTCAGCTTTTGCAGAAACAAAGATTTATGCTCCTGAGCTCAGACTGCCAGCCAATGAAGCTATAGGCCAGATGCCTGATGTTGTACTCGACTGGAATGCAGTAGCCGGACAAGGTTTTGTTATCACCTATGAGTTACAACTTGCCCAATCCCCTGACTTCAGTGATGCAGTGAGTTTTCCACCAACAATGGTTACTGCACATCAAATGAGTAACCTTAAATTTGATGAAGTCTATTATTGGCGTGTAAAAGCATCAGACGGGACATCTGTATCTGACTGGTCATCAGTTTTCTCTTTCAGAGTGATCAGAACAGTTACTATTACAGCACCTGCTGATCAGACAATTCTGAATCCAGCACCAACTGTGAAGTGGGCTCCGCTGACAGGAGTAACCAGCTATGAGCTGCAGATTGACACTTCAGCCATATGGAGCATTCAGTCTCCAGGTATTTCCCCAGCCCTTAACAGCATCTTTTACGTTGACAGTAATAATGCCTGGGCTGTTGGCGATAACGGAACTATTTTGCGTTTTGCCAATGGTGGTTGGAGTGCTTTTCCAAGTGGAACAGTAAGAAATTTAAGAAGTGTTTGGTTTACTGACCTTAATAATGGTTGGGCTGTTGGAGCCAACGGAACAATCCTTCATTTTGACGGTACTTCATGGTCAACGCAAACCTCAGGCACAACCGTTCAGTTAAATGCCGTTTATTTCACTTCTCCAACCAATGGTTTTGCTGTTGGTAATTCACCATCAGCAACCACAAAAGGGGTATCGCTGAAGTTTAACGGAACAGCATGGTCTGCAATTGATATAGGTATTGTTGGTGATGTTTATGCTATTCATGGTTTGGATGAAAACTTCATATGGGCCGGAGGTAAAGCTGGTCGTGGTGCATTCTTCAATGGAACAAGCTGGGCAAACAGTATCATCGCATCAAACAGAGATATCTTAAGTTTATGGGTAGTAAGCCCAACCAATGTATGGGCTTCTGCACCTGCATCAAGATTATTCAGATTCAACGGAACCAGCTGGGCCGAAACCAACCTTGGTTCACCCGGCCGAAATATTAACGGTATCAGCTTCATTGATGAGAACAACGGCTATGCTGTTGGCAACAATGGCGTTTTATTCTATTTCAACGGAACAAACTGGGAGCAATTAGCCAGCGGCACAACACAGGCACTTTATGGAATTCATTTTGCCAGCAACAGTACGGGCGGATTTGTTGGTAACAGCGGCTTCCTTATGAAGTATAAAGGCGTCAATGAAGAGTTCGCTTCACCTTATCTGAAAACTTTTATTGTAGCAGGCACAGTGTCAGAATTAGAAATCAATAATCTTGCTTTTGGAAAACTGCATATTTTCAGGATTCGTGCTATACATCCCGAGTCAACTTCAGCATGGTCGAGTGTAACTTCTTTCCCAATACTGCGCAGTCCAATACTTTCAACACCAGTTGACAACGCGACCAATATTGCACTTGATACTTTGGTTAAATGGACTTCCCATACAGGTGTCGTAAGGTATACCGTACAACTTGCAATGAATCCTGATTTCATTGATCCATTTACTTATGAATCATTTGTTCCGGAGTATCGTTTTCTTGGTCTTATTTATGATCAGGCTTATTATTGGCGCGTAATGGCCCGTCACGGCGGAGGAAGTTCTCCATGGTCACCGGTATTCAAGTTTACCACAAGCAACACGGTTACCCTCGTTGCACCTGCAAATAATGCTACAAACCTGATGCGCAATCCACGCTTCAGCTGGAGTGAAATTCGCGGAACACAGAAATATTTGCTTCAGTTCTGTACCAACAATACTTTTACCTGTCCGAATGACAGAATTGCAACAGCAAATTTCTACCAGATACAGTTTCTGCTTGATCCGGATACGGAATATTTCTGGAGAGTGAAAGCCATTCAGGGTCTTGACTCAACAAGTTGGAGTCAGGTCAGAAAATTTACAACCACAGCTGAAACTTCTATTGGAGAAAATGACAAGAAAGAACTTAAAATTTACCCAAATCCGGGCAACGGTGAGTTCAATATTGTCTTTAGCCAGTTTAGTGCAAGTACTGAATTAAAGGTATATAACCTCATCGGAAAGATCGTTCATGAAGAAATGTATATGCCTGTTTTTGGAAATACATCCCATAGAATCGATCTGAGAAGCCTTGGCAAAGGCATCTATCTGATAAGAATTTATGATGGCAATGAGGTCGTCACACGAAAACTGATAATAGAATAGTACTGAACCATACGCACAATGTGTTCTTTATAAAAAAGCCTTTGTTTCCAAAGGCTTTTTTTTTGCAAATGGTAGAAGACTTCAAATCGGCTGAACTTTCAATAATATCTTAGGACTTGCTGAAAAAGTTTTAATCTATTGTATTATAAGAAGTTAATTCAATAATATCTCATTTCTTATGCAAGGATTTGAGAGATATTGGAAAAAAATCTTGCATCAGATATTTCGGTGCGCTGCACCTTTAAACACTCCACCAGACATAATTCTAATCGGGTAGGAAGCGGCTTTCGCCGCTGTCCCCCCACACCACCTGGCATACGTACTCCGTACCAAGGCGGTTTCTATTAGTCTTTTAAACCGACATACGTACTTTTAGAGATAATAGACCTTGTTTTGCGAACCAAAGGTTGTCCATTGCTTTTGCTACAACAACTTTTTTCGACATCTCCCACCAGCCTTGACAGTACATTACCACATTCCAGCTCTTATGTTTCGGGATACCCATCCCTGTTAAAAGCTTTACA
>JAGXRB010000282.1 GCA_018336075.1 Bacteroidota bacterium
TATTGAGGAAACGCCAATATTAACCGGCCATCCGGGTAATATCTGCCCTGTATTGTCAACAACATAAACATGCCCGACAGTAGAGAAGTAGCAATCATGAGCAATAACCACCACCTCAGGGTTTCCATTCCCGGTTACATCAGCAACCGCAGGCGGCCAATCGGAATCTTTAAGTAATTGCCGCTGCCAGAGAAGGTTACCATCGCCTTCATAAGCATATAATATTTTATTTGCAGAAAAAATAATCTCATCTTTGTCGTCATTGTTCAAATCAGCCAAAGCAAGACCCCTGTAAGGAAAGTAATTGGAATTCCTCTTAAACGTTTTTGGCCAGCCAGGCGCCTGCGGGGTTAATTTCTCATCCTGCAACTGATCTTCGTTCATTGGAACAGTTTTTTCCCTGATAGCAGGTCTTCCATTTTCGTCAAGAAAGGCCTCCTGCAAAGTAGTTGTATTCTGTGCTGATGCCAAAAAACTCATTGATATCAACATTAGAAACAAGGTAATCTTTTTCATTGTTTTGGTTTTTGATTTGCGTATTTATTTAAATTCAAAGCAATTCTTTGATAGAATGCGGTATTGCAAATATCCTTTCTTTGCTATCCCCCTACAATACCATTTTTTTGGTATTTTTCTATGCTATTGATTATCTATGCATAATGCTTTTCAATCAATATACCAAAAAACTGGTATTGCCCGTTCAATCAATAAGTCTTTACTTTGCTACAACTTTATATACACGTCATCCTGATGAAACATGAACCTACCTGGTAAGAATTATATTTTTTCCATGTCCTTCCGTAATGCAGCAGTTCTTTTTGTTGCGTTACTGATCCTGGTTTTTGTTTTCCTGACAGATTGGAAAATGTTTTATGAAGATCAATTGGTGGAAAGTCCGGCCACCTATTTTCACGACCTTGATTTTTTCTTCCAGGACTCAGTGGAAATAGAAGATTTTAATAGAGCCTGGGATTTGTTATATTACGACCCGGACAGTGCCAGGGTGCTGGCATATAAAGCTATTGAACGCTTTGAAAAGCAACAAAATGAAATTGCCCAAATTCGTTATTTTAACATATTGGGAGTATCTTTCCTTCTTCAATCTGACTATAACAAAGCCCTCGAATATTCTTTCCGAAGTCTTCAATTATCCATAAAATACAACATAGGCAATCAGATTGCCAATTCTAATAATAACATTGGCGTAGTTTACGCTACTTTGGGTTTAAATACAGAAGCTTTGACCTACCTGTTGAAAGCAAAAAGTATACGTGAACAAGGGCAAGATTCACTTTTTTTTGCAAGGGGGCAAATAAATATTGGAATTATCTATCTTAGAGTTGAGGCTTTTGAAACGGCCAAAACCTATCTTGATATGGCTTACAATATGCTTCAGAAACTGAATGAGCAACCAGGAATTGCTAGTGCTTCAAACAGTCTTGGGAGTTATTACCGGGCTGTTAACATGCCCGATTCTGCTGAATATTTTATTGATCAGGCAATAAAAATCGGAACTCAAGTAAGCGATCATTCTATAATAGCAAATGCTCTTCTTGAAAAAGGAAATCTTTTCTCGGATCTGGGTGATCACAAAAATGCGATCGCTTATTATCTTAAAAGTGATTCATTATCAAGCCAGATCAGTTTTAGTCAAGGGAGATCATTAGCCCAAATTGAAATAGCGAAAGCCTACCTCAGGCTTAAGGAATTGGATTCGGCATTTACTTTTACCAGGAGCGCTTATGACATTGCCCTTAAAATTGGAAATAAAAAACTTGAATACGAGATTAATGAAGTTTTTTCACTGATTTTTCATGAGAGGAAAGAGTTTGAAAAGGCACTAAACTACAGAAACCTGTCTATTGAACAGAAATCGGAGTTCCAGGCTCAATCTCATGCCAATCAGATGTATCGCCTTGAAATTGAAGAGTTAAACAGGGATAAGGAGAAGCAACAGATTTTTATTGCAGAACAAAATATGCATATTGCCAGCCAGAGGAATCAAATGCATATTGCCATTATTTCATTCTTTGCCCTTCTGATCATTTTATCCTTTATCTATTACTACCTTATCAATAAAAACAGGCAAAAGCAGACAAAACAGGCCTATGAGAACAAAATAAGACATTCCCTTGAAATGACCAAAGCAGTGCTGGAAGCCGAAATCCAGGAGCGTAAGCGTTTAGGCATGGAGCTGCACGATGGCCTTGGTCCATTGCTGGGCATTGTGAAACTGAATATTACCAACATACTAAGAGAAGACGGCCTTAGCCCCAATAAGAGAAAAGAACTTTTAAAAAGCGCTGCCACCAATCTTGATGACATCTTAAAAGAGATGAAAAATATTTCCAAAAATCTGGTGTCTCTCGTGTTAATTGAAAAAGGATTTGAGTCAGCAGTTAAAGATCTTGTTATCAGGCTTCAGAATCTGCAGTATTTTGATGTTCACCTGAGTATGAATGGCTGGGACAATAGGGTAGATTCATTTGTTGAGCACTCGCTGTACAGGGCAATACTGGAAGTGATGAACAATATCATCAGCCATGCCAACGCTTCAGTTGTGAATATTGAGGTTTTGAAGAATGGCAGGGAAATCACCATCATCATCGAGGATAATGGTGTGGGATTCGACCCGTCAACTTCAGGAAATAATGGACAGGGTTTGAAAAATGCAGCAACTCGCATTGAAGGAATGGGAGGTAATTTTTTTATTGACAGCAAGCCGAACCGGGGAACCATAATCATTATGGAGCTACCCAACGGCGATTTTACAAAAATGAAAGATGAAAAAGATAAAGTTGTATCTGGTTGACGATCATAAGCTTTTTATCAAAGGCATAATATCTCTGTTTGAGGAAAACAATGAAATGGAGGTGGTAGGCCATGCCTACTCAGCAAAGCAATTCCTCAACGAGCCACCTGCTACAGAACCTGATGTAATCCTGATGGATATAAACATGCCTGATATGACCGGCATTGAACTAACAAGGTTAATAAAAGAAAAAAATCCGAAAGCAAAAATTCTTGCCCTTAGCATGTTTGAGGATATATTGTACATTCAGAAAATGATACAAAGCGGAGCCAATGGCTATGTTTTGAAATCTGCAGATATGCAGGTTTTGGTTGAAGCAATTAAGACGGTGGCTAATGGCGGCAAATTCTGGGATGCTGAAATCCGGAATACGATTCTTGAAAAAGTAGGCACCATTGACTCCGAGGAGTTTAAAGATATGAACCAGAACAAGCTATCAAAACGTGAACTCGAGATTCTCTATCTGATCTCGAAAGAACTTTCCAATTCTCAGATTGCTGAACAACTCTTCATCAGCGAACGGACCGTAGAAACACACCGTAAAAACATAATGGCAAAGACCAAAACCAAAAATACCGTGGGATTGGTAAAATATGCCATCAGAGAAGGATTGGTCTATTTTCAGTGAGTATTTCTTCTTCCATATTCAGAGGATTTATATGTCTATTTAGTATCATTAGCGCTCCTTTCTTAATTTTGAACAGAAATGACATTTTTAAACCTGACAACATACCTCCACTACTGTGAGACAGGCTATTGAGTAATTCTTCAACAGATTAATCCTCAACCATCTCCGGCCTATTGAAAAGTTATATCTGAATATCAAACCATTTCAAGCTATGAATTACTCTTTGGAAATTAACCACGAAAAGAAGTACATTCACTACAGGCATTCAGGCACAATCGTACGGCAAGAAATACGACAAGTCTGGGAGCAACTCATCCTCATGCCTGAATTTTGCCGTGAAAACTACAATCTGATCAGTGATTACCAGGACGCCAGATTTGCATTCAGCATCAAAGACAAACCCATCGTTGATGCATTTCTCGAATTCTTGAAGGACATTCTAAAGGACAAGCGGAATGCAGTTATTGTGGATGGACCCAACGAAACTTTATTTTCATTGATGTTCGAAAATACAGCAAATAAAAAACTGAATTTTAACATTAAAACGTTCACAACCCTGGAATCCGCTATCAATTTTTTACTGTAGCAATTGCCAAATTCCTAGACACCCCTCCAAACCCATGTTTTAATTACCTCGAACCACACCCACATCGTTAAATCCGCTCAAGTCGCCTAACTCGCTCAAGTTGCTTAAGTCAACCCATCGCTCTAGTCACCCCTTCGCCCCCACGCTTCGTTCTCTCAAGTCCCTAGATCTCATAACCAATTGCTGCGCCATCTCTAAACGTTAACCCGTAAACCCCTCTAACCCATATCTGCGCCAGCCCTAAACCCTAAACCCTAAACCATTCTAAATCAACTAATCCCCATAACCTGGCGGCATAGTCCAACTTCATTTTGTTCAACATTCCCCGGTTTCTTCCAATTATTTCCATGCAAGAAACGATAAATAAAATGCTTATCGTTAGGTACAAATCAAAGAAATCGTAAACTAGGGGAAAGTATGATAAATTTCATTTAGTACATGCAAATTTTTAATCAATTGAATGTCAAATATATATGTTAATGACTTGTTGATAACTAATACTCAAAATATGTTTTAAAATACTGACATTCTGTTTCTTGTAAGAAATATTTCCGTCATATGACAACAAGACACACGAACACCAAGTATTGAGAATTGAATAAAAATGGTGTTTAAGTTTCAATTCGTGTCGAAATTTTTGGGCAAAACATGAATTTAGCCCGAATAAAGTTCTTTGGCTTATTTATTAGTGCGTTATGCAGGGTTCAAACAGTATGTTTTGAAAAGCTGGCTTTAAGCTTTGAAACAAAGGCAAGCAGTGATTCTTTGCTAAGAAGGATACAACGCGGTTCATGGCAGGGTACGTGCTTGATACAGATCTCATAGCCCGGTTAGTAGCCTGCTGCCCCATGAGCCTCCCTTCGGCTGTCATTGGATAGGACCAACTGGAAGCTCGGCAGCAAGGATATAAACATTTTGGCACTGGCCATCGTTTATCAAGGCTTTGCCTTTCCGCTGCTTTTTACCATGATGCCAAAGTTTGGGAACTCATCAACAAGCGAACGCATAAAACCTGTTTTTGCTTTGATTTTTGGAAAAGCTGATTACATTGAAAACATCAATGATCCACTGATAGTTATAGACCGGAAATTGAATGAAATGCTCAATAAAAAGGAGGCAGAAACTTCCTACTTGCCAATGGTCATGCTCCTTTTAACGCTTCTCATACTTATTGGCGGTGTGTTTATTTATTTCGTCATGGGAGGAGAAAAAAGTTTCATTGCTGAAATTGACAGTCTGTATGCAATAAAACTTAAATATTGGTTCATTTCAATCTTTGTGTTTTCGATTCCGCTTTTTGTCGCAAGCCGGACTTCATACCAAAAACGAAACAAAAAATGTTTCAAAACATTTTTCGTTTTGGGGTCGATGGCAGCAATTGGAATCTATCTTGCAGTTTCAGGTGTCGTTTCCTGGA
>JAGXRB010000283.1 GCA_018336075.1 Bacteroidota bacterium
AACGATATGATCCAGCCACATCAGGTGACCTTTTTCAAGGGGAAACCCGTCGCGCTTAAACAATGACCGGCTGACGCTTAATGGGTGTCTCAAAGTGATAATATAATTAACTTCAACATCCAGCCGGGCAAAAACCTGCTTCCAAAAGGGCAATAATTTAACCATCCTGGGGTCTTTTAGGCCAAAAACTTGACAATTGCGCATTTTCTTTCTTAAAAGTTTTACAGCCCGGGATAAAAACCCCAGGCGGTTGATTTTTTTTACTTCATCCAAAGTCACCGGAAATAAGTGATGCCAGGTAATTGACAGGGCCTCAAGTATCTCCTCATTAAGGGAAACGACATCCACGTCTTCCCAAAATCCCTTGTCATTAACCTTCTGCATGGCGGGCATCAGGTTACTGCCAAGGTCAACGCCCATTACCTGCAGTGCGCGGGTTACAACGCTCGTACCGCTGCGATGCATACCTAAAACCACAACTATTCTCTTTCTCTCGTTCATTGTTTATCCTGGTGCTCTAGTTTTCAAAAAAATTGTCCCGGCAAACACAACTACAAATGAAAGATATAAATTTCCTTTTGTTTTTCTACGTTGCTGGGAAATTTGGTCAAAGGATAAAATTCTGGTGGCATGTCCCCTATCCATCCAACAAACCAACGCACCCCAAAAATGTGCTTCATGTATCTTATATATCGTGCTTCTTAAGAAGGTCCATTATACGATTTTTTATTATTAGATTTTTTTTTCTGGCTTGCTGGTTACACTTTACAACTTCTCTTGACATTGCTCCGCTCAAACACAATGACATCGCATTCTCTAAGTTCTTTATAGTTAAGTCATCTCCGTTCAAAACAAGGGGCCATCCTAATGCCTTGGCTTGAGCAGTAATTTTTGCCCCCCCATATACCGGATCAATAGCAATTACAGGGACGCCATTTTTTATCGCAAACACCATCCCATGTAACCGTGTACTAATCACAAAATCTGTTTTTCGTATAATAGATTCGAACTGACTTGTAATACTAAGGCATCCTGCATTATTTACAAGTAGTGTATCTAGCCAAATCGGGGCGATATCTTTTTTATCAAGTAACTCATCAACAATATTCTTTACCTGTTGATGCCTTTGCCTCTTTCCATAAAGCGGCTGGGGATGAACAAGCACAATACCTACCACAGGAACAAAAGAACTGTTACTAGAAAAAACAATGTCCGGGTAATGTTCACAAGGAGAGTCTCGTGGTAAAAGATAATCGAACCCTTCGGAACCTTCATTTTCTACAGAAAGATTAACACCGATTTTAAAACAATGATGAAACTTGCTAAGAATTTGTTGATCCGGTGCCCAGGGGCCACAAACAAAAATGAATATATTGTACTTTTGTGGGTCAACATCACTTATGGTTACACCGTCTATCCTGTTTGCCTTATCACCTGCTACATCATATTGAATCCTTGCTTCAGTTAGCCACCGACAAACTACGTCTTTTGCTTCTATGTCTCCAAACGTAGCCTTTCGATCTGGATAACTAAACCATCCCGCAACCAATGCGCGGGACTTTCCAGAAATAGTTTTGTATTTAGAAACAGTGTTGTTCTCTAGGGAAGAATAAATCGGGTTGTTGAAAAGTTTCCTCCACTTCATCATAGCAAGAAGACTTGACAACATCCATTTTTTTTTCATGATTTGAACAACTCCTCTTATCTAAACATGCCTGTTATATTATGTGACTCTATGTAATCTCTCAACCGGCTATCACACACTAACTCACCCGTTTGAAGACCACACTCAATTTCCTTATCAGTCATAGTTTCTCTTTCAAAGTAAGATGGTAAATTACCTTGTTGCCATTCAGCATATAATTTGCGCCATGTTATACCTTCACTGGTGGGCAATTGTTTATTTCTTTCGTAGGCGGCGCCGCCTTTAGCGATTTTGTTTTCGAATTGGGCGTATGTCCTGATAGGAAAGTGAAAGATTTCAAAAATCTGCTCTGGATAAACGGAAATATTTGGAGGCCATGATAAACCATGATTACCCTGATTAACTTGAACATCTTTCAAACCTCGATGGCAAACTTTGTTGGGTAATGATTGCCCCAAATGGTTTTTAGAGTTTAGATATCGAACAATCATTTCTGAAAAAACGGTCGCTTTCAGATTCGGAACAAAATTATGCCGCCGAGCAGAAACAACCTGATAAATTTCAGGAATTTTTGCTAAAGCTGTTTTAATATTTTTATCGGAAGGCCACCAAAACTCATCTGCATCGTTATTAATAACCCAATCTGCCTCAAATTTTATCTTGGCCAATTGGGCCATTTTTGTGACCCAAACCGCTTGAGAATATGTATCATCCGATTCATTAATTAAATAAGCTAGGCCTTGTGATTCAAATTTTTTTATGATGTCAGGAGACGAATCTGTGGATAAATTATCTGTAACAATGAAAAAATCAACACCTTGTTCAAGGTGATATAAAATATTTTGATGAAGAATGTCTTCCTCGTCTCGGACTAGCAAGGTCATAACAACTTTCATATCTAAGCCTTTCGCTTATATATCACATTGGCTTAAATTAACTGATTCACTGAAAAAAATTGACAAAAACAGGTCATCACAAATTATGGGGAGTGGCTAATTTGATGGGCCGATGGAGTCAATAATATTGGCAGAGTAACGAGGGGATATTGGCGTTTGTGCAGTTGGCGGCGATTGAAAGAATAGACAAACAAGCGTAAGGCACATTCAAGAGCATAAGGGCAACGCGAAAAACAATGCGAACGGCGTGCAAGACGAGCCAAGTAATGTCGCAGTTCAGCATTATCGGCTTCGACAGAATGGGTTTCAGTTTTGCCCTTGGAAACATCATACCTGCCAAAGTAACACCAAAACCATTGATAAGCATCGAAACCATCACTGAAATACCACTTTGCTTTGGGAGCCCTATCTACGATTTGCTGAATGGCTTGTTGTGCGAGGCTCCAAGCAACCAACCAAGCCAAAATACAGCCTGTTTGGCGGTCTAAAATGGTCAGGGGAGTTAGATTTCGTTTTTTTTATCACCGATGAAGGTGTACATCTCATCCAGTTCAACCGTATGTACCTGAGCAGGAACCGGCGTTGGCGAGAGCTGCTCAGTATGGTCTTTGTCCCACAGAGAAACTGTCCGATGGTGTACTTTCAGATGGCGAGCAATGCGATGCAGGTTAAGCCCGTCAACATACATTGCGACTGCGTGGTGGCGCATACTTTAAGATAGCCGTGCAGCTTCGGCTCAGGTTTATATTTTCGCTGGCAGTGCATGCAGCGATAGCGTTGTGAGTCAGACTGTGCTTGTCCAGCTTTGTTTTGGCGTATCGTTCCTTGGCAGTTTGAACATTTGGTCATATCCTGTATTTTAGCCTATAAATTAGCCACTCTTAAATTATGAAAACCAAAGCAGGAGCGCAAATCATGCTGTAGCACTATCTACGAGTGATTATAAAATCATGGATAACCTATCATTATTGCAGAATCTATGTTTATGTCGTCATAATAGGGGAACACATATGCATGGCTCATCTGATTTTCTGGCAAACCTAGCATCTCAGCAAACCTTGTCCATGTAACACCGTCATCTGGACTATACGCAGCTCGCTCAGATACAATTATTGGCACACCGTTGGAGCTATGCACTTTCACCATTCCTTCGTTCACTCCAAAAAATTTAACTCTTCTGCTTTGATTAGGCGACAAAACATAACTACCTTGCACATTGCCTGCAATTGTTACTGTAACAGTTGTGCTGCTAGTCCCGACGTTTGCAAAGCTTACTTGCATACTCTGATTAACAGTATTATACCAAGGGAAGTAATAAGTGTCTGAGAGTTTATCTAGTGGTAAGCCCATCAGTTCTGTATAGCTCGGCCAAGTTAATCCGTTGTCTGGACTATATGCAACTCGTTGCGATGAAATAATTGGCACTCCATTTGTGCTATACACTTCAACTGGGCCGTTGTTTATATCAAAAAACTTGAGTCTTCTACTTTGATTAGGAGCTAGAGTGTATGTTCCTCGTATCACCCCTCCAATTTTTACTACAATATCTGTTGTAGTTGCACCTACGTTCGCAAAACTCATCTGTGTGCTAATATGAACACTGTTATACCAAGGAAAAACATAATGATCAGTTAGTTGGGTCTCTGGAAAGCCTATCAATTCGTAATAACTAGTCCACGTTGAACCATCTTGTGGGAAGGAAATATATTCGGAAACAACGAACTTAACACCATCTAGGCTTTTCACATTTACAGGGCCGGCATTTATATCAGGGTAAGATAAATCAAGGACGCCATTTGATGGAATATTATAAGTACCCATAACAGTTCCTGCAATTTTTACGGTAATTACTGCGTCTCTCGTATCTATGTTTGCTATTTTTATGTTCGTACGTATATGAAGATTGTTATACCAAGGGAACAAATAAGAATCTGTAACCTGTTCTACTGGTAAACCAACCATTTCTGCATAACTTGTCCAGCTAGTTCCGCCATCAGGGCTATAAACAGCACGTAAAGATGCAATAATAGGAAAACCATTTGTGTTTTGTACTATCACAGGGCCATCTGTCATCGAATATTTATCGATAATACTCTGCGTATTTGAAAGAAAATATTCGCCCTTCTGATCATCATCAATTGAAACAACTACCCTCGCAGTTGTACTGTCTTTTTGTCCATGCAAAATCAACTGCCAGGAATTGAATTGTCCAGTAGCTAGAGCATCCTCATCTGCAACACGCAACGTCCAGTTTCCGGCGGTTGTTTCATTCCAGTTTCGCACCGTCATAAACTTCCACGAACTGTAGTTTTGCGTCCCGTCTGCGCGCGGGGCAGCCAACACACTTTGTGTGCCAGAGGGGGAAGTCAGAACAATCCTTAAGTCTCCACGCCAAGTATGCGTAGCATTAAAGACAACTTCAACATGCTCAACTATGAAATTCTCAGCCACATCAATTGTGCTACTAATACCGGTCAAATTATTGTCAGGAATATTTTGATTAACATTTTTTGTCCGACTGAGCGATGTAGGTAAGCCCACATTGGTCCAAGTCAGGGCATGGTTAACAGCCGCCTGGGCATCCACCAGCCCAAAACCATATTTGTGATTAATCGGGTAGCCAGCGCCGTTGGTTGTCCAGTCTGCGTCTGTCGGGTCATTCTTGACAGCCGTCTTGACCAAAATATGCTGGACATCGCGCCACCCCAGATTGGGATTGGCCTCAAGCATCAACGCAACCACCCCGGCCGCGAGC
>JAGXRB010000284.1 GCA_018336075.1 Bacteroidota bacterium
ATGAAGTTTCCAATTACTGCGGCAGATATCTGAGCATGATGAAATTTATCACATACATCATCAACAACCAAGAGAAAATCACCAGCCTGTTATCAGCGCTTAATAATCGCTCAAACAAAAACAAGCTACTCGACACTATTGTCAAATACACAGCCTATGACAAACGAAAACGAATCAATATCATCGAGCTACAAGCCCTTGTGTGCTTAAGTTGACGAGTATGCCCGAAGGGGTTGAACATGAATAATCCTGCATGCAAACAGGTAACAGAAATATTAATCCCCAACTCATTGTAACTATTTACATATCAGTTGTATATATATTTTTCACTTTTGGATTTCCTTAATAAAAATTTAAGGCTACTGAAATAGCCGGGTTTGTTATTATAAAAAATATTACGGTGCGCTGCACCTTCTGTGTTTAATACATTATCTAAGCTACAAATATAACCGGTGCGCTGCACCTTTTCCAGTTATTTGTTTCTGCCATACCGTGGCAGGTAGCGGCAGATCCGCGAAATATTTGTAACAAAAGGCCGAATGAAAGTCTGGAAAGGTGAAGCGCACAGAAATATTTATTCCCACCTCACATCATCGAAAAATTCGAATACATATTCATCCTTGAATTCAATTTCCTGTTTAAACGATATTGCTACTGCCGAAAGTTAGAAATTGTTTTTTAATTTTCAAACTACTGGGAATCGGTATTTTTATTCTTTTTTGACCTTCAGAATCCATTTGCATTCTGAAGGTTTTTCTTTTCATTTTCAGCCCGTTTCAAAGGAAATTCAATACGATTCTTCATCTTTCATCGGACACAAAACACATTTTTTCTGTTGGTGGTTATTAAAATGTAATACATTTGGCGGCTGTTTGAAGTGGTATAGCGATACCTGATTACCGAAAAACCTACATAGAAATTGTATCTATGTAATTATTAATCAGGCATTAAATTTTACAACATCCACTATCAGACCTTTTTTTTAATCATTTAAAAGAATGACACAATGCGTAATGTTTATATAAAAGGAACAGGTTCTTATGCTCCGGCGAACATTGTGAAGAATGATTTTTTTGAAAAAGTTGGTTCTTCAGACGAATGGATTTTCGAACGTCTTGGAATTAGAGAGAGACGAATTTCAACCGGTGAAACAACAAGTGACCTTGGTTACAAAGCTGGCCTGCTTGCAATCGAAAATGCCGGTTTGACAGTCAATGACATAGACTTATTAATTGTTGCAACCGCAACACCTGACAGGCAGGCGCCATCATGTGCCTGTTTTATTCAGGAAAAACTTGAAGCATTCAATACTGTTGCTTTTGATGTGGCTGCAGTTTGTTCAGGGGCTTTGTTTACGATTTCGGTCGGTGTGCAATACATTAAATCTGGCATGTACAACAATGTGCTTGTCATTGGTGCTGATACTTTTTCGAATATAACAGATTGGAGCAGAAGAGATTCTGTCTTCTTTGGTGATGGAGCAGGAGCGATGGTATTGTCACATACAGAGGAAGATAAAGGATTTCTGGATTTTGTTTTACATTCTGATGGGCGCGGAAAAGAGCATTTTACCATTCCCGGAGGTGGCTCAGAGAATCCGGCAAACCAGGAAACGATCGACAAAAGACAGCATTATTTTCAAATGAATGGTCAGGAAGTTTTCAATACGGCCATTGATGTTGTGCCAAAAAGCATTAACGAAATCCTTGCCAAAAACAATTTTTCAATAGACCAGATTGATTATATGCTTCCGCATCAGCCGAGTATAAAAATATTACAGGAAATTGCAAGACGCGTCAATATGCCATTTGAAAAGGTAAAAACCAATATGGATCGCTATGCCAACACCTCCGGCGGAACAATTCCGATTTTGCTGGATGAACTGCACCGCAGTGATACATTCAAGCCAAATGACATGCTGCTTTTTGCAGCCGTTGGCGCAGGCTGGACATGGGGAACAGCTTTATACAGATGGTAAAAAGCGATAAAGCACAAATTTCTGAATTTATTTATCAAAAAAAAACATCAATATGAATAGTCAATTATTCTCGGGAAGAACCTTTTTGATCACCGGCATAGCCGACAAAAACTCACTGGCAATGTTTGTTGCGAAAAAGATCAGAGAAAACGGCGGAGAAGTCGTTTGCACAGGCTTAGGGGTGAGCCCGTTTCATAAAAACCTTTCTGAAAAAGCGGCAGCATTCCTGAATAAGAATCACAATGATTTTGTTGAAGCTGTGCAAAGTGAATTGGGTGATACGCTGACAGCAGTGCTTGATGTAAGCATAGACGAAAGCATTGAAGCTTTTGCCGCATTGATGAAAGAGAAAAACATCCAACTCAGTGGCTTCCTGCATGCCATTGCAATGGATAAAACCATTCGCCAGAAAGAGGTTAAACCTTTGATTGAGGTCACAAAAAGTGAGTTTTGCGACACCATGGACGTTTCAGCTTATTCGCTTATCCGGCTCACACATTATATGCTTAAATATGATATTCTTCAGCCGGACTCATCCATTTGCTCGTTGAGTTACATTGCTGCAGCAAAAGTGACTTTTCACCCATACCGCAATATCAGCATTGCAAAGGCTGCGCTGGAGCGCATCACCATTGAGCTTGCCGACGAGTTGGGCCGTTTGAACAGGACGCGTGTCAATGCCATCCGTTTTTCACCCTATATGGGAAGCAAAGCCGGAAATGCCACACTCACGGAAAATGTTGTCGACACTTCTGATGAAATCAGTCCGCTAGGAAACGCCACTCCCGACGATCTTGCCAACGAAGTAGTGCATTTATTCCGTCCGGGCGGAAGAATAACCGGCGAAATAAGGCATGTCGATGGCGGATACAATATCATGGGATAATTCCGGGATTTCTTAATTATTTAAGCTAAGTAAATTAAGTTTTTCCACATGTAAATAGTTAATATTTAACTATTTAAGCGTTCAATTTGTCAATGATTGACCGAGATAGGTAACTTTTTTCCAGTAACTTAGTAAAGCGATGATAGCGTGTATGTTCTAACAAGTGAACCAATTTTGGCTATTAATTTTACGTTTTAGCTTCATTCTTCGACTTTTACGCATTCGCCTTGGTATCAAATTTTACTACCTTTGCACCCAATTTTTAATAAAGGCTTTCAGCAGAGTAATTATGACAAAAGTGAAGTACAAAGAATACAAGCAGCTCGATCTCACCCAGACAGGTAAAGAGGTTCAGAAGTTCTGGGAAGAGCAGGATATTTTCAAGAAGAGTCTTGATTCACGTAAAAACGGTGAAGCATTCGTTTTTTATGAAGGTCCGCCTTCAGCCAATGGCGTGCCCGGAATTCACCATGTGATGGCCCGCGCAATCAAAGATATTTTCTGCCGCTATCAAACGCTGAAAGGTAAATTTGTTGAGCGCAAAGCCGGATGGGATACGCATGGACTTCCTGTTGAAATTGGTGTCGAAAAAACTTTGGGCATCACAAAAGAAGATATCGGAAAAAAAATCACCGTCGAAGAATACAATCTGGCCTGCCGCAGGGAGGTGATGAAATACAAGGATCTTTGGGATGACCTGACCCGAAAAATGGGCTATTGGGTCGACCTGGATCATCCATATATTACATTTGACAATAAATATATTGAAACAGTCTGGCATTTGCTGTCGAAACTTTACGAAAAAGGACTGCTTTACAGAGGCTACACAATTCAGCCTTATTCACCCGCCGCCGGCACCGGTCTCAGTACACATGAGCTAAACCAGCCGGGTTGTTACCGTGATGTAAAAGACACTTCTGCTACAGCGCAGTTTGAGCTTATTTGTGACGAAAAAACAGCTTTTCTGAATGCTGATGAGAATCTGCCGCTTTTCATCCTTGCCTGGACAACAACCCCATGGACACTGCCTTCGAACACGGCCCTTGCTGTTGGCGCAAATATCGACTATGTTCTGCTCAAGACTTTCAATCCCTATACCGCTTTGCCCGTTCAGCTTATTCTGGCTAAAGAACTGATATCCGCGCATTTCGATGAAAAGATGCTGGATGCAGAAATGAATGATTACAAAGCCGGCGACAAAAAGATACCTTATTCCATTATTGCTGAATTCAAAGGAAAAGAGCTGACAGGACTTCGGTATAAACAACTTATTCCATGGATACGTCCGATGGGAGATGCTTTCAGAGTGATCGAAGGCGATTTTGTAACTACAAGCGATGGTACAGGCATTGTGCATATCGCGCCCACTTTTGGAGCCGATGACGACCGTGCCGGAAAAGCTTCTGGCATCGTTCCATTGCTGCTGATTGACAACGAAGGTGTCCGCCGCCCGATGGTAGATCTGCAAGGTCGTTTTTATGCCATTGAAGCACTCGATAAGGAGTTTGTACAGAATTTTGTTGATGTAGAAACCTATCGTGAGTTTGCCGGACGTTATGTAAAGAATGAATACAATGAAAATCTTGCTGCTGATGCCCCTTCCCTTGATGTAGACATCTCGGTAATGCTCAAAAAGGAAAACAAAGCATTCAGAATTGAAAAATATGTGCATAGTTATCCGCATTGCTGGCGCACAGACAAGCCTGTTTTGTATTATCCGATGGACAGCTGGTTTATTCGCACAACGGCTTTGAAGGATAGAATGCTTGAACTGAATAAAACCATCAACTGGAAACCAAAAGCCACCGGCGAAGGTCGTTTTGGCAACTGGCTCGAAAATCTTGTCGACTGGAATCTTTCACGCTCACGCTATTGGGGTGTGCCATTGCCAATCTGGACAACAGAAGACAAAACCGAACAACGTTGTTTTGGCTCTGCGGCAGAACTTAAAGAAGCCGTTGATGCCTCAGTCAAAGCTGGTTTAATGGAAGAAAATCCATTCCAGAATTATGTCCCCGGCGACAACAGCGATGAAAACTACAACACTTTTGACCTTCACAGGCCTTATGCTGATCGGATTGTATTGGTATCTCCATCTGGTAAACCCATGTTCCGCGATCCTGACCTGATCGATGTTTGGTTCGACTCCGGTGCCATGCCTTATGCACAAATGCATTATCCGTTCGAAAATGCGGAGACATTCCATGCTAATTTTCCTGCCGATTTCATTGCCGAAGGTGTAGATCAAACACGCGGTTGGTTCTTTACTTTGCACGCCATTGCTGTAATGCTTTTCGATTCTGTTGCCTTCAAAACTGTGGTTTCTAATGGACTTGTTCTGGATAAAAACGGAAACAAAATGTCGAAACGACTTGGAAATGCTGTTGATCCTTTCGAAACCATTGAAAAATACGGGCCTGATGCAACACGCTGGTATATGATTACCAATGCACAGCCCTGGGACAACCTGAAATTTGATCTCAGTGGAATTGATGAAGTAAGAAGAAAATTTTTCGGAACACTTTACAATACATATGCCTTTTTTGCCCTCTACGCCAACATTGATGGCTTTAAATACGCAGAAGATGATATACCGCTGAATGAGCGCCCGGAGATTGACCTTTGGATACTTTCAGAACTCAATTCATTGATTCAAGTTGTGGATGAGTCATACCGCACTTTTGAGCCAACGCGTGCCGGACGTGCCATACAGGAGTTTGT
>JAGXRB010000285.1 GCA_018336075.1 Bacteroidota bacterium
AAATGGAAGGACAAATGGTGAAATGGTGGGATGGAAAAATGAGGGCATGGTCACCACAGCCCGACAATCTCAAAATTCCTTATCAAAACGGATATACCATAACACACAATGTTTCGGCCACCGGAGGAAACGAAAAAGGTACGATGAGGGTTTCTTTAACACGACAGGACAACAAACCCATCGTTGACAACAGCAATTTCAACCGGACAACGATAAACCTCGGAGCCAATCTGAATATCAGTGAAAAACTTAAAACCGATGTCACTGTTTCATTTATCAACTTCCAAAGATTAAACAGTCCTATGCTCGGTGAAGATGCAAATTCTTTCAACAAAGGGCTGCTCTATTCATGGCCGAGAAGTTATCAGGGTATCGATAAACAGCATTATCAAAACGCAGATGGCTCACAAAATCCACAGGAAGGATATCCGTTTTACTATGTGAGTCCGACACTTTGGTGGGGTTATTACAACAATAACACCACGCTCAACAGAGATAAATATACCGCCGCCCTTACTTTAACATACGACATCGCTCCCGGGATCAGCGCACAGGGAAGGGTTGGGCGTGATTTTACCATCGAGCAATTTGAAACAAGAAACAAACCCATCGATGTGATCGGACTTCAGGACGGATATTACAGCAATGGTCTTTCAAGAAATATTGGTGATAATTATGATTTCACTGTTACTGCATTCAAGGATAAGGTATTGAACACTTTATTTGATGTCAGATTCACTGCCGGTGCCAGTCGATGGAATCAGGATTATTACTTCATCAATGGACATTCCGGCACATGGTATTATCCCAATATGTATACCTTCTTTAATTATACTGACAATATTTTCTCTACTGATGCCAACAACAACACCATCGTGGATCAGCTTGGCAATTCGGCAGGCTCCATGATTCCGGGCGAGGGCATCTTACGCAAACGCAACAATTCTGTCTACTCTTTCCTTAACCTGTCATATGCCAATTATCTTTTCCTTGAGCTTACAGGTCGGAACGACTGGTCATCTACCCTTCCTGCCGGCGCCAACTCTTACTTCTACCCTTCCCTTTCATTAAGTTTTATCCCGTCGGAAGTATTCAATTTTGAGGAAAGAATCCCCTGGCTGAATTTCATGAAAATCAGAGGCGGTCTGGCCCAAACAGCAACAGATACCGAACCTTACCTGCTCTCTTTTTATTACAATACGGGCAGATTCGGTGGACAACAAACCTCGAATTTTCCTTCAACTATTCCACCGATATTGTTGAAGCCACAACGCGTAAATGCTTATGAAACCGGCGTCAACTTTGGATTCTTTGACAACAGAATCGATCTTGATTTCACCTATTATTACCTCTATTCCTTTGATCAGATTATTCCCAACCTGCCAATTCCAACCTCATCCGGGGCATCAAATATTATGACCAATGAAGGTGTATTGACCAACAGAGGCTTCGAAATTATTCTGAATACTGTGCCTGTCCGTACAAAACACCTTACCATCAGAAGTGGGTTTAATTTCGCAAGAAACAGAAACAAAGTAGTAAGTCTTGGCAGCGATGCAGACACCTATCTTCTGGCTGATATCTGGGGTTTGAATGGTCCGGCGATGGTGCTTGAAGCCGGCGATGACTTTGGAACCATCAGTGGTTACGATTATATATACGATGACAATGGCAACCGTGTTTTGAATGCAGAAGGAACAAAATACCTTATTACCGACAGCCGTGTGCCCATCGGAAATGCATCTCCGGATTTTATCGCAGGCTGGAACGCGATGCTCACCTACAAAGGCTTCAAATTAAGTACACTTATCGACACCAAATGGGGTGGCGATATTTACAGTGGTTCATATGTGATTTCCCTTCAAACCGGCCAAAGTCCGGAAACGCTGATTGAGCGCGAAGGCGGTGGCTTGCCATATACTGATCCGGCCGGAAACACCAGTAATATCGGCGTCATTTTGCCTGGCGTGCATGAAGATGGGACACCAAATACCACCGTAGTTCATTATTATTACAAATATCTGCCCAATGCAGGCGGATGGGGAAAATTTGTTTCAACGCCCGGAATCCTTGAAAATACCTGGGTTAAAATGCGCGAAATCTCTATGTCTTACACTTTACCCAAAAAAATTACCGACAAAACGAAGGTGTTTCAAAACCTCACCCTTTCGGTTACCGGACGTGATTTGTTTTACATTTACACGACCCTGCCCGATAATATTAATCCTGAAGGAATTATGGGAGCAGGCAATGCACAAGGTTTTGAGTGGGCTTCCTACCCCGGAGCAAGGTCAGTTGTGTTTGGTTTAAGTGCCGGATTTTAATCGATGAAAATGAAAAAAGTAATGAAAACTATACGATTGATTTTTGGAATTTCTGTGATAAGTCTGATTACATTGACTTCCTGCACCAAAGATTTTGATGATATAAATACCAATCCGCACGGATTCACTACAGCCAGCGATGGATCGCTTTTCAACACTGTGATTCAATCTTTGATACCCACAGGCGATGAGCAGTTTTATATCAACAATGAAATTCTTTACAAGCAAACCCAGCTTGCCGCCCTCACCAAAGAAGCATGGGGCAATTATACAATTGGAACTGAAAGCATCTGGACAAATTATTATGGCACTTTGCCAGAAATCAGAGAGCTCGAAAGAAGACTGAAATCCTATGAAGAATCACCTGGTGTAATCAATATGCAGGCAATGCTCAAAATCACACTGGCACTTAAAACGTTCAAAGTGACGGATCTTTTTGGCGACATACCCTTCAGCAAGGCCGGATATGGCTTTCAGGATCTGAGTCTGTTACGACCTGCCTACGATTCCCAAAGGGAAATCTATCTCCAGCTGCTGGAAGACCTTCAATGGGCAGAAGAAAATATCAGTCTTGCTGTACCACTTACCGGAGCTTACGGAACTTTCATCGGCTTCGACAAGTTATTTAACGGTGATATGCTGAAATGGCGAAAACTTGCCAATTCACTGCGATTAAGACATGCCATGCGTATGTCAGAAAAAGAGCCTGAACTTGCCGGCAATATCATCAAAGAAATCGTTGACAACAATCTCCCCATTATTCTGGGATATGATTTCATCAATCCTTTATTGGAAAGCGCTTGTTTATGGCCGTCGGCGATGGGTTTCAAGAATGAAAGCCTTAACTGGTCATTCCGTGAGCACAACAATCTGAGAATGGGTTCAACAGTATGGCGTCAACTTTCGCGCCACGACAGCATCGATGGAAGCGGCATCTTTGATCCCAGAGCCTACATATTTTTTGAAACCAATAACGCAAACAAGTGGAAACCTTATCCCCAGCTACCCGATATCAATACACCATCGTCGGGTGGAATCCCTTACGGATCACATCGCGACCAACTTGGGGCGTTTCAAATTAAAGGAGAAACCTGCATCTATTCACCTTTCAACTATTTCGTTGTGCGTGATGAAGACTTTATGCCCATAATACTCATTACCGGCGCAGAAACTCATTTCCTTCTGGCAGAGGCCTATTTTCGTGGTATTGGCGTTGGCATTGACAAAGTTCAGGCTGAAATTGAATATTTAAATGGAATCAACTCCTCAGTGGAATGGTGGACGCAAGTTGCCCGTAATTCGAAACTACCCTCTTCCTCAATGACTTTTCCGGAAACAATTCCTATTCCAGGCAATATCACTCCTGTATCTGTTCAAATGCAGTTTGGTTTTTGGAATGCAACCTCAGAAGAACAAAAACTTCAGTTTATTTACACCCAATGGTGGCTTGACGCTTTCAGACAACCATCAGAAGCCTATGCTTTAGTGCGCAGAACAGCATTAACACCCCGCGACGGAGCAGCATTAGCGCATTTCCGTCTTCCTTATCCACCTTCAGAGGCAGCATACAATAACGAAAGCATGTCAGCCGCAATTTCGCAGCAAGGCGGCGATTCGCCAAATGTGAAAATCTGGTGGATGCCGTAATAACATTAAATCCAATTTAATTTTTAAAAGAAAAATACTCACCAAAACAAAAAATCCTATGAAAAAAATCTACTCAAATTTAATGGCGTTGCTCGTTGCTTTATTCTTCTTGCAGCCTGTGCTTCTGAATGGGCAGTCAAATCAGTATCTGCATTTCGATAAAGTGGATGATTTTGCAATTTTGCCGAATGCTTCACAGTACTTTTCCAACACCAATCAACTGACGATGACGGGTTGGTTTTACACCGACGCCCTTGCTTATGGTCAGGGATATATGGGATTCAGGTCAGGTTCAGGCACAGCTGAGTTTTATCTGATTCAGCTGAACAATGGTGTAATGGAATGTCGCGTGCTTACCACAACTGGTTTACACCAATACGTTTCACCTGCCAATACAGCAATTCCGCAGGTTTGGCAACACATTGCATGGGTTTTTGACGTGAACACAGTCAAGCTTTATGTAAATGGAATACTAAGAGGAAGTGCAGCGGCATCCGGTATATTTCTTGGCGAAAATGTGCCATTTGGAATTGGAAAAAGTCTTTTAGGAGGTTTCAATTTTGTTTATGGCGGCCGAATCGATGAAGTCACAGTCTGGAAAAAAGCGCTTACTCAGGCCGAAATTCAGGCAATGATGGAAACAGAACCCACTGGAAATGAAGCAGACCTTCATTTGTATTACAAATTTAATCAGGGTGAGCCTGGAGGCGATAATACCAGCATCACAAAACTTATTTGCGAGATCGGCAATGGAGAACGTGATGCCGACCTGATGAATTTTGCTATGACAGGTGAAACTTCCAATTTCAATGGCACACTTGATGCCGGCTATCAAGCCATTTCATTTCCACAGATTGCAAACCGACTTACAACAGATCAGCCATTTAGTATCGAAGCATCGGCAACATCAGGCCTGCCTGTAAGTTTTGAAATTGTTTCCGGTCCGGCTACCATCAGCGGAAACACAATCACCCTTACCGGACAAGCCGGACAAGTAACAGTGAGAGCATCACAAGCGGGAGATAATCAATACGACCCAGCCATTCCTATCGACAACAGTTTTATGGTTCTGAACCCTGCCACTTTTGTTCCGGAAATTGATGCACGACATCCTCTGCCCGGAAATTTATTTATGCCATCTCTATCGCCTGTGCAGCTTTCTGTCAGAACGAGTATCGATTATCCTGAATTGTTCTCTGTGCAGAATGTTATGTTTCAGATCAACGGACAAAATATTCCGGCACAGGATTTATACAACAAGGGATTTTATACAGCATGGTGGACGCCTCCTTCACATGGGAACCACATCTTAACCATCATTTCTACCAATAATTTTGGTGCTTCAGCTACACAAAACATCAATATCAATGTTGTTGCTGATGTTACCAATATGACAGTTGTTGCAGCTGAAGATGTTTGGATCAGTCCAAGCAATGTTACACAGACTGTAGAAGCAGATTTGCCTTCTTTTCTGGGTGCTTTCGACCAGATTACAGCCACACTTGACGTAACATGTCCTCCGGGAGGATGCGGTGCATGGGACCGCAAAGCCAGTGTTGATGCCAGAGGCATTGATGGCCGTTGGTTTGAAATTATCCGTTATATAACTCCTTATGGCGTAGCTTGTTCGCACACAATTGATCTGACTGACTATATGTCTTTACTTCAGGGAAAAGTAAGTTTCCGTTTCAATTGCGAAACACTTGACAATGGATTCGAATATAAATTAACACTCAATTACCGTCAAGGTACACCAACTTATCTCTATAGCTCGGTTTATGAAGTCTGGAAAGATGTGTATCCTTTTGGCGATTATGCCAACCTTCAGCCGGTTGAAGACTGGTCGTTTGAGTTTCCTGACAATGCTATTGCTTCAAAGTTGAAGCTGGTATCAACGGGCCATGGCTGGGGCAATCTCAATACAGGCAATGCAGCTGAATTTTATAATGCAACACACCACTTGTGGGTAAATGGGGCGCAAACTTTTACCCAGCACAACTGGAATGTATGCAATCCAAATCCGGATGGTTGTCAACCACAAAATGGAACATGGTTTCACAACCGCGCAGGATGGTGCCCCGGTGCTATTGCCCCGTGGTTTGATTTTAATATGACACCATATGTTTCCAATGGAAATTTCACGCTTCAGTACAAATTCTATGAACAATATGTCGATCTCTGTCATCCGAATCATCCCAATTGTGTAACCGGGGTAACATGTTCCGACTGCAACGACGGATACAATCCTGTGCTTGATGTAGCCTGCAACCTGGTTGTTTTTGCTACCAACCCAATCGTTGGTATGGGTGAAAAGCTGGCTGCATCAGAGTTTGTGGTTTATCCCAATCCCACCACCGGACTGATTGAAGTTTCTGTTACCGGCACTGAAGTTTATAGCACTTCAACCATCAAATTATACACCTTGACAGGCAATCTTATGAATGAGTTTGAATGGAACGGAAAATCAGCAAGGCTGGACCTTTCATCACATCCAAAAGGAATGTATATGCTGATGATTCAGACTGGTGAAAAGAAGGAAGTTAAAAAACTTGTACTCAGATAGTCCTTAGTCCAGATTAATGGAAAGAAAAAGAGGCTGTTTCAAAACGAAACAGCCTCTTTGTTTTTTAATCCAGATTGATATAGTTCTTAGTATCTGTAATGATCAGGTTTGTAAGGCCCATCAACAGGTACGTTGATATAATCAGATTGTTCTTTTGTAAGTTTTGTAAGTTTTACACCAACTTGCTCAAGGTGTAAGCGGGCAACTTCTTCGTCCAGATGCTTTGGCAAACGATAGACGTCAACCTGATATTTTCCTCTGTTTTTCCAAAGGTCAATCTGCGCCAGGGTTTGATTTGTGAAGGAATTACTCATTACAAAACTTGGGTGACCAGTAGCACAGCCTAGATTTACAAGACGGCCTTCAGCGAGCATATAAATCGCGTTTCCGGCTGAAAAAGTATACTTATCAACCTGAGGTTTGATCGTGAGCTTTTTAACGCTTGGATCTTTGTCCAGTTTGCTTACCTGAATTTCGTTGTCGAAATGTCCGATATTGCAAACGATACTCTGATCCTTCATTTGCTGCATGTGTTCAAATGTGATTACATCTTTGTTGCCAGTAGCAGTAACGTAGATGTTGCCAATTTTTAATGCGTCTTCAATGGTAGTAACTTCAAAGCCTTCCATTGCAGCCTGCAAAGCGCAGATTGGGTCGATTTCTGTTACGACAACACGAGCGCCATATGCACGCAGAGATTTGGCTGAGCCTTTGCCCACATCACCATATCCAAGAACAACGCACACTTTACCGGCAAGCATTACATCTGTAGCACGTTTGATACCATCGGCAAGCGATTCGCGGCAACCATAAAGATTGTCAAACTTTGATTTGGTTACAGAGTCATTAACGTTAATGGCTGGAACCAGCAATTTACCTGCATCTTTCATCTGATAAAGACGGTGAACTCCGGTAGTAGTTTCTTCCGAAACACCTGCCCAGCTTTCAACAGTGCGATGCCAGTGACGGGTATCTTCTGTGAAGGTTTCAGCCAGAGATTTCATCAGTGCAATTTCTTCTGCATTATCTGCATACTGACTTAGGAGAGCGGGATTTTTCTCTATTTCATAACCTTTGTGGATCATTAATGTTGCATCACCACCATCATCAACGATGAGGTGCGGCCCATTTCCATCCTCAAAAGTGAGTGCTTGTTTTGTGCACCACCAATATTCGTCGAGGGTTTCACCTTTCCATGCAAAAACAGGAACACCTACAGCAGCAATAGCAGCAGCGGCATGATCCTGGGTTGAAAAAATATTGCAACTGGCCCAGCGCACATCGGCGCCAAGCTCAACGAGGGTTTCGATAAGAACGGCTGTCTGGATTGTCATGTGCAGCGAACCCGTCACACGTGCGCCTTTGAGTGGTTTTTCCTTACCAAACCTGGCACGGAGCGCCATCAAACCTGGCATTTCTTTTTCAGCGACTTCCATTTCTTTGCGACCCCAATTAGCAAGATTTATGTCTGCAACCTTGTATTGGAGCGCGTTTTCAACTAATGTTTGACTCATAATATATCTATAATTTAAAGGGTTGCAAAATTACGCATTAATTTTAAGAAAGAACAAGCGGAGACTGAAAATGTTTTAAGAGACAGTCAGCGTTGTTCGTATTTCAATTTGTTTTCAGATTGCTCTGAGAACTTTTCTTTTCAAAAATTTACATCAAAATATCAATTTTCAAAAAAAAGTGTAGTTTTGCAACGCATATATCAATTGTCCTTCCTCAAAAAAGGCCTTTGATTTATAAAGAAGAGTGGAGAGATTAGGCTCTATGAAGCTCTAGCAACCTTCCCGGCAGGGAGTGGTGCTAAGACCTAATCCCGGGAAATCGGGAGATGATAAATTAAAAGTGTTAACCTCATGCAAAGAATGCGATTATACAGCCATCATCACAAAATGTGAGTCTTCATGTATTGATTATGAACATTTATGCTGTTCATTCGCTTGATTTGTAAAATATTTTCTAAAATGAAACTACAAAAACCTCCCATAAGGGAACTGCTAAACGACAGAGTACTGGTGCTTGATGGCGCTATGGGAACAATGATTCAACGCTATAAACTCAGCGAGGAAGACTACCGCGGAAGTCTTTTTGCCAATCATGCTTCAGACCTGAAAGGCAACAACGACCTGCTTAGCCTTACACAACCACATATAATCCTTGATATCCACCGGCAATATCTTGAAGCTGGTGCCGATATCATTGAAACCAACACTTTCAACGGAACACGCATTTCGCAATCGGATTATCATACCGAAGATTATGTTCCCGCTATCAATCGCGAAGCTGCACGATTGGCACGACAAGCGGCAGATGAATTTACAGCCTTAAATCCGGAGAGACCACGTTATGTAGCTGGCGCTATTGGTCCAACAAACAAAACGGCTTCCATGTCACCTGATGTGAATGACCCCGGATACAGAGCCGTCAGCTACGACGATCTTTTTGAAAATTATTACGAACAGGCAAAAGCACTTCTTGAGGGCGGCGCTGAAATTCTGATCGTCGAAACCATTTTTGATACCCTCAATGCAAAAGCAGCATTGTTTGCCATTTTGCAACTGCAGGAAGAAAAAGGCGAAAAAATCCCTGTGATGGTTTCAGGAACAATCACTGACGCAAGCGGACGAACCTTGTCCGGACAGACAGTAAAGGCATTTCTGCATTCCGTTTCGCATCTTGATCTGTTGAGTGTCGGTCTCAACTGCGCTCTTGGCGCAAAGGAAATGAGACCCTATATTGAAGAATTATCTCAAAATGCACATTTCCCGGTGAGTGCCTATCCCAATGCCGGACTGCCAAATCAATTGGGTGAATACGATGAAACTCCCGCTGTCATGGCCGGACATGTACACGATTTTCTTTCCCATGGTTTTTTGAATATTGTTGGCGGATGCTGCGGCACCACGCCAGACCACATAAGAGAATTTGCAGCACTGGCAAAGAAATCAGGTTTAAGAAAGATTCCATCCTATAAACCCGAAACAATTGTGGCAGGTCTGGAACCTTTAAAAATAAGCCGTGAAAGCAATTTCATCAACATTGGTGAACGCACAAATGTAAGCGGTTCAATACGTTTTGCCAGGTTGATCCGTGATAAAAAGTATGAGGAAGCTTTAAGTATTGCCCGTCATCAGGTGGAAGGCGGCGCACAGATGATCGATGTCAATATGGACGACGGCATGCTGGACGCCAAAACCGAAATGACCCGTTTTCTGCATATGCTGATGTCAGACCCCGACATAGCAAGACTTCCAATCATGATCGATTCATCCCGTTTCGATGTTATTGAAGCCGGACTGAAATGCC
>JAGXRB010000286.1 GCA_018336075.1 Bacteroidota bacterium
AGCCAGGGTGTCCGGCAGTTGCGACATCGACGCAGTAGCATCAGCGCCAGCATCCCCCATTTCCCCTAAAATGTCTCGTAGCGCGTTGTATCCAGCCAATGGCGGAATCAGGTTTTCCCAATTCCAAAATGAGCGATTATTAAGCCTGTCCTGAAATTCTTTCAGGGCGCCCGTCAAAAACGGGATGGCAGTTCGGCCAATTGTCCAGGTAAACCCCAACCACTCATCGTTGAGCGCATCCATCGCCAGGCGATAAGCATCCGCGTCCTGGATAGCCTTTTCGGTAAACACCTGGCTGTCAAGTGTTGCCGCGCTCATCTCCCTGATGGCGTCACCGCCCGCTTGCATCGCTGCGGCCATTTTTAAACCGCTTTTTCCAAAGTTATCCACCAAAAACCGTGTTCGCTCTGCCCCGCTGTTCAGCTGCTTATACTCATCGCTCAGTTTCGCCAGGGTCTCAATGTTCAGGCTCAAGCCCTGCTCGCTCAATTTTTTCTGCACGGTAGTCAGGTCGGCGGTCGAAACCTGAAAATCATCCATTACCTGGATAACCCGGCTCGTTTCCTCCGCAGTTTCTCCGGTGATGTCTTTCAGTGCCTTGACCTCCATCGCATATTTAAGCGTGGAATCAACAGCATCTTTCGTAAACTTCCCGACCGCCATTACCGCCCCGGTCAACACCCCAATCGCCGAAGCCGAAGCAAGCGAACCCAACCCAAGTTCGTTCAGCGTTCCCTTGAGTTCTTTCGCTTCCTTGGCGGCCTGGCGCTCACCAGTGCCTTCCTTGGTCACCCGCAAAATAATTTGCAGTATGCTTTGTGCCATTCAAAACCTCGTCACTGCCGGTAATGCTTAAACTTCTTCAGCCAGTCGGCTTTTGCCGTCTTCACTCGTTGCACAGCGGCTGCCCTGTACTGCCCGTCCGATTCAAGCAGCCGAAACGCGTCCAGCCAATCGTTCGGTAAATCGTCCACATCCCAGGGCGCAACCACCGCGCCCCCGCACTGCCTGTTAATCATTCGCGCCAGGCTGATTCGCCTGAAGTAATAATTAACCGTCTTGCCGCTGATGAAAATCTCGTCTAAATCTTCCTCTAATTTTTTTTTACGCCAGCCCGGTGTCCCAAAATAAGCAGCCACGACTGGCCAATCAGCCACCGAAACAGCGCGGGGTCATTCTCTCTGGTATCAGCTTCCAGGGCTTTCACGTCATCGATGCTCATGTGCGTTTCCGGCTGTCCCTGGCTCCAAATCTCACTCAGCCAGGCGGTCATTTTTTCGCCAGTGCTCTCCAATTCCGCGCGCAGCGCATTCATCCGCGCGCTGTCGCGCGTCTCAGCCCCGGCCAGATTGCGCAGTTCACCCAGAATCCGGTCAGAGTCGCGCAGCGAGTTATCAATCTGCTCATACAGCGACGTCGGCGGGTTGACCCACACAACCATCGCCGCCTCGCCATACTCAGGCGCATACTCTGCCAAATTCAACGGTCGAAGAACCTTCTGTAACTTAATTTGCATGATGTACCGCCGCCTTCAGGCGGCTCCTCCTAGTAACTATTCCGGTCCGTCACAACCACCGCCCCAACTTCTTTCGCGGCAGTCGGGTCGTAAAGGCTGGTCATCACCAGCGTGTGCAGGTTGTTTCCGCGGTCTTCCTCGGCCAGCGGAATGACCTCATCCCACGTCCCGGCCAGGTTGAACTTCGCCGAATGGCTCGCGCCCGTCCCAATCTGTGGGCCGCCCAGCGCCAGCTGCACGAACGAAAGCGCCTGCGTGTCGCTGTTGGCCGCGTCCCAAAGCGCATCCGCCGCGCTTAAACCTTCCAGGGTCAGCGACAACTGCGCCCCAATGATGCCCTCGCCGTGCCGGTTGAACGTCTTGGCCGCGCTGCCTGCAAAGTTTGGGTACGGCCCCAATATGATGTCCAGGTCAAACGCTCGCAGGATGTTGGCCAGCTCCGTGCCGCCCAGGCCCGCCCAGCTCGTATCCACGTACACCCGCGCCAGTTTCGCGTTCAACGGCGTGGTCACCGGAATGGCAATCGACCCGGTAAACGTGGTCGGCGTCCACTGCCGCCCGAAATACTCGGCCTCGATGCTCACCGGAGCGGCATCCGCGCCCTGCGCCACCTGGCCGCTGATGCGCACCCGCTGAAACATGCAATACTCGGCCTCAAAGGCCTGCGTGTTGTCGCCCTTCTCAATCGTCAGGCTGTCAGGCGCATTCGCGCCATCAGAAGCCAGGCTCGGCGTAAAATCCCAGGCATAATCGCTCTGGTCGGCAGTCGTCTCTGTGGCCGTTACCGCGCCCTTCAGCCCGCAGCCCAAAATCGGCAGCAAGGCCTGGAAGTACCCCTCCGGGATGCTCAAACTGTCGCTCACCAGGTACTGGTCAATGACCTTCCTGTGTCCCGCCGAACGCACCCCAATGTTTTCGTTGATTTTGCGCGGTCGCTTATACGGCGTAATCGGCCCAACCTGCCCGCCCACCAACGTCCGCGTCGCCGCCACCGGCGTCCCATGCGCAGCCGGGTTCTCCGTGCCAAACTGTACTTTGCTAAAAAATCGGTCGCCCATGATGATTTAACCTTTCCGGCCTTTTTGGCCTGTTTCAAGCTTCACATCAACGTTCTCAGGGTAGCCAGGCGGCACTTCCAGCCGTTCCCTGTACACGCCTTTTTCAATGCAATCCTTCAGCAAGCCGCCAACCCCGTCGGCCTCCGCCTGCTCCTGGGTAATCTCATGCGCCAGGCCAGGAACCCCCAGCCCATCGCCAACGAACACATAAACAATCGCCTTGTCTTTCACTGACTCACCTCCAGGCCATTCAGCGTTTCCTTCACAATCCATTTCGCCACCAGACCCAAATGCTCTGCGCCTGCATTGCCATACTTCAAAGTGCTCATCTCAATCGGCCCGCTTGGGTCTAAAATCATATAATTCACGCGCCCGCCCAGGGTCATATTCGCAGCCGCCGCCCGAATGATGCGCCCCACAAAGCGCAGCACATACGGAATCCGGCTCCTATCCAAATCAGGGGTCAGGTTGAACTCAGCCGTGCCCTTGTAAAAGGCGATTTTCGGCCCACCCTCGGAATACTCTAGGTTGTCCACGTTGTCAAAAAAGGTCAATGCCGTTGGTATGTCCAGCGGAACATTTTGTGGGAACTCATCCCGCTCAAACAGCCGGTACGAGCGCACATGCCCGCCCTTGCCGTCATCCACCTCCCAGACTCTCGTCAGGTCGTCAATCCAGTCCTCAATCATCGCGTCACCAGTTTTTGAACAATCTGCTCATTGGCTTTGCTGTACAAAGCGGCTATCTCGTCGCGCTTGTCCATCACGCCGTAATAAAGGTAGAAAAATCCCTTCCACCGGCGCGCGCCATAGTTCCGGCCTACTTCCATCACGATGCCCTTCAGGCCCTGGCCCTTGTTGGTTCCTACCGCGCCGCGTATCTGCATATTGCTCTTGTTCACGCCCAAATATTTCTTAAAAATGTTTGCGGCCAGCTCACTGGTCAGTTTGGGCGCATTCTCGCTTGCCCGCGCGCCGGCGATTCCAATCGCATCCTGCACCGCCTGGCCCATAATTTCGCTGTATAACTTGTCGAAGTCAGCCAGTTTCTTCAACTGCCGGTCCACACTGCCGGCATCCAACACGCTGTTGATTCGAGCCGCCCCGCGATACCCAGCCATCACCGCACCGCCGGAATGTAATAATTGCTCTTCACCCGCTCGATGGCATCCCGCGGGAACTCATGCAAATAAAAACTCTCGCCACTCTCGGCATTGCCCAACCGCCCGGCATACCCGCCCTGGCTCTTTTTCATCATCAGGGTTGCAATCTGCCGGCATAAATAATTAATGTCGCTCGGCACAACCATCCGAGAGATAGCCGTCGCCGTGGCGTGGGTCGCCGCCTCCGAGCCATTCACCGCCCGCGTCACCGCAAACGACCGGAACGCCCCCACCGCGGCCCCTGAGTTGTGCGCAACCTTCTTGGTCTTATTCCAGCCGCGTATCACAAACGCGCTGTTCGTCTGGATATCCAAAACCTTCATCTGCTCGAACTCGACCTTCAGCACTTCCCCAACCTTCACCGCTGACCCGCTCGCCAGGGCCACCACCTCGCTCGAAGCATCCAGCGCGCTGGCCAGCGTCGTCAGGCTCGCCGAAACCGCGCCGTAACCACGCACAAACTGCCACTCCTCGCCCAATTGCAGCACCATCCCCGGCGAAAGCAGCGAACCATCCGCCACGCTCAGCGTTTCCACGGAAACGCCTTGTTCGCTGGCGGCTGTCGCCCCGGTCGCCTCGCTGCGCTCATACAAGCCCCACACGCCTGGAACCTCAACCCCGTTCACGGCCTCGCTCCAGGACAACGAAACACCGCTGGCCGGGTCGATGCGCAAAAATGGGCCGTCATGCCAAAAAGGGCGGTTATTCTGCGCCGTCGAGCGCAATACCACATCCGCCTGGCTGACCGTGACACCCGCATTGTTGATATCGTCAGTCAGTCGTAGCAGCGGCGGGG
>JAGXRB010000287.1 GCA_018336075.1 Bacteroidota bacterium
TACGGCTTGCTTGGAAAAAATATTTTTGAAACAGGCATCGACCTTGACATCGTCATAAAAAAGGGCGCAGGCGCTTTTGTTTGCGGTGAAGAAACCGCACTTATTCATAGCATCGAAGGCAAACGCGGGATGCCTCGTCCACGCCCACCCTTTCCTGCAGTGAGCGGATTGTTTGGCAAGCCAACAATCATCAACAATGTTGAAACGCTTTCAAACCTTACCACAATTGTAAATAAAGGTGCCGATTGGTTTGGTTCAATGGGAACTGCTACAAGCAAAGGAACCAAAGTTTTCGCGCTTTCAGGTAAAATAGCAACTACTGGGCTTGTTGAAATTCCAATGGGAACAACAATCCGGGATATCATTTATAAAATTGCCGGAGGTATCGCCAACGGAAAGAAATTTAAGGCTGTTCAAATGGGCGGGCCTTCTGGTGGCTGTGTTACTGAAGCGAATCTTGACATTGAAGTTGACTACGAAAACCTGGTCAATGTTGGCGCGATGATGGGTTCAGGAGGTATGGTTGTGATGGACGAAGATACTTGTATGGTCGATGTGGCTAAATTTTTCATGGATTTCATTCAACGTGAAAGTTGTGGAAAATGTATCCCTTGCCGTGAAGGTACGCGTCGTATGCTCGAAATTCTTGAAAGCATCACCTCAAAGCCAAAAGACCGCGAAACCCATGAGCCTCTAGCACGTTTCAAAGGTGTTTTACAAATTGAAAGTCTGGCAAAAGTTATCAAAGACACCTCCCTTTGCGGACTGGGTCAAACAGCTCCTAATCCGGTACTCAGCACCCTGACATGGTTTAAAGAAGAATACGAAGAACATGTATTTGACAAAAAATGCAGGGCTGGTGTTTGCCAAAACTTACGTGATTACACCATTGATGTGGAGAAATGCACCGGATGTACAATTTGTGCCAAAAAGTGTCCAACCAATGCGATTATCGGCGGCAGAAAACAACCACATTTTATCATACCTGATAAATGTATAAGTTGCGGAGCATGTTTGGAAGCATGTAATTTCGATGCTGTAAAGGTTAGCTAAAACGACGCATAAAAAACTTAAAACTACGAGAAACATGAACCTCACGATAGAAGTTAATAACAACAGACTACAGGCCAGTCAAGGCGAAACGATACTGGATGTGCTGAGTCGCAACGGGATGAAAGTTCCTACACTTTGTCACATGAAAGGACTTTTTCCAACAGGATCTTGTCGCATGTGTGTGGTCGAAGTTGAAGGCCGTCGCAACCTTGTTACAGCCTGTTCCGAGCCTGTTTTGGATGGCATGAAAATCATGACCCACTCTTTGCGCGTTATCGAATCAAGAAAAACCATTGTAGAACTGCTGCTTTCAAATCACCCGGACGACTGTCTGTATTGCGAAAGAAACGGTAGTTGCGAACTGCAGAAACTTTCGGAAGATCTCAATGTGCGCGAACGACGCATAAGCGGAAACAAGAACAATTATAAACTTGACGTATCGAGTACGAGTATCGTTCGCGATCCTGCCAAATGTATCCTTTGTGGCCGCTGTGTAAGAGTTTGCGAAGAGATCGAAGGGGTAACAGCCATCGAATTTGTTGGTCGTGGAAGCAAGACTTTCATTGACACCTCATTTAATCATGGTCTTAACCTTTCCAGCTGTGTAAATTGCGGACAATGTATCATGGTTTGTCCTACCGGCGCACTGAAAGAAAAGCCACATATCAGTGAAATAAAAAATAATCTGGGCAATCCCGATAAAGTTGTTGTAGTGCAGTATGCTCCATCCATTTCGGTTTCATTGGCTGAAGAGTTTGGATTCAAGCCAGGACAAAATATTATCGGGTTGATGAATGCTGCTTTGCGCAGAATTGGATTCAATTTTGTATTCGACACTTCATTTTCGGCAGACCTCACGATCATGGAAGAGGCTTCAGAATTGGTGCATCGTGTGACAAACGGAGGTGTTCTTCCAATGATTACCAGCTGCTGCCCGGGATGGGTCAAATATGCCGAAGAGTTTGGACACGATTTGCTGCCCAACCTTTCCTCATGCAAATCGCCTCAGCAAATGATGGGTGCCATTATAAAGAGCTACTTCGCAGAGTCAGAGGGCATTGCGCCTGAAAACATTTATTCGGTTTCGGTGATGCCTTGTACAGCGAAAAAATTCGAGCAGCAACGTGAAGAAATGACTCAAAATGGTATTTCCGATGTTGATGCCGTTATGACAACACGAGAATTGGCGCGGCTGATTCGCATGTATGGAATAGATATACACAAAATGGAACCTGAACTTGCCGATTCCCCATTGGGAACACGCTCCTCTGCCGGCAAAATATTTGGCTCCTCAGGTGGTGTAATGGAAGCAGCGATACGCACTGCACACTATATGATTACCGGAAAGGAAATGGTTAAGTTTCAGGTTAAAGCCCTTCGTGGATTGCAGGGTCGCAAAGAAGCACACATTCAAATCGGTGATCTGAATGTTGGTGTTGCGGTGGTTAGCGGACTAAAAAATGCTGCCGAACTGCTTGAAGAAGTGAGAAACGGACGCGATGACATTCATTTTATTGAGGTCATGGCTTGCCCCGGAGGTTGTATCAATGGTGGTGGGCAACCAATTGGAACGGATGAAGAAGCCGTGAAAGCACGTATGGCAACACTCTACGATATTGATGAAAAGGATGCAATCAAAGCATCACATAAAAATCCATATATCGTTGAATTGTACGATAAATTCCTTGGGAAGCCACTTGGACATAAGAGTCACCATTTGCTTCACACACACTATCAAAAAAGAGAAGTGAACTAACAAACAAGGGCGAAGGGCTGTAAACGCATCCTTTCGCCTGAATATTCCTGAAATGGCACACAACACACAACATAAACAGCTTGTTTTTACGGTTAAGGATCTTTGCAGGGTATGCTTTACCTGTGTACGCGAATGTCCTGTGAAAGCGATAAGAATAGTCAACGGACAGGCTGAGGTCATCAGCGAACGTTGCATCGGCTGTGGCAATTGTGTGAAGGTTTGTCGGCAGGAAGCAAAAGTATATTTGAAACAAAACGAAGAAGTTTTGGAGTTACTCCAAAGCGGCAAGCGCACTGCAGCATGTCTGGCACCAAGTTTTCCGGCTGAATTTACAGAGATCGAGGATTACAGAATTTTGGTTAGTATGGTTAAAACACTCGGTTTTGATCTTGTGACTGAGGTTGGGTTTGGGGCGGACATGGCAGCGGTGGCGTATCGTGAACTGTATGAAAAAAACGAGGGAAAAGGTATTATTACTTCCGATTGTCCGGCCATTGTTTTTTATATTGAACACTATCAGCCCGAGCTGGTTTCCAATCTGGCTCCGGTTGTTTCACCTATGGTAGCTGCATCCCGTTTTTTAAAGCAAAAACATGGTGATGATCTTCAAATCGTTTTTGTAGGCCCTTGTATTGCGAAAAAAGCAGAATCAGACGATGTACATTACGCCATCACATTTAGTGAATTAAGAGGACTTTTTGAGCAAAAGGGAATCCGTCAGGAGAATGTTGAACCGCGCGAATTCGACCCTCCACATGCCGCAAAAGGTTCAGTGTTTCCTATCAGTCATGGCTTGCTGCAAAATATGGATGTGGAACACGACCTCACCAAAGGCGATGTAATTGTGGCCGAAGGAAGGGTAAACTTCAAAGATGCTATTACAGAATTTGCTTTGGGAAAACTTCAGGTCAGGCACCTTGAACTGCTTTGCTGCGAAGGGTGTATTATGGGACCCGGGATGTCAAAAAACGGAAATAAATACGAACGCCGATCCTGTATTGCGAAGTATGTAGCACAAAAAATGGAGCATCTCGATGCCGAGCAATGGCAGAATGATATGGCCGAAGCGCAAACAATCGACCTAAGCAATAGTTTCTCTCCAATGGACAGAAGGTTGCAAAAACCGTCTTCTGAAAGAATTGCAGAAGTGCTTTTCAGTATGGGTAAAAATGATGCATCAGACTACCTTGACTGCGGCGCTTGTGGTTATGACAGTTGCGTTGAGCACGCCATAGCCATTGTTCAAGGGTTGGCAGAAAATGAAATGTGTCTTCCGTTTGCAATTGAAAAACTGCATCAATCAGTCGAAAAACTCAACCTGTCAAATTTGGAACTGGCGACTGCGCGTGAAGCATTGAAGCAGTCAGAAAAACTTGCACATATGGGCCAGCTTTCGGCCGGTATTGCCCACGAACTCAACAATCCGCTTGGTGTAATTACCATGTACAGCAATCTTCTGCTTGACGAGACCAAGGATACTACAGCCCGCGGTGATCTGGAACTTATCGTGGAACAAGCCGACCGGTGCAGAAAAATTGTTGGAGGGCTGCTTAATTTTGCCAGAAAAAATCAGGTTCGGCATGTCGAAACAAATCTCGAAAAGTTTGCCACCCGAAGCATTCAGTCGATTGTTTTGCCCGAAAACATTACAGTCGACATGAAAGTTGAGATGAACGATCCATTTGTATATATTGATTCCGATCAGATGATGCAGGTGCTAACCAATCTTGAAAAAAATGCTGTTGAAGCTATGCCCGAAGGGGGAGTGCTGACGATCGAACTGAAGGAAAAGCGTGATGAAGTTGAGATTCATATAAAAGATAATGGAACGGGTATCTCCGAAGAAAATATGGAGAAAATATTTACTCCGTTTTTTACAACAAAGGAATTGGGCAAAGGAACCGGCCTGGGTTTGCCGCTTTGCTACGGTATAGTGAAAATGCATCAGGGAAAAATAAATATTGTTTCCAATAGCATGCCTGAAAATGGGCCTACCGGCACCTCTTTCATCATTACTTTACCACGAAACCCGGCATAAATTATTATTAATCAGATAAAATTTCTAATAAAATGAGCAACGAGCTTAAATTGATTTTAATCGTCGATGATGATGCAGACTATCTTTATCAAATGGAATTGATGGTCAAAAATCTTGGATTCCGCGTTAAAACTGCCGAAGGACAAGCGGAGGCTGAAAAGGTACTTGAGACCGTAAAGCCTGATCTGGCAATCTTTGACCTGATGATGGAACAGGAAGACAGCGGGTTTATTCTTGCCTATAAAGCAAAACGCAAATATCCTGATATGCCTATTATCATGGCATCAGCTGCAACTGCAGAAACCGGATTCAATTTCGATCTGTACAACGAAAACAATAAAAACTGGATAAAAGCTGACCTTTACCTTGAAAAAGGTATTCGGAGTGATCAGTTACATCGCGAGATCAACAAGTTGTTGAAATTGTAAGATAAATTTCCAGCGGTTTACAACAACAGATTTTGCCAGACTTTGAAAAGGTGAAATCTGTTGGTGTACATCATTTCGCAGACAATCAATGTGTTTAAAATTTTAAATTAAAATCAGAAATAATGGCAACACTTCATGTTCTTGTTGTGGATGACGAACCTGGCATTCGCTCAGGCATTACCCGCATATTGGGAAACTATACTGTTGGCTATCCCTTCATGGACGAAGACTTCGACTTCAATCTCATCGAAGCAGGCACCGGGGAAGAGGCAATTGAGATACTCAACACGCAGCATGTGGATGTAGTTTTGCTTGACAATAAACTTCCCGGCATGGACGGGATTGAAGTACTCGAGTATATCAATAAACAGCAGTTTGATGTGGCTGTAATGATGATTACTTCTTATGCTTCGCTTGATTTAGCCATTAAAGCGACTAAAAACGGCGCATATAATTTCATGCCTAAGCCTTTTACGCCTCAGGAACTCAGGGCAACAATCGAAAATGTAGCCAAACACCTTTTCCTGAAACGAATGACCCTCAAAATGCAAAAAGAGGGAAAACAAATCCGCTTTCAGTTTCTGTCAGTTTTATCACACGAACTCAAATCGCCGATCAATGCCATCGAAGGTTATCTGAAAATGATGCAGGAGAAACAAATGGGTGAAAAAATTGAGGACTATGAAAAAATGATCGACCGTTCACTTTCAAGGCTCAAGGGCATGCGTAACCTTATTATGGATTTACTCGATCTCACCAAAATGGAATCAGGAAAAAAAGAACGCAAAATGCGCGAAATAGACCTGGCTGCCATAGCACGCACATCAATGGATACCATGGAGCCATATTCCATTCAGAAAAACGTGAAAATGACACTCAAAGTCATTGGAAATTCTTATGTTTTAGCCGATGCCGATGAAATGGAGATAATTTTTAACAATCTTGTTTCAAACGCAGTAAAATATAATAAAGACAATGGAAAAGTTGAAATTTTGATTGAAGATAAAAAACAAAGCCTTTGTGTCGTTGTTAAAGATAGTGGAATTGGAATGAACAGCGAAGATGTCACCAAGATATTTGAAGATTTTGTCCGCATCAAAAACAGCAAGACCAAAGCCATTACCGGCAGCGGACTTGGTCTTTCGATTGCGAAAAAAATGGTGGAACAATACAATGGTACCATCAGTGTTGAAAGCATTGTTGACGAAGGAACAACTTTCACAGTATCTTTGCCGCGTCAATAACACTTTCATTTCAAACAAGAAACTATCCGGCTACCTAAAGTTGAAAACAATTGTTAGTCCTGACTAAAAAACAAAATTTAAACAGGTAATGAAGAACCTGAATCCGTCATCAATGCATTAAAAAAAGCATAAGAATAATGAAATTCACACCTGAAAAATATAAGCTGCCAGATGTTTCAATGCAGCCCTTTATCGACGACGAAGAAATATGGGAATTTATCAATCAGGCAAAGCCAACACCTGAGCTTGTTGAAACAATCGTACAGAAATCTTTGAACAAAAACAGGCTCAACATGGCCGAAACTGCTGTCCTGCTTCAGGCCCGCGAACCGGAAATGATTGAGCTCATCAAGCAGGGAGCCCGCGAACTTAAAGAAAAGGTTTATGGAAAAAGGATTGTACTTTTTGCGCCTCTTTATGTAGGAAATTATTGCTCAAACAATTGTCGTTACTGTGGTTTTAAGGCTTCCAACAAGGAGGCAATCCGCAAAACCCTTACCAAAGAAGAGCTTATTGAAAACGTAAAAGCACTGGAAGAACACGGCCAAAAACGTCTTATTCTGGTTTTTGGCGAACACCGTACATATAATGCAGAATTTATTGCCGACACCGTCCGTGAAGTGTATAAAGTAAAAAAAGATCACGGCGAAATCCGCAGAGTGAACATCAATGCAGCTCCTTTCGATATCGAAGGTTTCAAAACAATTCATGAATCCGGTATCGGAACTTATCAGGTTTTTCAGGAAACCTATCATCACGAAACTTATACCGTTTGTCATGTCTCCGGAAAAAAATCAGACTACAATTATCGGCTTACTGCACTTGACAGAGCCATGGAAGCAGGCATTGATGATGTTGGTATTGGTGCATTGTTTGGTCTTTACGACTGGCGTTTTGAGATCCTTGCATTGCTCAGGCATGTGAACCACCTTGAAGCTTGTTACAATGTTGGCCCACACACAATTTCATTCCCAAGAATTCAGGACGCACTTGAGTATGACCTCGACAACAAGCATCAGGTTAGCGATGAAGAATTCACACGTTTGGTTGCCATTTTGCGCCTTGCCGTTCCCTACACGGGCTTGATACTTACTGCCCGTGAACCGCATCATATCCGCCGCGAAGTGCTTGCTTTCGGCTGCTCACAAATTGATGCAGGAACAAAGCTTGAAATTGGCGCCTATGCCGAAAATCCGGAAATAGATCAGAACCTTTCAAAGGAACAGTTCAAAATCAATGACGACCGCACCCTCAATGAGGTGATTGATGAGCTCATAGAAAGTGATTATATACCATCTTTTTGTACAGCTTGCTACAGAAAAGGCCGTACAGGACAGCATTTCATGGAATTCAGTGTGCCTGGTTTTATCAAAAAATTCTGTACGCCCAATGCATTGCTCACGTTGGCCGAGTATATCGAGGATTATGCCACCGAAAGTACTGCCGCCAAAGGCTGGGCGCTTATTGAGAAGAGCCTTGACGAGATGGAAGACGATCGCTATGTAATTCAGGTACGCGATCGCATCAGCCGAATCAGGCAGGGAGAGCGGGATTTGTATTTTTAACATCGGTCTTTTCCGGCATTTTGAAATGCGTAAACAGAAATATCTCAGCTTGCTGAGGCAGCGACAAAACAAAAAACATTAAAAACAATGGCAAAAGGAAGAGATCTAAAACCACATATTGGAATTTTTGGCAGACGCAACAACGGAAAAAGCTCAATCATAAATCTTATGGTGAATCAGGATGTTGCAATAGTTTCGCCAGAACCTGGCACTACTACCGATCCTGTAAAAAAATCGATTGAGATTTTTGGAATCGGACCTGCCATTATCGTAGATACTGCCGGAATTGATGACACAGGTGAACTGGGCGAAAAAAGGGTGAAAAAAACCTATGACGCCCTCAAAGCAATGGATTGCGCTATTCTTGTAATTGCCAACAATGAGTTTGGTTTTTATGAAAAAGAACTCATTAAGCAATTGCGTGAATTTGCCGTTCCCTACCTAATCGTTCACAATAAATCAGACATAAGACCTGTTGAGCCTATCACCCGCGAAAAAATCCGTGAATTCAGTAAAGCAACAGTGCTCGATTTTACAACTACACACAGCGGTCATCTCAACGAACTGATAGAAGAGTTGAAGCGCACCATTCCTGAAACTACGTGGCAAAAACCTTCTCTGCTCGGAGGTATTGTAAAACCCGATGGTGTGGTACTTCTGGTTACGCCTATTGATTCAGAAGCCCCCGAGGGACGTATGATTTTGCCGCAGGTAATGGCTATTCGTGATGTGCTCGACAATGATTGTATTTGTGTAGTTCTAAAAGAAACGCACCTTAAACAGTATTTCGATCAAAATATGCCACGCCCGCAGCTTGTTATAACTGACAGTCAGGCTTTTGCTTTTGTAAATTCTATCGTGCCGGCCGACGTCCCTCTTACAAGTTTTAGCATCGTTTTTGCCCGGCTCAGGGGCGATTTTGATCATTATATTGCAGGAACTCCAATGCTATCAAAACTTCAGGAAGGTGATAAGGTTCTGATACTTGAATCTTGCGCACATCAGGTAAGCTGCGAAGATATTGGACGGCACAAGCTTCCTAAATGGATAGAAGCGTTCACGCAGAAAAACATCAGTTTTGATATAGTAGCAGGACTTTCGACTATTGCTGATATACAGCAGTATAAGCTTGTAATTCAATGCGGTGGTTGTGTTGTGACACGTAAACAGCTTCTAAACAGGCTTAAACCAGCTGTTGATGCCAATATTCCTGTGAGTAACTATGGAATGACAATTGCCTACCTGAATGGTATTTTCGACAGAGTTATGGAACCGTTTTTAAGCATTGAATCATGAGCCAACGGATCACAGCGCTTTTAGAAAAACACCATCATAGCAAAGATGAACTTGTCGAATTACTTTCAGTTCAATCTGACCAGGAAATAGCACTTATTCTTGACAAAGCACTCCAAAAGAAGGCGTCAGCTGTTGGCAGAAAAGTTTATTTGAGAGGTCTCATTGAACTTTCGAATATCTGCAGTAAAAACTGCTATTACTGTGGCATCAGGGCAGGCAATAAAAACGTTGAACGATATACACTCAGCGATGAGGAAGTTCTAAGCTGCGCAGATTTTGCGTGGAAGCAAGGTTTTGGTTCGCTGGTGATTCAAACAGGAGAGCAGTCGGGACAAGCTTTTGCTGATCATATCGAACGGCTTTTGAATAAAATTCATGAACAAACCAACAGCGAGCTCACCATCACGCTCAGCTGTGGTGAACAACCTGAAGAGGTCTACCGTCGGTGGAAGCAAGCTGGTGCTGACCGCTATCTTTTACGCATTGAAACCACCAACAAGGAATTGTATTATAAAATACACCCAAATGATAAAAACCATGCATGGGAAAATCGCATTGAATCATTGGAGAATTTAAGAAAAACAGGCTTTCAGGTTGGTACAGGCGTGATGATCGGACTCCCCGGACAAACGCTTGAAGATCTTGCCGACGATTTGATCTTTTTCCGCTCTTTGGATATTGATATGGTGGGGATGGGGCCGTATATTGAGCATGCCGAAACGCCGCTTTTTGCCAATGTACATGAGCTTTGGCCAGCTCCGGAACGTTTCAGGAAAGGGCTTTTGATGATTGCGCTTTTACGGCTTAACATGTCTTTAATAAACATTGCAGCCTCCACAGCCCTTGAAACCCTTGATCCGCTTGGGCGGCAAAAGGGAATTCTGGCCGGAGCCAATGTTGTTATGCCAAATCTTACGCCTGTGTCAAACAGGAAAAACTACCAGCTCTATAACAACAAACCCAATCTTGATAAAGATGCTTCGCTAAGCACTGTAACCTTAAATCAGGTTATCTCCTCAATTGGCGAAACTATTTGCTTTAACCAGCCAGGTGACTCAAAACATTTCCTTAAAAGAGTGGCTGATAATCAGGAAAATTTTAGCGCAAAATAGTTATGGCTTGCTGATAAACCCAGAATGTTGATATTTCGGTGTGTTGCAACTCTTGTTTCAATTCTATTTGGTTTCCTGCACGGATTATCGCCAGTCTATGGCTCAGTTTTGAGGTGCAGCGCGCCGGTAATATTTAGTGTGCCGGGCATGTAGTAAACCTAAAGGGTGCGAGGGTTAACCCACAAGTCCCAAGGGAGCCCTGATGACGGGAATTCCATAGTCGAAGGCAAGGGTGTCACGAGCGATTGTGAATCTGAAGGAAGCCCTAGACAAAACTTTGATGTGACGAACAGAAATCGGATACGAGGCCTTTCTTTCCGGGTAACTGACCTATAAATCAGCAAGCCCGATAGTCATCCTGAGGAAAGAGGGGTAAATCCGGCACATCAAAGCGAAAGGTATACTA
>JAGXRB010000288.1 GCA_018336075.1 Bacteroidota bacterium
TATTTATGTATTGTTGACGTTGATGCAGTTTTTGATGCTTTGGGCAGGTGAAATGGATTGGTTTGAAGCTATTTGCCATACTTATTCAACAATGGCTACCGGAGGATTTTCAACACGAAACAACAGCATTGCAGCCTTTGGCGCTTATAGTCAGTATGTGATTATATTTTTCATGTTTCTGGCCGGCACCAATTTTACACTGCACTATTTTGCCCTGCATGGCCAACTGAAAAAGGTTTTCACCAATGAGGAATTCAAGGGTTATATGTCAATTATTGGAGTTGTTACACTAATTGCAGCTGCCGGATTGATTATCAGCCGGTCACTTACAGCAGAAACAGCCTTCAGAGATGCGCTTTTCACCGTTGTGTCGATCCTTACAACTACAGGTTTTGTTACTGCAGACTACCTGCTTTGGCCTGTGATACTTTGGGTAATGATTTTCCTTTTGATGTTTATTGGCGGCAGCGCCGGATCAACCGGAGGTGGGATGAAAATTATCCGGCAAATGCTTTTGCTCAAAAACTCATATATGGAGCTGCGCCGTTCAATACATCCCAATGCGGTGTTGCCAGTGAAATTTAACAGAAAAAGTGTTCCTCAGGATATCATCTATAAAGTAATGGCTTTCTTTCTGATGTATATCTTAATCTTTGCTTTTGGTGTGCTTTTTCTAGCTGCCATTGGCATTGATTTTGAAACAGCCATTGGTGCATCCATTGCCAGTTTAGGCAATATCGGACCAGGAATCGGCATGGTAGGACCTGTAGAGAATTTTGCTTTCATGCCCGATGCAGCCAAATGGTTTTTATCGTTACTTATGCTGCTTGGTCGTCTGGAGTTGTTTACAGTACTAATGCTTTTCTCACCCCATTTCTGGAGAAAATAAATCTTGATGAAAGGGTTCTAAAGCTCTTCGGATTCTTTCTTATCGTATTCAGGATCATTATTGATCTGGGCTTTTTCATCGGAAAAATCTTCAAGTAGGACAGACCTTAAAGCATCAATCTGATTGGTAAGTTTATTGGTATGTGCTTCATTGCCAGCTATTCTTTCTGATATTTCTGATAAATGCTGCATCAGTCCCTTTTTGAATTTTTGAAGCTGCTCCTCAGTTTTGGAGTATATGACCGAATCATGTTCATGCATCTTTTCCTCAAGTTCATTCATTCTTTGCTGATTATTTCGCCGGTGTATCGTAAATAAAATAAGCCCGAACAAAGAAGAAATCATGGCCAAAAGCGTCACCATCCATGGAATCCAGGACAATTCATTGAAGTTGAAATAAAGTATCGACATGGTTAGGAAATTTGTAAAACAAGGCTATGAGAATCCCAAAATTAAGTAGAATTTTGTTTTGGATGCAGATTTTTATTTTTTGTCATTTACAGACTTTTTATTTTCGTCAGATAATCGTTAAAAAAGTCTTTGAAATTTAATTACAAAAATCTTCTATTCTCATATTCCCATTTTTCCATTTCCTTCAAAAAATTCACATGTGTCAGAAGCAAATCTTTTTTCTACTTTTGACGACCGAAATATCTTTATGAAGTCATTATCAGTCGCAGTTATCACTCTTAACGAAGAAAAAAATATCCGCCGTTGCCTTTCATCGATCGCCCATCTGGCTGATGAGATTGTAGTTATCGATTCTTATTCTACTGACCAAACTGAAGCAATTTGTTCTGAATTTGGGGCACAATTTGAGAAGCGTGTTTTTGAAGGGTATATACAACAAAAAAATTATGCTCTGAGCCGGTGTAAAAATGATTTTGTACTCTCTCTTGATGCCGATGAAGCGATTTCTGAGGAGCTCGCGCTTTCAATTTATGAAGAAAAAAAGAAAGGCTTCCCATCCGGCACCTATAATATGAACCGGCTTACTAACTATTGCGGCCAATGGATAAGACATTGCGGGTGGTATCCTGATGTGAAGCTGCGGCTTTTTGACAAACAACTGGGTAGTTGGGGTGGCACCAATCCACATGATAAATTTATTTTGAAAAACAATACTTCTGAAGTTTCACATTTGAATGGCGATATTTTGCATTACTCCTATTACACTATTGAAGAACATTATGAGCAAGCCAACCATTTTGCTGACGTTGCGGCCAAAGCACTTCATTTAAATGGAAAACACTCATCCTTACTTTTGGCAGCTGTTAAAACCATTGCAAAATTTCTCCGCAATTATATTATCAAAGCAGGATTTTTAGAAGGGAGAAATGGTTTCACAATCTGCAAAATCAGCGCACTTGAAACATGGTGGAAATACACTCGCTTGATCCGGTTAAACACTAAAAATCTCGTTAATGACAAAGATTAAAAGGATCATTGGGCCAAATTTTAATTTTAAATCAGTCTACCTTTTATACTTCGTTGTTGTTTTGGTTGCCAGTTTACATAAATTGTATTTTACTGAAACCCCTTTCAATAATTTTGAAATTTTTCGGTATTCATTTTTTCATTTATTGCACAACAATGATCTTTATAAAGCATACCCTGAATACTATTTCGATCTTTTCAAGTACAATCCCAGCTTTGCTTTGTTTATGGCACCCTTCTGGTACCTTCCCAAAACCGTAGGTGTAATCATTTGGAATCTGATGAATGCCCTTCTGCCTGTTTTTGCCATCGACCGATTAAAACTTGAAACAAAAGAAAAAGTCTTTTTTTCACTTTTTATCTTTATCGAAATGATCACATCTGTTCAAAATGCACAAAGCAATGGGTTGATGCTTGGTTTGATGATGCTCACCTTTGTTTTTCTTGAAAAAAACAAGCCGCTTTACGCAGCATTTATTATGCTGCCGGGCTTTTTCATCAAATTGTTTGCTGCTGCTGTTTCGCTTATTGCTTTACTTAAACCTGCACCAAAAGCATTCATCATTTGGTCAACTATTTCGGGAATCTTCATCGGGTTGGCTCCTGCGATGCTTATTGGCTTCGACGGACTTTTTCTTCAATACCAGCGATGGTTAAACCTGTTGGCTACCGACAAGGCGCATGAATTGAATTACTCGCTTATGACTTTTGCTGAACGTAGCCTGGGGATCATAATGCCACAATATTTCTACTTGGTTGGCGGACTTATTTTGCTTCTCTTGCCTTTGATTAAAATCAACAGTTATAAAATTTCCAACTGGCGAACAACCTATCTTTCAGCAATTCTGGTTTGGGTTGTCATATTTAACCACAAAGCCGAGTCACCTACATTTGTGATTGCAATGGCTGGCGCAGCACTTTGGTTTATCGCTTCCAAAAAAAAATATTTAAGACTAAGTATGATTATTATTGTGTTCATTTTCACCGGCTTAAGTGCAACTGACTTGTTTCCTTATGACATACGTGAAAATTTTATTAAACCATTCGCTATAAAAGTTTTACCTTGCATCATGTTATTCTTTTTTATCCTGTTCGATTTGCTCTCTGACAACTTCTCCGGTAAAGCAAAAAAAGAAGAATTAGGTCTGAAAAAAGCGATTGGAGAGGGAAAAGTTAATTTAATGTCCAAATAGATTTTTTTATAAAAATACCTGCATGAAAGAAACTGATAAATGGCTGGTGGTTGTTAATCCTAAAGCAGGAACTGGTAAATGTGAAAAAGACTGGCCCGTAATTCGGGAGTTGCTTAACAAAGAAGGATTTTCTTTTATAAGTGTTTTAACAGAGCACCAGTTTCATGCTATCGAAATAACCCGGAATATGGTCAATGAGCTTGGCTTCACAAAAATAATTGCTGTGGGTGGCGATGGCACATTGAACGAAGTCGTAAACGGCATTTTTCAGCAAACACGTTTTGCAACAACTGATATCACATTAGGGATGATCACCGTTGGCACCGGAAACGACTGGGGACGTATGTATCAGTTTCCTTTGAAATATGAAAAAGCCATTCGCATTTTGCGCAACGAACGTACATTTATACAGGATGTAGGAAAAGTAAAATACCGCTATGAAGCCGAAGACAAAAGCCGGTATTTCATCAACATGGCAGGCATGG
>JAGXRB010000289.1 GCA_018336075.1 Bacteroidota bacterium
ATAAATGACAAAGAAAATGCTACGAAATTTCTTCACATGATTAAAAACCATAGCGAGAGGCTCAACAATCTCGTTGATGACCTGCTTACCCTCTCAAGGATAGAGCTTGGGGATATAAGAGTCGAAAAAACTGTGACAGACCCTGAAGAGGTTATTAATACGATGATTGCTACATTCAAAGAGATGTCAGAGAAAAAAGGGCTTTACTTAAGAAAAAGCATCCCCGAAGACAAAATCATGATAGCAGCCGATAAAAACAGGCTGATACAAATCCTGCTTAATCTTGTCGATAACGGCATAAAATTCACCGAGCAGGGAGGTGTCACTATTGGCATCTCGAAAATAAACGCTTCCCCCGTTATCTTTGTTGAAGATACAGGGATAGGCATACCACCCGTGCACCTGAGCAGGCTTGGAGAGAGATTCTACCGGGTGGACAGGGCAAGGTCGAGGGAATTAGGCGGAACAGGATTAGGGCTTGCAATAGTAAAGCATCTTGTAAAAGCACATGGATGGGATATCAGGATTGAGAGCATTCATGAAAGAGGAACAAAGATAAGCATTATAATAAAATAGCGCCATTTCAATTTGCGATCACCATGAAAATACCAGTCCTAATAAGTTTAACCGCTATTGCCGCCAGAAGCAAGGATGACACCTTGGCAATAGCTCTTGAGCCGTTTATCCCAATCAGCCTTATGATTGAATCTGCCTTATGCAATATAAGCCATGCAATAAAAAGGTTCACGACAAGAGAAAGAATTACTGGAATATAACCATAATTGCCGACCAGAATGAGTGAAGTGGTCAATGTTGCAGGTCCAGCCAAAAGTGGAGTTCCGAGCGGGACAACCCCTAAAGTTGACGACGCAACGCCTTTGCTTTCTCCGAACTTCAATATATCTGATATGGAAATCACCAGCAGCAAAATTCCTCCGGCTATCATGAAGTCCTCAACCTCAATTGAAAGCGAACTTAAGATGATCTTGCCGACAAATACAAATGCTATTGTGATAAGCAGCGCCGTAAATACAGACTGACGTGCTACCCTTTTCCTCTCGCTCGGAGAAATATCTTCTGTCACCGATATGTATATGGGCAGAACGCCCGGGGCGTTGATTGCAACGAAAATCGGGATAATAGTAGCGAAAAAAGAAGTCAAGATTTCCATCTCTGGTCATCTCCCATTTAATTGCTAAAAGCAAATGAGCTTTTTGTTATCAAAGAGAAATATTCAACATCATTCAAAACATAGTCTTTACGCTTAAAAATTAATATTAATCTTTTATTAACGGCTTATATGAATAGGTAAACTGCAATGATTAATAATACCACAGGCATATCTTTTAAGTGTCTTCACAAAGGCATTCGCCTGATAATCAAATGTCCTTTCATCTCCTTTACCCCTGCCCTTAAAAGGAATTTCATAATATAAAAAATTTGACATTAGAGTTTTTTTCATTATAATTAAATAAAGATTATAAATAAGAGCCTAAACTTTTCGGATGAGAAAATACATACCTATAAATAGCAATGGTTTTCAGCATTATGATTTTTTATATTCTGATAATCAGAGAAATAAAACGTCATTAAAAAATACTACAGATATTTCAAAGCATTATATAAAACAAAAAGAAAACTTTCATCAGATCGATAAGAATTCACTCGTTGCAGGGCATGAAATTCATTTTCCCATTTTTACGAATAAGAATTTTGTTTTTTATATCGTTGCAGAGGCATCAAATATATCCCCGGGCAAAATACCATCTGGACTGTCAGATATAGAAGCGGATTTTTTCATAAAAAATACCGATATATCTTTATATAACGAATATCTGGAATCGCTTTCAAATGCATTATTATTTGATAAAAGCAGGGAAAAGGTAAAAACTCTTCTAATTAAAGAAAAGACAAAAATCATAATAAGGAACGTCCTCTCTGATCCAAGGAGCGGAGAAGGCGTCAGATTATCGGCAATAGCGGTTGAAAATATTGTCAACTCAATCTTTGAAAATAGAGATATTATTTATGACCTGTTATCTATAAAAACGCACGATTACTACACATATACTCACTCGGTTAATGTAGCTGTCTTATCAATCGGTTTTGGTGTTGCTTTAAGTCTATCCACAACCGAGATATTTAATCTCGGATTCGGCTCTATTTTACATGATATAGGAAAAAGCACTATACCAGCAGAGATACTAAACAAGCAAGGAAGACTTAACAGGACTGAATTTTTGATCATGCGGAATCATGTTGTTGAAGGAGGCACTATTCTTAGGGGGCACAAGGATTTCCCGGAAAGTGCCTTTCCTGCAGTTATGCAGCATCATGAAAAATTATCCGGCAGAGGTTACCCATTCGGGCTTGACGGTGTAAAAATAAATCTCTTTGGAAAAATAGCTGCAATAACAGATACTTACGATGCATTGACGACACAAAGACCGTATAAGCCAGCCTTAACCCCCTTTGCCGCATTGGATTTAATCTCAAAAGAGACCGGAAGCTATGACCACCAATTATTAGAGGTCTTCATTAAGATGCTCGGCAAGGTTGAGTAATTAATGTTTTGGGTTATTTATAAGGTCTAAAATCACCCACACATTCATCTTTCCAACTGATAGAGTGTGAAGGCAAATAAGCCTTTCCTTGACGGTAAAGGATGGAAAGGGTGCTGAATATGCAATTAATGAACATTAGTACAGTAAATTTAAGGATTCTATTTATGACAAAATATGTTCCTGTAGAAGACAATAATCATCAGAGAGCTTCAAGCCTTGAAATCGGTCAAATAGATAATATAAATACAACCGGATTTCAAAGATATTTTCTTAAGAAAGACGATTTTCATCAGATTGATAAAGACGCACTTTTCTCAGGGCGTGAAATCAATTTCAGCATTTTTATTAATAAAGATTTTGACTTTCAACCGGTCATTAATGCATCTGATAATATGCCGCAAAAAGTATCGCCTGAAATATTAGATATGGAAGGCGATATCGCTATAAAAGCCTCTGATATCCCTCTTTACAATAAATATTTGAAATTTCTCGAAGATGTTGATTTGCCGGATAATAATAAAACGATATTAATGAAAGAAAAATCAAAAATTATACTGAGGGATGTCCTTGCCGACCCAAGAGATAGTGAAAATATAAAAAGGTCATCTGCTGCAGTAGAAAAAATAGCAGATACCATTCTTAATAACAACGACGCCCTCTATGACCTGCTGTCAATCATAAACTATGATTATTATCTATATACCCACTCGGTAAATGTGGCGGTTTTATCCATCGGGCTCGGGGTATCTATTGGTCTGCCAAAGAAGGAAATAAGCAATCTTGGGCTTGGCGCTATATTACACGATATAGGGAAAAGCTCCATCCCGCCGGAGATATTGAATAAATCGGGGCGGCTGACTGAAAGTGAATTCAAGATAATGAAATTCCATGTTCTTGAAGGAGCAAAGATTCTCAGAAGGCATAAATGCTTTCCCGAAGAATCTTTCCCTGCAGTCACACAGCATCATGAAAAATTATCCGGCATGGGTTATCCATTTGGCATTAAAGCCTCCAATATGAAGCTATATGGGAAAATAACGGCGATAGCCGATTGCTATGACTCCCTCACAGCACGAACCCCTTATAAATATCCGCTTGCTCCATTTAGCGCCCTGAATATAATAGTGAAAGAAACCGAAAATTACGATCATGAATTGCTCGCCGCATTTATTAAGATGCTTGGGAGAGTAAAGAAGGTTGAAGAGAAGTGAGATATGAGCCTTTTTGACGATTCAGCAAAAAATTCTGATAATCTGCAGGCGCCTCTTGCCTATCGAATGTGTCCTTTGAGTCTGGATGAATATATAGGACAGAGACATATTATAGGGGAAGGCAAACTCTTAAGAAGGGCTATTGAGGCCGATAGAATAAGCTCCATCATCCTTTATGGACCGCCTGGTACGGGTAAAACCGCTCT
>JAGXRB010000290.1 GCA_018336075.1 Bacteroidota bacterium
TGGTCAGTATAATTTCGCTGGCCTTGTCGGCGATGGCGCTAAATATGTTGTGCGTGTTAATAGTTCGACCATTCCCGCCGGTTATGAGATTACAGCAGACCCCCAGGGGGCACCGGATGGTATTGCCTCGGTTACCCTGGCAACCGTGAGCGTTGATAACATTGACTTTGGCTACCGTCCGCGCGGATATGCCTCGATAGGCGATACCATCTGGTATGACAACAATGGCAATGGCGTGCGTAATCTGACAGAAATTGGAATTTCTGGCGTGGCGGTTAACTTGTACCAGGACCAGAATGGCGATGGAATTATTGACCCCCTTGCTGACGCCCTGGTTGCGACAGCGACGACCAACTCAAGCGGCCAGTATCTGTTTGAAAATCTCGCTGCCGGTACTTATATTGTTCAAGTTGCGAACAGCAATTTTGCGTCGGGTAATGCGTTGGATGGCTTGCTGGTCAGCGGCGACCCTGACTCTGTCAAAGATGGTCTGCACAAGGTTACTGTTACGGGCAGCCAGGCTTACTTGCTGGCAGACTTTGGTTATGTGCCCCTGGGCCGCTTCGGAGACACCGTCTATTGGGATGCAAATGGTAATGGCGACCAGGACTACAATGAATCTGGCATCGAAGATGTAATAGTGTATCTGTACACTTTTACAGACACCAACAACAACGGTCGTTATGACCCGGGCGAAGCGTTATCTGCTTCGCCATATGCGACAACAGTGACAGACGCCAATGGAAAATACCTGTTTACCAGCCTTCCAACCAATAAATACGTGGCAGTGATTGAGACGGGTCAGTATATCGACCATGATTTCGATGAGAACACGCCAGAGATTTTGAACCCGGTTTATAGCCGAACCTTGACCGGCGACCCGGATGTTGATGGTGTTGCCTGTACCACTTCTCCTGAACCCTGGAGCGGATTTTATGCGTCTTGCGATGCCCGTACCGGCATGCAAATATTCCCGGGCACCAATTACATGGGCGCTGATTTTGGCTTCTTGCCGCTTGGTGTAATTGGCGACCGCTTATGGGTGGACAGCAACAGCAATGGGCGCAGCGACCTCGGCGAAACAGGAATTGCCAATGTTGATGTGCGCCTGTATGTTTGGAACGACAGCAATGACGATGGTATTTTTGACGTCGGCGAACTGGGCGCGTTATATGCCACTGCAACAACGGATGTGGACGGTTATTACACCTTCCAGGATATTCCTGATGGCAAGTACATCGTTTCTGTGTTTACCGGCGATGCTGATTTCCCAGCGAATTTGCTAAACACGTATGACCCCGATGGCAGCAACGACAGCCAGACAACAGTTATTTTGTCTGGTGGTGGTGTCACCAATGTTGGCGGCTGTCCGACGCTCCCCAGCGGATGCGATGGCGAGATCGACTCTCTCAATTTGGATGCTGACTTCGGATATCAGTACGGAGGCGATGGCGCTTTGAGCGGCACAATCTGCCTCAATACGACCAATACGGATGGCTTGTGCAACGGGACTGGCAGCGGCACGGGTACGGGCGAAACGCCTTACGAGAGTGTTACCGTCTATCTGTACCTGTGGGATGACCTGGACAATGACGGTATCATTGACCCTGGTGAGACCACGCAGGTGGCCGTGACAAATACGGATGATTCGGGTAATTATTCGTTTGCCAACTTGCCAGATGGCGTTTACTATATTGTTGCCATTGGTGCGCCGCAGGCTGGCTTAAACCTGGTGACCGATGCGGATGATACTCCCGCAGACGCCCTGGTTGCCACCTTTAACCTGGACGGCACTATCCTGGCGGTTTACCAGGTCGTAGAAGTGCCAGAAAATACATCAGTCACCAATGTTGATTTTGCCTTCAAGCTGGATGGTGACTATGATTTTGGTGACCTGCCAGCCTCTTACTCAACCCTTCTTGAAGGTACGCCCGATGGCCCCCGTCATCTTGTTCCTGACATCCCGAACCTTTACTTTGGTATCGCCGGAGACGCCAAAGGCGACCTGGTGGATGCCAATGGCCAGCCTTCGACTGCGGCCAACGCTGATACATCTGACGACGGGGTTCGTGTGGTTATTAGCGACAGTTGGGACACCGGCACTGGCGAAGGCGGCGCCTGTGTGGCTGGCTGGTGCACAGGCACGCTTGAATTTGACATCGTTGGCTCGGGTTGGCTGGTCGGCTGGGTTGACTTCAACCGCGACGGCGATTTTGCCGACGCCGGCGAAATGGTGCTCGACCGCGCCGTTTCTGGCGGCACCAACCAGACTTTCCAGATTAGCGTGCCGGAAGGCCTGAGTGACGGATTCCTGTATGCGCGCTTCCGTCTCTTCCCTGAAAGACCAGTTATTTCAGCCTTTGCCTATTCGGGAGTGGCTTCCAATGGTGAGGTGGAGGATTATCGCTGGGAAATCAATGGCGGAACCACCACCCCGATTACCCTGTCTTACTTTATTGCCCGTCGTAATGGCAGCACGGTGCAGTTCGAATGGTCGACGGCCACCGAAACAGCCAATGTCGGCTTCAATTTGTATGTGGTTGAGCGTAATCGCAAGATTCAGATTAATCCGGAGTTGATTCCTTCCCGGGTGGTCGATTCGCTAGAGCGTCAGGACTATGCCTACAGTGTGGATGTTGCCGGCAATGTTTTCTACATTGAGGATGTCAGCATCTTTGGCGAGACGCGCTTGCATGGGCCGTTTAATCTTGGCCAGCCTGTTGGCAGCCGGGAAAGTGTTCGCGCAGATAAAATTTCCAGGGCCGAGGTTGCAAAAGAGTTTGCGGCGGGCGTTGCCAAGCGCCAGAACAATATCCTGTCTGGCGCCAAAATTCCGGCTGCGGCCTTCCGTCCCAACAACCAGGGCATGCCCGTTCCATTGTTGGACAGTACTTTGAATCTCAAGGTCAATCGCACGGGTATTTACCGCGTTACATACGAGATGCTGCGCAAGGCTGGCCTGGAACTGGCAGGCGTACCGCTAGCCAAGATTACCCTGACCAATCGCGGCGTAGATGTTCCCATTCACATGGTTGGCAAGGCCAAGTTTGGCCCGGGGAGTTACTTCGAGTTTTACGGCGAGGCTCTTGATACGCTTTATACAGACACCAATATCTATACGGTGCAGGTGAACACGGCGGCTGTGAAGCGTGTGCAGACCAGTAATGTCGTGTCTCGAACGCGCCTGGCCATTCCATCTTTTTACACGGAAACACTGGCAGTCAACAGACAGCGCGCCTTTGCAAACTATGCGCCGGGCGATGATAATTGGTACGACACCTCCATGCTGGTTTATACGACGCCGAAGAGCTGGAATTTCCCCTTCACTGTCACTGGCTTGGCTGATGTCGGCGCGACCGCCTCGCTTGAACTTGTGGTTTGGGGGGTTACCAACTGGGAGCAAAGCCCCGACCACCACCTTTTGGTGAGTGTGAACGGCGAACAACTGGCAGATGAATATTTTGACGGGCTGGTCGAAAAGACTATCAAGTTAACACTGCCTGCCGGTCTGTTGCGTGAAGGCGCCAATACTCTGACCCTTACCCTTCCGGGCGATACGGGTTTTCGCTGGGACATGGTCAACCTCGACAAATTCAGCGTAAGCTATCCGCGCGCCTTCCGTGCAGAATCTGGACGACTGACCTTCACTGCTAAGGGCGATACCTTTAGGGTAACCAACCTGCCGACGAAAGATGTGGTTGTTTATCGCCTGACAAAGAGTGGTCCGGTACGCATTCGGCAGGTCAGTGTGATGGAAGCAAAATCGGGCACTTTTGTGGCGACCTTCCCCGGACACAGGATTTCTGCTACCTACCTGGTTTCAGCAGCCGAAAGCCTTTACCAACCCGGGCTGGAGGCAACCCGCCTGAAGGCCAACTTGTCGAGCCCGGCTGA
>JAGXRB010000291.1 GCA_018336075.1 Bacteroidota bacterium
TGGTGGGTTCGTCCAAAATCAATACAGGTGGGTCGGAGAGCAAGGCTGAGGCTATTGAAAGACGTTGTTTCATTCCCAGACTGTAGGTTTTAAACTTATCATCTTTCCTGTCAATCAGGCCAACCAAGCCGAGCACCGTTTCAATCCGGTGAGTTCCGCATTGCTTGATGTGGGCTACGATGCGCAGGTTCTGTACAGCTGTGAGGTATGGATAAAAACTGGGCGTTTCGAGGATGGATCCGATGTTTTTACGGGCTTCAACAGCGTTCACATTATCAAACCACTGAAACGAACCTCCGCTGGGAGCAACCACTTCCAGTATCATGCCAAGAGTTGTGGTTTTGCCACTTCCGTTTGGACCAAGTATGCCGAAAACCTGGCCCCGGGTAACAGTGAGATCCAGTTTATCCACTGCCTGTATTCTGCCAAAGCGTTTCGAAAGCTTATTTATTATGAGGATGTTTTCCAATTTACCTTTTGTTGAGTTCAAAAATATTGATCATATCATCCGATTGAAGACTCTGCATCAATGCCGGGATTTTCTGCCATCCGATGCGGCCACGCAAATAAAAAGCATATAGTGCATCTTTGCTTTGCATCACGCCTACAAACTGGTTTTCGGATTTGCTTTCTTTGCCGTACATAATGAAATTTGTGGTTCCGCCCGACATGGAAACATATTCTTCAAATCCGGTTTTATTATAGGCTGTGATTATACTTTTGTACGATTGACTCGCCTTTGCTGCCGAATCGAGTGTGTAAACCAGTATTTTCTCAATACCGTTCACCAACTCGTAGTAATCATTATTTTTGGCCAGATTGATCATACGCAAAGTGCTGGGATAAAAACAGAATTTCCTCTCTTTATGCTTATCTGCGTATTCTTTAAAAGCAGTTTCCTGTGCATTCACGACTGGTAAAAGCCCTATTAACAGGCCGAAAACCAGTACTAACTTACTTTTGTTTGCCATCATCAATATGTTTCAGTTGGTCGAGACCGGGTACACGCATTTGCTGTGCAATTTTCGAAATATTTTTCAGGTCTATTACACCCCACAAGCTTATCATAATAAACTGCTTTTTTTCGCCGCCTACCATAATCAATTCCGAAATTACTCCATTGCTTTCCTTAACAGAAAACAACATATTTCCACGGGCATCATACACTGAAACTAACTCTTCGTAACCGGCTTTGTTTACATCGGCAACGGCTTGTTTATATAGTTCTGCAGAATTTGGAAGGCTGTCGGCCATAAGTACTTTGAGCCCTTTCAGTTTGCTTACCGTCTGCAGGAATTCATTTTCAGCAGCGCTGCCTGCTTCCAGGTTAGTAAAGAGCGAGAACATTTTCTGGCTCACAGAAACTTTTGTAACCTTATCGTTATCAGCATACTGGTTCATGTATTTGGTGATAACGGTTCCTTGTGCCATCATAGCGATCGAGACGAAGAACATACTAACAACAAGAATGGTTCTTTTCATGATTATGTTTTTTTGTTGCGACTTTTTTGAATTTCATTGGATCGAAGTCGTTCCAGCTAAAGTGTAGGACGCATAAATGTATAAAATGTTACATTGAAAGAAGAAATAAAAAATCTATGGAAGCATTGCTGATGCTTGAAAAAATGAAGGTAGCTTCGGATCATTCAACCTCTAGTGTGACTTCATGTGTGGATGCTTTTATGCAGTACAATCACGAAAACGATCCAAAAACTTCCCATTATGATCAAAAAGTCGCTCAGATTCTGTAACTGCTTTTGCTGCCAAACCTCAGATCACTGTTCAAAAACCGCTTAATTCCTCCTTAAGAATGACTCATCTCTCCGGTTTTCGCCGAACAACGAATAGACCAAAAAGCCATTACACCTCATCAGGATAATGGCTCTTTATTTGGGACACTTCTGGTATTTGACTTGGTGTTGGCATCAGCTGTACTATTCATTCTACTTTATTTCAACAAATTAAATCTGGCTAATTTTTTCATCTACGATTGATTTTAATTTTCCATCGTCAAGCTGTTGCGTGTATCCTTTGTCTTTGAGCAACGGATACCCAAACTTTTGATAGAAACCTATTACATCAGGAAGTATGTCAAGGTATAAACTTGACAAGTGCCTCACTTTTCTTAGTTTCGTAAACTCCAAATCGTTTATTGTCAATTCAATGATTGAATTGTCAGCATCTTCAATGAGTTTTTGTACAGAATAAATATCAGCAAGAGATTTCTGTGTCTCAAAATTCAGCTTACTTACTAAACCCGAATTTGTTATAGTTTTGTAAGCAGTTGAGCGAAGCATTGGTAATTGAACACCATGCCAAGCTTTTAGTTGGAAGCCATGAAGTTCTCCAAAAGTGTCAGGATTTTGATTTGCAATGCTATCAATCTGTTGTGAGATTTTGTAATGATAGTTGAAAGTATATACAATTCTGTTGTGATTGTGGCTTAATTCGAGTGCTATGCTTTTGAGTGCGATTTCAACTTCCTTTTCTGATTTACTGTTCTCCCTAACTTCTGTTAACCAAAAAGCCAGAAATACACTTGCAAAAACAATAACACCTTGAATAAAGTGATTTAAAATACTTTCCTTAATCTGAATTGCAGGTATTTTTAGTTTTTTCATGATTCTTTGGTTAATCTGAGTTTATGTGGACTTGTTTTTGGAACTCTTTCTATTAATTTCCGTGCTTCGAGGTCAAGTTTTACCGTAACCATATACCAAACAACTTTGCCGTCAAAACTTTCAGAAAGCTCTTTTACAGCAAGGTCAGTTAATTCATCAAAACCTATATCCGAATGTTCTTCTAGCTTTGAAAGGATGAATGTTTTGATTTCTTCATATCTTCTTAAAAGAATGTTGACCCCTTGTTTTCCATCTGGGTGTAAGGTCAATATTTTTGTTTCATTCATATAATTTTCACTTTAAATGAGTATTTACTAATTATTATCAGAACTTCTTTTTTTCATTTGCTGCTATTCCAATAGGCAATCCAACTGCTATCCCAATGGGAATTGACCATAACCAAACAGAGCTGTCTTTTGTAGCAAGTTGAACAATTATTGAAATCAATGCTGCAACAATAGCACCCATTGCCATACCTGTTGCGGGGTTTAGTTGAAACTTCTTTTTCATTGTCATTCCGTTTAAGTTTGAAATTAATTTCCAATCGCAAGTTTATGCATTTTTTTTAAAACTCATTATGGCTTTCTTTCTCCTTGTTTCTTTCACAAGAAATTATCAGGAAGGTTGCAAGGCCAAATGAGATGAAACTTGTACTATTCTATTCATTTTGGTTTGGGGTTTCCTGGAATACGCTGGTCTTGCCAGGTTTTATTCCCATTCTTTTCATTCCAAAGAAAAATCTCATTGTATTATTTCTCCTTATGATTTGGTACAGGCCAATAGTAACAATAAAGGATGTTGAAAGAATAACAAGAAATTTTTCCAAAATCGATAATTCCCATTGAACAACAAAATATCCAAAAATCACAATAACGGTTTGGTGCAGGATGTAAAAAGGTAAAATTCCTTGATTGAGATCGTTCAAATAGCGATGATTAAAATCCAGAAATTTCTTTCCAAGTCCTATAAATGCAAATACCCAGCATATGCTGTTCAGGTTTTTCAAAATGATTGTGAAAAAGTAATTCAATGTATATTCTGGTATTGAAATATTGTCCAGAAAAGATCTATTGATTAAATACAAACTCCAGCAAAAGATGGCTATTGTTAGAAATTTATAAGCATTTTTTTCGATGAATAGAATGATTTTCTGATTGATTTGCAAAAGAAACCCAAAAAGGAAATAGAGTGAAAATGTTGCGAAATCTGCCCAGTTCAGATATTGAGGAAATACAGGTCGCAAAAGAAGCTCAAGCAAAACAAACGGTATGATGATAAGCCAAAAACTATAAAATGACCGGAATAATTTACTGGATTGTTCACACACATTATTTTGGTATCTAAGTATAAGTTTGAACAGCGGGAGAAACAAAATTGTTTGAACGAATAAATAAACCAAATACCAGATGTGGTATCCTAAATATCCAGTCCATAAGAGATTCCACCCAAAATTTTCATTTATTAAACCATTTGGCAATTGTGTCAGAAATAGAAAATAATTGCCTTCAAATCCTGATTGCTGAATAGCTTCAATGAATTTTTGAGGAGGGATCAATATAAGAACACCAAAAATATAGGGGATGATCAGCCGCTTTATTCTTCCATTTAAGAAATTTTGCCTTTTGGATTTCATCGCGAAATAAGTACCGGCACCTGATACCAGAAAAATAATATACATTCTCCAACTATGCATAAATTCAATGATATAGTTGATCGAAATGCTTGTTTCAGGGTTTTTCAAATGCCATGGATAGGTATCGAACAAGCGAAAGGAGTGAAAAACAAATAGCAGACCGAAGGCTATAACTCTCAACCAGTCAATATAATACATACGTTGATTAGTGCTCATATTTCTACTTTTACGTTTTAGTTTCAAAATACTTTGAGATAGACGGTAGCACATGTTCTTTCTACCTGATGTGGAGATGGTCCGGACGTCCAGTATTGAATCACCTTCAATTGCAAGCGAATTGGGAGAAGGATTTGTTTTGTCTTCATCCGATTTCTTTTAAAGTTTCTGACAAAACTACATTTTGGTGTTGTGACAAATGCCCGAAAGTGTAAGTTCGGACTACAAGTATTGTTATAGAAAACATTGGAATGTCCGATTAGGGAAGATTGGACTCAGCCGGGCAAGTCAAAATCAGTTTTCTTGAATTCAGTTGGCGTTTTACCGGTGAGTTGTTTGAACACGCTGTTAAAGGTTGATTTTGAATTAAATCCGCACTCGAAGGCTATTCCAAGGATAGAATAATGAGAATATTTTGGGTCAGACAACAAACTTTTTACTTCATTAATCCTGTATTCATTAATAAACTCGTAAAAATTTTTATTAAACTTTTCATTAATTATTTGGGAAAGATTATTGGGTGTCGTTTCAAGTTTGTTCGCCAATTCTTTTAAAGTCAGGTTTTCATTTAAATATGGTTTTTCGTTTTCCATAGATTTGGTAAGCTGTTTAATAAGCTTTTCCTTTTCAACATCTTTTAAGGATGAAGTTGCATATTTGGGTTTAAGATTTGGAGCAGATTCGATTTGCAGAACTGGATGATCATGTGACAATACAGGTTTTTGTTTAATACCATAATAACCTAAAAAATAGATTATTACAGTAAGAGTGATGTACATAAAATGGTCTCCGTCTTCATAAGAGATAAAATTTAAAAAATCACTTAACAAGCCCATCAATATAGACACGAATGAAACAATTACCATACAAATCAAAACTATTTTTAACCAATGCAAGTCTAAGTCTTTTGTGTTCGAAAAGCTTGATTTGATTTGTTCAAGGTGCTTCTTCAATAAAAGAAGGGAAACTATCGAATAAAAAGGAATAGAAAAATTAATAAAGAATTCGGCAATATAAAAGAAAACTGAAGTCTGCCCCAGTGTTTCATTTTCGTAATAAACTAACTTCTCTTGCGGGCTTATAAAATAGAAGTCAAAAATTAAAAAAGTGGCTACGAATAAAAACGGTAATGTGTGAAATAAAAAATTTCGAAACAAAATTGCTTCATTTTCATCTACCAAAGATTTTGTATAAAAAAACAAAATTGGCCCTAATATTATTGGGAAAGTATATGTAAGTCCCAACAAATGTGGGTATTCGAATATGATCTTTCTTTGAAATAAATAATGTTCAATCAACACAAAACCAATTATGCTGAAGAACAGCAAAAGCAATTTTGGAGGAAGTCTGTTCTTTTTTTTATCTAAAAGTAGAATCCCAAAGAAGAAAGCCTGAACCGCACCAAGTAAAAATATTATATCCATTATTTTAGTCCTCCAATTATTAGCAGTCTGTCAACTTAAGTTGTCAATGCTTTATCGTTATAATTGATGCAAATACAGTCCTCCTGAGGCGGATGCATCCTCCTGAGACGGATGTATCCTCCAAAGACCTGCACCTCCTCCTGAGGCGGACATGTCCAAAATCCTTCTCCAATAT
>JAGXRB010000292.1 GCA_018336075.1 Bacteroidota bacterium
GAATCAGCCCCTTAAGCGGCTTCAAAACCCGCCGCGTATACAGATCCTGGCGGCGTAGATCGAAGGCATTGATTTCCTTGTCCCAATCGCCGTAGGGTAAATAGGCGATGGTGACCTCATGCCCCATCCCGCGCAGGGCCAGCCCGATGATGGCCGCCTGCTCGACCCAGTAATGCAGGGTCGCAAACAGGACGATCTTCCTGCCCTTCGGCGCTTTTTCTGCAAACGGACGCGTTTGCTCAACCGCCCCCGGAAGGGCCTTCTCCAGTTGGGACAGGTTGTAACGCGTCCGAGGCCGCACCGGGCGAATCGCATCGTACAGGTCAGCGGTATAGGGGATTTTGGCGAGGAGGTCTTTTATGGACATAGTTCGATATTCGATATTCGACATTCGATACTCGAGTATCGAATTAGCGCTTTTACACTTTTTCAATCACCCAATTCAACCGTGGCCGGATTGGCCCCTGGCGCTGTTCGGCCCATTGGATGCCGGGCGCGCCGATCGGGTCGATGTTGAAGGCCAGGGCGTTTTCGTCCATGAAGTAGCGTTTGACGCCAAAGGAACTGGCGTTAACACCCAGAATGTAGCGGCCCTCGTTGAGCAGGTCGCCAGGCAGGCTGGCGCGGGAGACGTAATGCCCCGGCTGGCGGGTGGAGTGTTTTTCGTACAGGGTCGGGTCGTCGACATCGAAGGAGGTGAAGACGTATTCGCCGCGCACGGTTCCCAGGTAGATTCCGACCCGCAGGCCGGTGACGGGCGCGTCGAGGCGGTATTCCATCTCCAGTGTGATTGGTTCGGTCGAGCGCAATCTATCGGCCACTGTGCCGCGCGCATCGCGAACCCGCAGCGAGAGCGGGACAAAGGGCGCGGACTGGGCCGGGACCTCGTCAGCACCCCAGATGCGCTCCCCGGCCTGGGCCTGTCCGCTGGCGAGATAGAAATCGACCGCTTCGGCGGTTGGGGCGCGTTTGACGAGTTGTCCCTTCTGCATGACGATGGCATCCTGCGTCAGGCGCAGGATGGCGCTCATGTTATGGCTGACGAACAGCACGGTGCGCCCCTGGGCGGCGACATCGTTCATCTTGCCCAGACATTTGCGCTGGAACTCGGCATCGCCAACCGCCAACACTTCGTCCACGACCAGGATCTCCGGTTCGAGGTGGGCGGCGACCGCAAAGGCCAGACGCAGGTACATGCCCGAGGAGTAGCGCTTGACCGGGGTGTCGATAAACTGCTCGACCTCCGAAAAGGCCACAATCTCGTCGAAGTTTTTCTCAATTTCGGCCCGTTTCATGCCGAGAATCGCTCCGTTTAGGTAAATGTTCTCGCGGCCAGTCAGTTCGGGGTGGAAACCGGTGCCAACTTCCAGCAGGGAGCCAACCCGTCCGCGCACGGTGACCGCGCCACGGGTCGGTTCGGTCACACGCGATAAAACTTTGAGCAGGGTCGATTTCCCAGCTCCGTTGCGGCCAATGATACCGAGTACCTTTCCTTCTTCCAAATCGAAAGAAACGTCTTTGAGCGCCCAGATGTAGTCGGCGTTGCGGCCCGGGTCGGCGAGTTGCTTGCCGAAAAGCGAGGCGGCAAAGCGGAAGGGGGCTTTGGCGGTGTCGACCAGCACGTCGCGCAGCATGCCATACTGGAAGCGCTGCGAGGCGAGACCGATTTTGTAGCGTTTGGAAATGTTTTCTACTTTAATGGCGATTGTCATAAAGGCTCGATATTCGATATTCGACACTCGTTATTTGGTTATTCGAGTATCGAATATCGAGTAACTAAATCGTATCTGCGAAAGTGCGTTCCATGTTTTTGAAGTACACCAGGCCGGTGAGCAGGATGATGACGGAAATGACTGCTGAAATGCCGACAAATAAATCAGGCGGGTTGCCGATTCCCAGCAGCGCCCAGCGGAATCCGTTGACCACGCCTGCCATCGGGTTCAGCGCGTAAATGAGCTGCCATTGCTCCGAAAATACTTTCGACGAGTAAACCACCGGGGTAAGGAAAAACCAGAACTGGGTCAGGAAAGGCAGGGCATAGCCGACATCGCGGTACTGGACATTGATGGCCGAGAGCCACAGGGCAACGCCCAGGGCGGTCACAATCGACAGGAGCAGGAAGACCGGCAGCGCCCAGAGCACTTCCCAGCCCGGCAGGTAGTTGTAGTAGAACATCATCCCCAGCAGGATGACAAAGGCGATGGCAAAATCGAGCAGGCCGCCAAGAACCGATGACATTGGCAGAATCAGGCGCGGGAAGTAGGTCTTGGTAATCATATTGGTGTTCGAGGTCAGCGACCGGCTGGCGGAGTTGAGGGCTGTGGTGAACAATCCCCACGGGAGCAGCGCAGCAAATGAAAAGAGCGGATAGGGAATATCGCCATCCACCGGCAGTTTGGTCACGCCGCCATTAAACAGGAAGTTGAATACCAGCATATTCATCACCGGCTGGAGCACAGCCCAGGCCGCGCCGAGGGCGGTCTGTTTGTAGCGAACCTTGATGTCGCGCCAGATCATGAACCATATGAGTTCACGATAGCGCCACAGGTCGCCCAGGTTCAGCGCGGCGAAGCCGGAACTGGCCTTGATATAAACGGTTGTTGGTTCAGGTTTGGTGAGTTCGGTCATTTTTATATGGGTTGGGGCGACCCTGCAAGGCCATCGAGCATCATTGTTGGCAATGATTTCTTGCCTGAAAATGGCCGTCGGTAAGCCCGAGCGGGTCGCCCCTACTAAACGAAACTAACGGATTTTGTCCCGATTGGCTTTGAACCAGTCAATCGTGCGGCGCATGCCTTCTTCGAATGAAACCTGCGCGCTCCAGCCGAAGCGTTCTTTGGCGCGGGAGACGTCCAGGCCGCGGCGGGGCTGGCCATTGGGCTTTTCGGTGTCCCAGACCAGTTTTCCCTGGTAGCCGGTCTGGCGCACAATCATCTCGGCCAGGTCTTTGATCGAAATTTCATAGCCCGAACCCAGGTTGACCGGGTCAGATGAGTTGTATTTCTCGGTGGCGGTCAGGATGCCCTCGGCGGCGTCTTCCACGTACAGGAATTCGCGGGTCGGGGATCCATCGCCCCAGACAACCAGTTCCTTGTCGCCGCGTTCGCCGGCTTCGATGGCCTTGCGAATCAGGGCCGGGATGACGTGCGAAGTTTGCAGGTTGAAGTTGTCGCGCGGGCCGTACAGGTTGACCGGCAGGACGAAAATCGAGTTGAATCCGTACTGCTGGCGATAGGCTTCCGATTGAACCAGCATCATCTTCTTGGCCAGGCCGTAGGGCGCGTTGGTCTCTTCGGGGTAGCCAATCCACAGGTCTTCTTCTTTGAACGGGACGGGCGTGAACTTGGGGTAGGCGCAAACCGTGCCAATCGCGGTAAATTTGCCAACGCCGCGCTGCCAGGACTGGTGCATCAGCTCAACGCCCATCATCAGGTTGTCGTAGAAGAATTCCGCCGGGTGCTCGCGATTTGCCCCAATCCCGCCGACGTTGGCGGCCAGGTGGATGATGACCATATTTTCGGGTTGAAGGATTAATGTTGAAGGTTGAATGTTGAAGGTTGAATGCTGAAGATGAGTAGGGACTTTATCAGCAGGTTGTAGTGAATCGTCGAGCAATCGCTTGATATCATCTCGGTCAGTCAAGTTATAGTTTTCGATTCGCGGAATTAAAATATCTGCTACTCCGCGAGCCGCCAGTTTTTCGGTCACAAAAGAACCGAGAAAACCAGCCCCACCTGTGATCATAACGCGTTTACCTTGCCAGAAGTTTTCAGCCATAATTTCTCCTTATAGAAAAATTGTAACGCAGAGTCGCCAAGAAGCAGAGACGCAGAGAAAACCTTACCGCAGAGTCGCTAAGAAAATCTCAAAAAACTCTGCTCCTTTGCGCCCTGGCGTCTTTGCGTTAACCCTTTTTACTGCACAATGAACCTTGCATTGCGATACTGCTCCGCCTGTGGGTGTGTAATCATGCCCAGGCGCAGGGCGTTGACGATTTCGCGCACGCCATCGTCGACGGTCAGGGTGGCCGAAAAACCCAACTCGTGCCCAATTTTCTCAAATGAAACCGTTATATCGCGCATATCGCCGCCGAAGGTCAGGTCTTTGTACTGCACAATTGTCTCAGGCAGGCGTTTAATCACAAAACTGACAATCTGGTCTTTGGTGAAATTGCCATCCGCACTGCCCAGGTTGTAAATCTGGCCCTCGGCCTTCTCGCGCGGCGCATTCAACCCGAGCAGCAGGCCCTGCACCACATCACGCACATGCACAAACGAGCGTGAGTAGCCGCGCTGGTAAATCAGCAGTTCGCGTTTGGCGTAGGCGTCTAGCACAAACTGGTTGACAATCAGGTCGAAGCGCGTGCGCGGCGAAAGCCCGTAAAGCGTCGCCAGGCGAAAGATGAGCGCGCCCGCCGGTTGCAGGAACTGCTCGGCGGCGATTTTGG
>JAGXRB010000293.1 GCA_018336075.1 Bacteroidota bacterium
ATTGAGGGGAACCAGCTGAACATGCTCATGCAGCCCGAAGCATTGTTTACAACCACAAATGCACAGAACTGATCATAACAGCTGCTGTCTGTACTTGAAATAGTCAGGCACACATTATACACACCTTCCTGATCGTAAGTGTGCACCGGGTTTTGTTCAGTTGAGAATGTGTTGTCGCCAAAATCCCAGTACCAACTGTCGGGACTGCCAACCGAAAGGTCGTTAAATCCGATAGTGAGTCCACTGTTTGGGGCCGGAAAAGATTCAAACGCAGCCTGACAGAAACTGGTGTCGTTTCCCACCATCACAGGAAGACAAATGATACTCTGGCATCCGGCAGAGTCGTTTGATATGGTCAGACACACTTCATAGATGCCTTGAGCGGAATAGGTGTGTACTGGATTTTGTTCAAATGACAGTGTTCCATCACCAAATTCCCACTGCCAATTTGTTGGATTTCCAATGGATAAATCCAGAAAGGATATAGTTAGTCCCAGCGGATCTGTGGGCTGGTAGGTAAATCCTGCCTGGCAATCATTTCCTGAGGCGCAATATGAAAAGTCCTGAACGATAAAACTATTGTTCCAGTCAACATAGTGTATTACCGATTGTACAGTGCCATTACAATCAGGGATTTCTATCGTAACAGATGCACTGTATGCATTGAAAGGAGTGCTGAAATCATAATTGCCCGATGGGCCGGTGCTTACCAAAAAGGTCATGCCATTCATGGTGTCGTTGACATAGAAAATAGTAATGGTAACAGGATGATTGACAACGGGTGAACCATTGTCGGCGTATGTTATTTGCCCGCTGACAAATATCGTTGGAACTTGTCCGAAGACAAAACTACTCTGGAGCACTATGGCAAGCAGAAACAGAAGCTTTTTCAGGGATTGGTACATTTTATTCAAGTTTTAAGGTTTATCTGACATAATAACAATCAATATTGAAAAGGTTGCCTGAGCATATTTAATAAATACCGATAGCAATACGGATGCTGAAGCTAAACGGTGGTGAAGAAGTATTGGATTTTTCATATACAGAATTGAAATAGTAGGCCACGCGAGGTTCTGCTTCAACTACAAACCCATTAATGAGGTAACTATAGTTTATGCCTCCCGAAAAATGAAAATTAGTTTTGATGCGTTCGGGCGTTATCCTGTTGATTTGAATAAGCTTGTCTTTTCCCGGATCAAAGGCAAAGGATACCGGTTTTCGGTTGGCCAGAACTGACAGAGTAGGCCCGAAGCGAAATCCCATCCGGTATTTGGGTTGCATAATGAAATCATATCCGAATTCGAGGGGTATCTGCAGATAGATGTGCTGTTTGAAAACTTTCGCATAATCTGTTTTTGTGCTTGTGTCATGCACATCTTTTTCTGACTTGTAATAGGTGGGGATAAGATGAAAATTGTTGGCTGCCAGTGTAAAAGATATTGAATCCAATACAGAATATGTGCCTAGAAACTGATTGTAAACAGCAGCATATTCGTAATAACCTTTGCTTACGGACAGGGCTGCTCCTGTACGCATACTGTAACGGTCGCCGAAAAATCTGTATTGGATTTCAAATCCGGCATTATGGATCAGTTTGTCATTTTCGATGATGTTGAAAATCATTTCAGGTCGGTAGAAAAGACTGATCCCCCAATTTCTGTGGTGGTCGGTCTTCATCTCAGAGGCTAGTTTCAGGCTTGCTTCAGATTCAGGAGCGTCAATGCCGGGTTTTTGTTCTATTTCTGATGTTTCCGCAACTTCCTTTTCAAAAGTTGTTTCATCTTCTGTACCTTGTTCTTCGGCAGTTGTTTCCGAAATGCTATCCATAGGTGCAGCCTGAGCATGTGTTGAATGCTGTACTTTATCGTCAGGCTGAAGCAGATTGCTTTGGTTTTGTGTATCTTCTTTGTTTAATGATATTGATGGGTAAGGCTCATTCAATAAAATAGGTGGTATAGCTCCTTTTTCGTCAGACAAGGTTTCCGGAGTAATGTTTTCATATTCTGCTGATTCAACAAATTTTTCAGTTGTTGTTAAAGGTGTGTTGAGACTGTCGGTTTTATCTCCGGAATCAGGTAACCAAAGCAATATAATGCCGGATAACAAAAGGATGATGATGCCGGAAACCCACATTATTTTTCTGTGGTGTGTTTGTTTGGCGACGGGCGTCATTGAAACCGCTTTGTCCAGAAACATCTTTCTGCTCTCGTCTGAGGGCTGTAATGTGTTGCCGGCTAAAGCATCGCGAAGCAGTTTGTCTATTTCATGGTTTTCTTTCATAACTCAAGGCATTTTGATGGTTGAGTATTCCGACACAGCAGCTTTCAGAAACTTGCGCGCCTTGTGCAACTGTGTTTTTGACGTATTTTCGGATATGCCGAGTGTTTCGGCTATTTCTTTATGACTGAAACTTTCAAAAACATATAAGTTCATTACTGTTCTGTATCCTGACGGAAGCCGGGCAATACATTCAAGCAGGTGGCCGGGTTCAATCTGTGCAGGCAGTTCTGCATCTTCAGGATCCTCGTCTGCCTGCGTATTGATGATGCGTTCGGTTTCGAGATTGCTCACTTCATTGAAGCGGTTGTTTTTTCTGAGGAAGTTCAGAGATTGATTCACACATATTCGCTTTGTCCAGGCTTCGAACGATTTTTCATTCATGGGTGTGAAACTGTCCAAAGATTGAAGCACTTTCAGCAGCGAGTCCTGCATTACATCTTCTGCATCCTGCCTGTTGGCAAGATAACGCATGGCAACTGCAAGCAGCATGGGTGCGGTTTGATCAAAGAAGGCGGCAAGGGCTTTACGGTCGCCCTGGCGTAATTGGCCCAGCGAGTATGACCCGGGTTTGTCTTTCCGCACCGACTTGTTTGCTGAACCGTTTGAATTGCTGCCCATAAACTATCCTTAAAAGGTATAACACCATCTTAGGAAATGGTTGCCTGAGTTTCAGCAAAAATAGGTGTAAATTGTGGCAGGAGGAAGCAAACTAATTTAAAAATTACTGATAATCAATCAGCAGAGAGAGCAGCAATTTTTCGCAAATGATCAGCGGAGACAAAAATCAGCAAATACAATGCTGCTTAGGTATTCTTGTAATTACCTCTTCATAAGTTTGAAGGCGATATTGCGTCCCATTCCCTGAAACATGGCCAGATTGATCCAGACAAAGGCGAATTGCTCCATGAGTTGGAAGCGGTCGTTTCCACCCATATCGTAACATTCGGCAAATCCTGCATCCAGTGCTAATTGTCTGGCAACTTTCTTTGCTTCTTTGCTGTCACCGGCCATAAACATGTCAATGGCAGCATCGCCATATTGTGGGTTGTCCATATTGTTGGCTCCTGTGGTATTGAAGCATTTTACCACATCCCTTGTTGCGGTGTTGGCAAGGATGGCATCGGTTGTGTTGCTGAAACCGGCAGGCCCTCGTCCCATCACGGTATTCATGGCGTCAATAATTATTTTTCCTTCGGTGTTACCCAAAGCGCGTGCGCTTTCAATGGCTGCCGGTGCTGGGGTGGCCAGCAGCACAACTGCTGAGGATGAAACGGCCTGTTGCACCGGCATTGCTTTTATTCCGGGTACGGACAGCAATTCTTTGCCCTTAAAGTTTTCCATATCGCGCACACCCAATGCAATCGTATGTCCTTTGCCGGCCCAGCGTCGTGCCAGAGCACCGCCTACATTACCTGTTCCTATAATGGCTATGTTCATAAATTTAACTTAATGAATAATAATAGATTTGCTGATGGTTTGACCATTAAAACCGATAATCACAAAATGCACACCGCTCTGATTTATCTCAAGGTTCACCCATTTTTCTGATGTTGTAAGTTCGAAAAGTTTTTGCCCCAATTGGTTTACAACAGTAATATTTTTTGCCCCATTCCAGGGCATATACAGCTGAATATCTCCCTTAGATGGGTTTGGCCAGATCGTCGGGTTGAAAGCGGGTTGAATTATTTCTTTTGAGTCAGTGATCAGGCCATTAAGTGAGTATTTTCTGAAGAACCCCCAAATTGCTTCACTGGCACTGAAGTCCATATTGGTTACGTTGATGTTTACAGGTGCTCCTGGCCAGGAGTGTCCACCACCAATTATTTTATAGTGTTCAACTGTTGCACCATCTGCCCCGTTGCTGTATAGGTAGTTCTCAGCTGTGCAACCGTCATTGGGGTCTATATCCGGAACAGGCGTCATGACCGGTGCCGGGTCGCATTCATTGTGTGTCACCCAGTAATTAATCAGGTTTGGGACTGACACAAAGAAAATATTACCATTGTAGGGGACCGTATTATCAGCTGTACCGTGAATCTGCATTACAGGCACAGGACGCTGTGGACTACAGGCATTAAGGTTGGCATTGGTCATGGTGCCGGTCACTGAAGCAATGGCCGCAATACGGTGGCTCAGAAAACAGGCAAGGT
>JAGXRB010000294.1 GCA_018336075.1 Bacteroidota bacterium
AAGGTTGTTCATTTTCTGGATGAGCCCATGGCAGATGCTTCGGCCATACCCACCTATTATGTCGCCCAGATTGCGCGACAACAGGTAACCGTGGTTCTGAACGGGGATGGAGCAGATGAAACCTTTGGCGGTTACAATCGCTATACAACCACCCAGAAACTACATCGGCTTTCACGGTTACCGGATTGGCTCATAGGTGGACTGTTAAAGTCCATCCTTGATGCCTGGCCGGAAAGTCTGAATTATGGGCGTCTTCTTCAACGTGGGCGAACTTTTGTGAAGGTGGCGCCTCTTTCATTCAGCGAGCATTATCTTCGGCAGTGTACTACCTTTCCCCATGTTCTAAGGGAAGGCCTTTATTTGCCAGAGATTGCTAATCTTGTCAGGAAAGTCAGTCACACTACATCTGAAGATTATTTACTTTCCATGTTTCGCGCCAGTGACAAACTGGGGCCTCTGGATCAGATGTTACGAGCGGATATTCTAGCTTACCTTCCCGGCGACTTGCTGGTTAAAATGGATCGGATGTGTATGGCAAACTCGCTGGAAGGACGTTCGCCTTTTCTCGATTATCGTCTGGTTGAACTGGCTGCTAGATTACCAGAAAAATACAAACGTCAGAAGATCATCTTAAAGCGAACTTTTGCTGACCTATTGCCTGAGATCACCCGAACTCGAAAAAAACAAGGTTTTGGGGTGCCGATTGATAGTTGGTTCCGAAATGAGTTGCGCGATATGGTTTGTGAAACCTTGCTCTGCCGTCGGGCTGTTGAGCGAGGGCTATTTGAGTCTAAAACAGTAAAAAAAATCCTTGATCAACACCAAAGTGGCCGGTTTGATAATTCTCAACATATCTGGACCCTTCTCGTCTTAGAGTCCTGGCAGCAGCAATTTCTGGATAATTCACTCAATCTTGATGATAATGCCGTTGAATAAATTGCGTATCGCTTTTATTGAAGGTACCTTGGGTGCGAGGAAAGTAGAAAAACAACTTTTCTTTATGGTGCGGGTGCTACAGAGGCCCAGCGCGTTATCGGTTGTTTTTTCTATGGCGCAGGGCGAGGCTTACGAAAGAATATTTACACAAAACTATGAGACCAGAACAAAGCGTGGAAGATAACCGAGCTATGTCAGTTGCCTATATCGTTGGGCAGCTTGGTTTAGGAGGGTCAGAAAGGCAGCTCTATTTGCTGGCTGGTCAGCTAAAATCGCGTGGCTGGCAAGTGTCTGTTTTTAATTTAAACCCTAGCGAATCAGATTATTGGGTAGCTCCGCTTAAAAATTTGAGCCTTCAGATTTGCGATATTCCAAAAAATTCTTCCCAAGTGAAACGGCTGTTTAGCTTAACGCGTGAACTATCAAAAATCGCTCCCACTATAGTTCACTCGTGGTCTCTCTATACTAATATCTACGCGGCACTTTGCGGCACCGCAGCGCATGTCCCAGTCCGGCTTGGCTCTGAGCGAGGCAATGAGGAATATTCAATCAAAGCCTATGGCAATCTCAGATACAACCTAAGCCTGATGGGACTGCAGGGTCTGGTCACAAATAGCCCTGTAGAAGCTAATAATATTATAAAAAAAAAGCCCCGCTTGGCAGTGGAATATATTCCAAATGGCGTAGAAACAGATGCGTTATATGATCGCTCAACCGCACGAGAATATTTGGGGATTTCAGATGGCTGCTTGCTTGTTGCAGGGATTGGCTCTCTGACATCGAATAAAAATTTTGAATATTTAATACGCGTATTTTCTCAAATCCAAGAGCGTCACCCCAAAGCAAAATTAGCCATCATCGGAGATGGTCCAGAAAAAAACTATCTATTGCATCAAGCTTCTAATAGTATACCCCCAGACCGCTTTATCTTACCGGGGGCAATACCCGAAACACACAGACTAATGGCCGGTGTTGATATCTTATGTGTGACATCACTAACCGAAGGCATGCCCAATGTAGTGTTGGAAGCATGTGCCGCCGGTACGGCAATAATTGCAAACCGGATCGGTGCCATTCCTTCGATCATCCAGCATGGTGTTAACGGCTTTGTGTTGGACGTGGGAAATACAGCCCAATTCACCTGCGCCCTCGAGAAATTGCTTCAAGACTCACTCCTGCGTGCTGAAATGGGTACAGCCGGAAAGAAGCTTGCTCAAATGGAATTTTCATCGCAAAAAATGGCTGATCGCTTTGTAGCTTTTTATAGAAAACTGATTGGATATTGATGGCGCCTGAACCGTATAATGTCCTGATTGTCACAAGTGAATGGCCACGGTATGATGGTGATGTGACCGGAATTCACGTCATTAATCAGATTCGCTGTCTTAAGCAATACGGTCTGCGGGTTGATGTCTTTCCTTTTTTAGGGCGAAAAAATCCACTGAATTACTGGCGTGCAAGCTGCAAATTTAACCGCCTCGACCTGGCCCAGTACGACATCATTCATGCCCATCATGGCCAATCTGGCCTGGTGGCGCTTTCCCAGCGTCAGCGTCCGGTGGTGGTAACTTTTCACGGCAGCGATTTACAAGGCATTCGTGATGCGAGCGGACGGGTTACCCTGGCAGGGTATATTTTGCGCCATGTCAGTCGTTGGGTGACGACCCGTGCCGATTCCGTTGTTCTGGTTTCAGAGTCGCTTGCCCGGCAGTTGCCACGCGGTGTCGCATATCAGGTGATTCCTGCCGGCATTGATACCTGGTTGTTTCGGCCCTTGCCTATGAGCGAGGCACGTCAAGCCCTTGGCCTGCCTGCCGATTCTCATCTGGTACTGTTTGTTGGCGATCCGGCCCGCACTGAGAAACGTCACTGGCTGGCGGAAGAAACGCTCGCACATCTCCCGGATGACATGTCAGTACAATTGGTCACAGCGCATAATGTTGCTCACGAGCAAATGCCCTTGTATATGAATGCCTGCGATGTTTTGCTGGTCACTTCTTCTACTGAAGGCTCACCCAATGCGGTCAAGGAGGCTTTGGCTTGCAACCTGCCGGTTGTTTCAACAGACGTAGGCGATATTCGTGCTCGTATTGCTTTGATTCCGGGTTGTCAAGTTTGCCTTGACGATCGTCCAGAAAGCCTGGCCGCAGCGCTTGCTGATGTTTTGTCACGTAGAAAGCGCCTTTGCAGCCGCGGAATGGTCTTGGATCTGGATGAAACTAGCATTATAACCCGAGTTATCAACCTGTATCAAGAAGTAACAAAGCGTACCTTATGAGACTTTCTCCCGTCACCATCATCATCCCCATCCGCAATGAAGCCGCCTATATTGACCGCTGCTTGTTTGCCATCCTGGCGCAGGACTACCCCGGCCAAATCGAAATCATCATCGTCGATGGCATGTCAACGGATGACACACGTCAGAAAATCCAGCAGTTGACCATTCAACCTTCAACCTTCAACCTTCAACTCCTCGACAACCCGGCCAAAATCGTCCCCATCAGTATGAATATCGCCCTGCGCCAGGCCAAAGGTGAAATCATCATCCGAGTCGATGGTCACTGCCTGATAGCGCCAGACTACGTCAGCAACTGTGTTCGCCATATCCAGTCGGATGGCGTTGACGGCGTTGGTGGCCCAATGCAAACGATTGGCGAAACACCCCTAGCATCTGTGATTGCCTTGGCGATGAGTTCACCGTTTGGGGTTGGCAACTCCGCCTTTCGCACCCTGAGCGGCGCAAATATGCTGGCCGATACGGTTCCTTTCCCTGCCTATACCCGCGCAATCATCCAGCGCGCCGGGTTGTATGACGAGGAACT
>JAGXRB010000295.1 GCA_018336075.1 Bacteroidota bacterium
GAATGGTTATGTAAGCATGCCGAGCCTTGCGATGACGCTCGTAAATCTTGATCGCGAACAACAATTGGCGAAAACAATTTTGCTCTCGCAGCCTAGTCTGATCAAATCAGGTTAAGCTTATCCAGACACAAGGTGTTTGGACGGGACATCCCGCAGGTGGAAATGCCTGATACCGGCCTGATCACGGGGTGCTAATCAATTTCGGGATAGCTTTGGCGGAGCTTCGACACCAAAGCGAAATTCAGAAGATAAGACAGGGTTTAGGATGGCTGTTTCCTTGCACTGTACGAAAACCAATAGCAGCATAAGCATGTAGAAAGCTTAGGTATTCCTTGTTTGGACCAGGGTTCGACTCCCTGCAGCTCCACATCTCTTAAAGCAGCCCCGGCTGCTTTTTTCATTTTGATTCATTCAATTCACATAAAACCAATCTTCCATCCTTTCTTCTTAGGGCTGCTTTTGAATTTTTCATCTATTTGGTAGTTTGCATTGCGCATTTTAAATCAATGCATCATTTCTTGTAAAATGTAAATAACTATTAGTACTTTTGTGATACCACCTTTTGAGATGTTATAAGCATACATAAAATGCTTAAAATGAACATAGTTAACAAGATTTTAAATTTTATCAAATGGCATTGTCATCCAAAAAATCATTCAGGACTTCTATTATTGTCATACTGATTTTGGTTCTTCTTGGGATAATTTTCTACCCTAAACTAAAACCCTGGCTAAATTCCGGCTCAAAAAATAGTGTTCCAACCATAACTCAGACTTCGAGAGGTGGAGGACAACCTTTGTTTGCAAGCGGATATATTATTGTGCCCAGACAAATGAATGAAATGATTTATAGTACTGGATCATTGATTCCAGATGAGGAAGTTGAACTTGCTTTTGAAACATCGGGTAAGGTGGTTGAAATACTTTTTAATGAAGGAAGTCGCGTTAAAAAGGGTGAGTTGATGGCTAAAATTAATGACAAACCACTTCAGGCTCAGCTTTTAAAGCTTCAGGCTCAGCTCAAACTTAGTATGGAACGTGAGTTTCGTCAACGGCAATTGCTTAGCAGTGATGCCATCAGCCGTGAAAGTTATGACCAGGCTTTAACAGAATTACAATCTTTAGAAGCTGATATTCTGCTCAGCAAAGCACGCATTTCAGAAACTGAACTACGAGCCCCTTTTGATGGTGTTGTTGGCTTGAGGATGATAAGCGAAGGCGCATTTGCGACCACTCAAACTAAAATAGTTCAACTCGTGAAAATAAGTCCTTTGAAGCTAGAGTTTTCTGTACCTGAAAGATATGCAGGCGAGATTTCACCTGGTTTTACGGTAACTTTTGTTGTGGACGGAATTCACAAAACATTTGATGCCAGGGTATATGCTGTTGCACCAAAAGTAGATGTCAATACCCGCACAATCATCGTAAGAGCGCTTTATCCAAACCTGGATGAAGAATTGAAACCTGGTCGTTTCGCAAGTGTTAGAGCATTGCTTTCACAAATAGAAAACACGATCTCAGTGCCAACCCAGGCAATCATTCCTGAAATGGACGGGGAAAAAGTTTTTGTTTATCGAAATGGTAAGGCACATGAAGTTAGAGTTTCGCTTGGTCTTCGCACCGAATCGCATGTTCAGATAAGATCAGGTCTTAATTTTGGCGATACCTTGCTTACATCGGCTATTTTGCAACTAAGGCATCAGATACCTGTTCAGCTTGATACGCTGGTAACCAATAACCTAGTAAATTCTGAACTATGAGTTTGTCGTCAATAAGCATAAAGCGGCCTGTTCTGGCCACGGTTTTTTCATTGGTAATTCTTCTTTTTGGCTTGATCGGCATGACTTACCTCGGTGTCAGGGAATTTCCAAGCGTCGATCCACCAATAATATCTGTCCGGACTTCTTATCCCGGCGCAAATTCTGATGTGATTGAAACACAGATAACCGAACCATTGGAGCAGTCAATCAATGGTATTCCTGGTATTCGTACGCTAACAAGCAGCAGCAGGCAAGGGAGCAGTAATATTACTGTTGAGTTTGAGTTGACGGTTGATATGGAAGCTGCTGCAAATGATGTGCGGGATAAAGTGTCACAAGCACAACGTTTTCTGCCCCGCGACTGCGATCCGCCTACGGTATCTAAAGCCGATGCTGATGCAAGTCCAATAATGATGATTGCGGTTAAGAGCACTCAAAGATCACTTTTGGAAATTTCTGAAATTGCCGAACTTACTTTTAAGGAGCAATTGCAAACTATTTCGGGTGTGAGTGCAGTTATGATCTGGGGTGAAAAGCGTTATGCAATGCGCATCTGGCTTGATCCGGCAAAGCTCGCAGGCTACCAAATGACTCCTCTTGATGTGCGAAATGCCATTCTGCGTGAAAATGTTGAACTTCCGGCCGGAAGCATAGAGGGAACAAATACAGAACTAACCATCAGAGCTTTGGGGCTGATGACCACTCCACAGGAGTTCAATAGTCTCATTTTAAGGCAGACAGGCGATCAAATTGTAAGAGTAAGCGACATTGGGCGTGCTGAACTTGGGCCTGAAGACTTGCGCGGAATAATGAAGATGAACGGAATTCCTATGGTCGCGGCAGTAATAGTTCCGCAGCCTGGAGCCAATCACATCGATATTGTTGATGAAATTTATGCAAGATTAGAATTTATAAAAAAGAACCTGCCCGACGATGTGGAGTATGATGTTGGTTTCGATAATACCCAATATATACGTTCTTCAATCAAAGAAGTGCAGTCAACCATATACCTTGCCTTTTTATTGGTGATAATTATCATTTTTGTCTTTCTGCGTGATTGGCGCACCACCATCATACCGATTCTGGTTATACCAATTTCATTGGTTGGCGCCTTTTTTATCATGTACATCGCCGGATATACGATTAATGTGCTTACACTTCTTGCCATCGTTCTTTCCATCGGACTTGTTGTGGATGATGCCATCGTTATGATGGAAAACATATATGTCAAAATTGAACAGGGTATGACTCCGCTTGAGGCAGGAATCAGTGGTTCGAATGAAATATTTTTTGCCATTATTTCAACCACCATCACACTTGTGGCTGTGTTTATCCCTATTGTTTTTCTCGAAGGAATGACTGGAAGGCTGTTCAGGGAGTTTAGCATTGTTATTGCAGGCGCCGTAGCTATTTCCTCCTTTGTGGCGCTTACTTTTACTCCGATGTTATCAACTAAATTCTTGAAAACAAGGCATAAAAGAAGCAAAGCTTACAACGCATCTGAAAAGTATTTTATCGCTATGAACAGGGTGTATCAAAAGTCTCTGGATACATTTCTTGCAAACAAATATATTGCTATAGCAATTCTTGGGTCATCATTTGTGTTGATTTATATTCTTTTCAACAATATTCCTGCTGAAATGGCACCGCTTGAAGACAGGTCTTCATTTAACGTAAACGTGTCGTCGCAAGAAGGTTCTACTTACGAGTTTAACCAAACTTATATCACTGAAGTTGCACAGTTGATAGAAAAAATTATTCCCGACTATGATAAGATTACCGAAAGAGCGTGGGGTGGAGGAGGTTTCGTCCGCGTGACCCTGGTAGACCCTTCTCAACGTGATCAAACACAACAGGAAATTGCGAATCAGCTTTCGGCAGAGCTAAGAAAGATGACCCGATCGAGGGCAAATGTTATTCAGCAATCAACTTTTGGGGG
>JAGXRB010000296.1 GCA_018336075.1 Bacteroidota bacterium
TAGGCCGTTTGGGCTCGCACGCAGGAGAGCCCACTTTTTTGCCAGGATTTCTTGTGTTTTCAAAGAGTGCGCGAGCCATCGTTTGGGCAGATGGTTTTAGTGCCGAAAGCTTTCGGCATTGCCGAAACAAAAGGACAATAATGAAACCATGCTGAATCTTTAGAAGGTTGTTCCCAAATGCTTTTAAATCAAATCCCCAAATAAAACAATCCGAACTCTGAACAATCAGAACAACCTAAAGTTTGTTGATTCCAGCGGTCTGGAGACCGGCAGATTATCGCGACGTAGTTGCAAACTACGCCGAACGGGGGATGATTCTGCCCTTTTTAAAGGGGGGTCAATATCCCGGAATGAAGGTCAGTATGATCCGGAATATTCAATTAACGAGCATATATGAAATGCTGAGGATTGCGGGCGTCATAATTGTCTGCCGTTACAAAAGCTTGTGCGGGGCAGAAAGGTTCAAGTAATTACGTACCCTCACAATATTTTATCTATGATGTTACGAACTGGCAATATTTTCAATCATCTTATTGTCAATCTTTTGTCCTTCCACGTGTTTGGACAGGCGTACTTTTTGGCAAACTTTGGTTTGCACAGTGGCTTGTGTCGCTTGGCTTCCAGAAGCACGTTCGGGAAAAGCAGTGGGGCTTTGGTCCCGATATCGGGATGCTTGCAAATAGTGGTGAAAGGTAAGTTTATTCTAAAAACTATACTTCAACTTAAACATTAACATATTGTAGTCTTTCAAATTAGCAAACAGATTGTCTCCTTTCCCGTCAAAAATTACTGTTGATAAAGTTATTTCAGCATTATCCGTGGCTTTGTATGCAATCTCCGGCATGTAAACAAGTGCATAATTGTCTTTAATATTTTTCCAATCGGTTACAATAAAACCACCACCAATGGGTACTATTTTTAGTTTATTGTTTAAAATCGTTTTTTCATATCGTAAAAAGAAATAATCGTTCATGTTGTCATTACCTCTTTCGTGAATAAAACCATGTAAATATTGCAGATTAATATAGGATCCATCAGAAAAATTGTAATCTCCTCCAATCACAAATTTAACGTATGGCTTATTTTTTTCCAATAAAAGTGAATCTTGTGTAACCAGAACAGGCGACATTGGATAGAATGCTGATAAATCATTGGTCATAACGATATTATTTTCGGGTATAAAAGCAGCCGCTTCTGCCCAAACGCCAATACCTGCAATACTTGTAGCTATATCAGCACCAATACTATGCGTACGGATAAAAGATAGTTGCGAATGGATGCTTGTGCCTCCGGTTAAATCAACAGGGGTAAGAGTATTTTTTGCACTATACGGCAATCCATCATATCCCCAAACATAACTTAAAGAGAAATCGGCACCTTTGGCAAATCCTTTGAATTTCAAACCTGCGGTAGAGCTCTCGCCCAAATTATACTTTGGCATTGTTAAAGAATCAGAAAAACTTTTTAATACCATACCTTGTGGTAGTTCCATATTCGGATTCAGCGCATTTGCAAAAATACCGACAGGCATGTTTGCCGGTTGGAAAAATGGGATAAAAACACCCTGCAAGGAAAAGTCGTTATTAATGTAGTAATTCACATTAATAGCATCGGAGCCCCTGCGACGGCCAAAATCAAGAATGTCCTCCAAATCCAAAGGATTAAGATTGTCGGTAGGATTGAGCTTATCGGCTGTACCCCACACAATACGCTGACGACCAATGCTTAGGTCTATATTCTTGGTAAGGAAACCATTTAGTTGGACATAGGCTTCTCTGACTTCAAGATTGTAAGGATCAACGATACCCTTGTTGTACAAATCGTGCGATGAAGCAACTGTGGGTAAACCTATATTGCGTAACCATATCTCGCTATAAAACTTAGAATTGCCGGCTACTCGTTGATCAAGTTTTAAGGACAGGCGATTTTCGTTCCATGCCCAATTGTTGTCGTTTTTAAGCAGAAGACGTTGGTCGGTTAACAGTTCCCCCGAAAGCTTCAAGCTACTTTCCTCTTGCGCATTCATTGTACCCGAAATGGCAACAATCAAAATCAGCGATAAAAAACAATTTTTAGTCTTCATAAATTACCTCCTAACTATCTTATTGTTTCAATTTTCTAACTGTAAAATCATCATCGGTAAGCCCTGTATCGTATTTTACATCCGACATTTGCATTTTAGTTTTATGATTCTTCTTCAGGTCGGTCATCTCAATTTCTGCAGCATTCCAGTAATTGCCTATTTTTTTAAAAGTGTATTTTGCTTCTTTCACCTTATTTCCTGCTTTATCATAGTATTCCATCATTTCAGGATAATAGTTTACATTGTTTACATATACAATTACCTTTGAGTAATCAGAACCTGCTTTGGGTTTAAGCTCAAGTACAGATGCATTTGCTTCAGTTTTTAAAAATTTTGGGGTATATTTTACGGAATATAAAACAGATTCCATTTCGTCATATGAAAAATCAGTACCTGCAAAATTTTGGTTTTTTGCACTGGTCGCTATCCTTCTTTCTTTTCCAAAAGCAGGTAAATACAAATACATCAAATCGTTAGGCAGCGACAGAACAGCTATGCCGGCTTGCGATGCGGGCGATGTAAACCTGAACATACGTTTATCTGTTCCTTTTTGCTGCATTGTTGCTTCCCTGATTTCTTGTTTCCCGTTTTTGTCAATCAAAATGATTTTGTTTTTTCCTGTCATGTCTTTTGACGAGTACATCACATCGTCCATCTTTTTTAAAATGGTTGTTGCATCCTGTGCATTTGCAGAAAAAACGGTTCCTGCTCCAATTAATACGGTTAAGACCAATGTTCTAAGTGTTGTCTTCATGATAATAAAATTTAAAGATTAATGATTATTTGCTGTTATTTTACGTTTTCTGTTTACTAATATAAGGATAGCCGGCAATAAGGTAAGGGCGCCAAAACCTGAACCAAACATGCTAATGGCAACCAATAAGCCGAAATTTTGCAGGGGCACTAATTGAGAAACCAGAAGTATTAAAAAACCTGCCGAAACCGATACTACATTAATAACAACCGACTTCCCACTCATTAGAATTACTTGTTCTATTGATTTTTCGGCATCTCCGTTTTCTTTGAGGTGATAATTAAATCCTGTGATAACATGAATTGAGTAATCAATACCAATCCCCAATGCAATGCTGGCTACCAAAACGGTGGCTATGTCAAGCGGAATACCTGCTATTCCCATAAATCCGAATAGGATAATAATTGTTGCAACCACCGGAATAGCGGCTATAATCCCTTTTGATGCTGACCTTAGAATTAGCCCCACAATTAACACAACCATTATAATAGCTATAAACAAGCTACTGTACTGACTATTTATCAGACTGCTGCTCAGTTTCGCATACACCGATGGCATTCCGGTAAGCTCTATGTGGCAATTTTCGTTTTGGTTTGACTCAATAAAACGGTTCATTTTATCAGCAAATGCTTCCATATCTTTGTTGTCGGCAGAGGCAAATTTTGATTGAATAATTCCTTTGGTAAGGTCATCATTCACCAGTTGAGGCATCACATCCTGCCCATCGAGCAAGAACCACAATTGCTCAATTTTGGCTTTGTCATCGGGTATTTG
>JAGXRB010000297.1 GCA_018336075.1 Bacteroidota bacterium
CTCATTTTTCATGATGTCGAAATCCCCGAAGCAAACAGACTGGGTGATGAAGGCACCGGGTTTCTGATCGCCATGAAAACTTTTGACCGCACCAGAACCGGAGTTGCCGCATTGAGCGTTGGAAACGCACGCGCTGCCTATGAAACAGCGCTAAGCTGGGCGAAAAAAAGAATTCAGTTCGGAGCTCCAATCACAGCCAACCAAGGAGTAAGTTTTATGCTTGCCGATATGGCCACAGAAGTTGAGGTAGCACGACTGATCACCTGGAACGCTGCCTGGGCTTATGACAACGGTATGAGAAATGCCAGTAAACTCTCTGCAATGTCGAAAATGTTTGCCTCAGATATTGGGATGAAAGTAACAACGGATGCTGTTCAGGTTATGGGTGGAGAAGGCTACAGCACTGAGTTTGCAGTTGAAAAAATGATGCGCGATGCCAAACTCTGTCAAATTTATGAAGGAACCAATCAAATTCAAAGAGTAGTTATTTCAAAAAATATTTTGAAATAACAACATGATTTAATTGGTCTTAGATTCAAAAAGTCCGCTACATCGAATGCAGCGGACTTTTTTTATTCAACAGAATTTTGATTCATCCAAAAGACTGCTATGATTCCTTATCTAAAAACAATATCTGTTTTCTTCAATCAGTTTTTCGGCAATTCTTCTACGGGCATCTTTCACGTTTATAGGATTTAACCTGCAAAGTTGTTGCATTGCGTTAATTAATTCGTTTTGCTGCTCTGCTGCGGCAAACGAAACAATCGCATCAATTCCTGATTTCATTATGATTGATGAGGACTCGTGGGCAAGCACATCAAGAATATCTCTGAATAGCAAACTCGCTTCAGTTCCTTTCATGTTTTCAATTTTTTTGACGCGCAACAATGTAGATTCAAATCCATAAAGTTGCATCAGCATATCCGAAAGATTCATCAGCACCTCTTCTTCTTCGGCAAGCTTGCGTCCAAAAGCCTCAGAAATACCAGGTATAAGCATTAAAACTGCTTTTTTCAAATTGTGTACTGCAGCTGTTTTTTCATCAAAATAGGGGAGACCCTCTAGTTTTTCTGCCTCAAAACGTGTATCATATGCCTCTCTTGCTTTTTCAAAAAGGTTAATTTCGTTTTTCATGCCTCTTTTCAACAATGTGTCAACCGACAACAAACGATTAATCTCATTGGTTCCTTCAAAAATACGGTTGATGCGTGAGTCACGATAGGCTCTGTCAACAGGTGTTTCTGACGAAAATCCCATACCTCCGTAAATCTGCACCGCTTCATCTACAACATAATCAAGGGCTTCTGAACCATACACTTTCATCAGCGCACATTCGATAGCATAGTCTGCAACGCCTTCAATATTGGCTTTTCCATGCTCTAGTCCTTCATATTTCAGCTTTAGAATATTATCCTGAATGTCTTTGCTTGCGCGATAAATGGAAGACTCTGTGGCAAATGTTCGCACAACCTGCTGAGCTAATTTATGTTTGATAGCTCCAAATTCAGCAATTGCCTTACCGAATTGTTTGCGCTCGTTGGCATAGTTTACAGAATGAAGTATAGCTCTTTTGGCTCCACCAACTACGGTTGCACCGAGCTTTATACGGCCCAAATGCAATATATTCAGCGCAATACGGAACCCTTCACCACGTTTACCCAAAAGATTTTCAACAGGTACTTTAACATCATTGTAAAAAATCTGACGTGTTGAAGAGCCTTTTATACCCATCTTTTTTTCTTCCGGATTCATGCTTACGCCTTCCCATTTGCGTTCAACAATAAAGGCACTGAGCACCCTGTCATTGTCTATTTTGGCAAAAACGGTTTGTACATCCGCAAATCCGCCATTTGTTATCCACATTTTCTGACCATTCAGAATATAATGCTTTCCATCTTCTGAAAGAACAGCGCGTGTTCGTCCGGAGTTAGCATCGGAGCCGGCTCCGGGTTCTGTAAGGCAATAGGCTGCCATCAATTCGCCGGAGGCAAGTTGAGGAATGTATCTAGCTTTCTGGTCTTCGTTTCCGTAATATAAAATTGGTAAAGTGCCAATTCCTGTATGTGCCATAATAGCAACAGAATAGGAATATCCCGAACCAAGTGCTTCGTTGGCACGCATTATATTTAAGAAATTTTGCTCGAAACCACCATATTCTTCAGGTATTGAAAGCCCTAATAATCCAAGCTCTCCTGCCTTTTTGAGCAATGAAGCCATCAAATCCGGTTCTTGCTTATCAATACGGTCAAGATTGGGAAATATCTCTGTTTCAAGAAAATCCTGACAAGACTCTGAAATCATTTTTGTTTCTTCATCAAATTCCTCAGGTATAAAAACATCCTGAAATTCAACATCTTTGATAAGAAACTCGCCTCCTTTTAAAACTGGATTTTTACTCATTTGATCTAAATTAATTTGCGCAAACTTACTACTTTTCATCAAACAATCTACTGCAACTGCTTTAGCATACGTTATTTAGAAAAACTCTAAATTTGATGGCAATAAAATAGTCCGTATTTCCATCCAGGTAAAACTGATTGTATTTAAAGTAAAAAACACGAACAATTAGTCCGTGTTTTCACAAATATCAGATTAGAAATGGCTTATGCATCAGATTTAACCGTCTCATTCTTAGTAACCTCAATTGTTATGTCAGAGGTTTCTTTATTGTATCCCAAAAGTATTAAATCACCCGCATGGAGTTTTGTGCGGATTATTTCTTCTGCAAGGGGATCTTCTACATATTTTTGAATCGCTCTTTTGAGTGGACGTGCTCCAAATTGTTCGTCCCATCCTTTTTCTGCAATATAATCTTTTGCTTCAGGGGTGAGTTCAAGTTTGTAACCCAATTCTAAAACACGCTTAAACAAATGAGCAAGTTCAATATCAATGATTTTGTGAATGTCATCGCGAAGAAGCGAATCAAATATGACAACATCATCAATACGGTTTAGAAACTCAGGTGCAAAAGATTTCCTTAAGGCGTTTTCAATCACACCCTGCGAATATGTTGCTTTTGCCATGTTTTTGGCTGAAGTGCTGAAACCTACTCCTTGCCCAAAATCCTTTAATTGTCGGGAACCTATGTTTGATGTCATAATAACAATGGTGTTTTTGAAGTCGACACGACGACCTAAGCTGTCAGTCAAAACACCGTCATCAAGCACTTGCAAAAGGAGATGAAAAACATCTGGATGTGCTTTTTCGATTTCGTCAAGCAAAACGATGGAATAGGGTTTGCGCCGAACTTTTTCGGTAAGCTGACCACCTTCTTCGTAACCAACATATCCGGGAGGAGCACCAACAAGACGCGAAACAGCAAACTTTTCCATGTACTCACTCATGTCGATGCGTACAAGTGCATCTTCTGTATCAAACATGTATTTGGCAAGTACTTTAGCCAGATAAGTCTTTCCAACACCTGTTGGACCAAGAAATATAAAGGTGCCAATCGGCTTGTTAGGATCTTTTAAACCAGCACGGTTACGGCGA
>JAGXRB010000298.1 GCA_018336075.1 Bacteroidota bacterium
TCCGGGAAAATATCGGCAAACAGGTTGCAGGCAACTGAAAGCAATTCGGGCGAGGCGCCATTCACGACATGCAGGCTGGCGCCCTGGGGGCGTTGGAGTTCAATCGGCATGGTTTGATTCCGCTGGCTTGGGGTAGCCTGTCCAGTGGTCGGCAAATTCATACAAGTCCCACCAGGAACGCGGAATCATGGGGAGCAACTCTCGCCAGGTTCGTTTCATGTGTTCTGAAAACGCCGGGCTGAGGAAAGCCAGCGAAGGGCAGTTCTCCCCCAAACTCCATTCCAGGCTGCCTGCCGGGTCGAGGCTTGGCAGCAACGGAAAGGTACGGCAGTCGAGCGGGTTGTGCTCATGGATTCCGCACAGGTGGTTGGCTTGCAAAAAAGGACAGGGCTTACCCAGGTCGAGCGTCCCAATTTCCAGGCGTATTTCGGGGGTCAGGTCAATCGGCCAGATGCGAAAAACGTCTTTTGAGACGCCCGTTTTTTCCATAATGTATTCCATTTCAAATGGCAGTAAAACCACGACCGGGCTGGCAATTTTATCCGGGCTGAGCGGGCGCATCCCGACTCGTGGACAGCAGCGCGCCTCACAAAGTTCGAGGCATTTAAGATTGCTCAGCGGGACGGTTTTATCAGCCAGTATCTCTGTAAACCGTTTGAACCATTCGGCTTTTAAGGCCGCCAGGAATTCGTCGTTGTTTTGCATACATCATCACCGATAAAATACCGCGCTAAAACTCGATACCATCCAGGGCGCTTTTACGGCGGGAGCGCGACAATCGCCAATCGAGCAGGCTTTGTTCGTATTTGGCGCGCAGGCGAATCCCGGCAACAACGGCCACCAGCGCCGCAACAATCGCCAGTCCGAGATAGACGTTGGTAATCTGTCCCTGCGAAATAACCGAGAGATTTCTCAAGAACAGCAGCACCGCCAGGACGATGGAGCCAACAATCGTAGAAACATCGTAAAAATAACGGTCAATCATGACTGCAACCCGCCCGCGGCGCTCGTCAGGGATAAGGTTTTGCAGCGATTTGCGCGCCGGTTCATCCCACGATTGCTGCACCAGGCGCATCAGGTACTTTGCCCCGGCTGCCCCGACCAGCCCGGGAACCAGAGCGGCCAGCGCGCCGCTCATCGCCAGGGCCACCGGCTGGAAAATGAAGGAATTTTTCAGGCCAACTTTTTCAAGGAAGCGGCCAGAGAAGAAGGCCTGGACAGCCAGGATGCTGACAATCAAGATAATTTTGAAAGAACCATAAAAAGTCTGGAATTGAAGCGGGTCTTGGGCGGCTGCCTGGTCAACTGCAAAAATGAAGTGATATTCGATGATTGTAAAGGCTAAGCCAGAGAGCAGCATCGAAATAGCCAGGAAGGTGAAAATCGGCACGTTTTTGATGTAATCCCAGCCGACCTTGATGGTTTGGCCTACATCCACGCTTTCGTCGCGAGACTGGCGCGCATTGACGGTTCGCTTTGGCAGGGCAAATTGCAAGACAGCCAGCGTAACCAGCAGCAGGATTGTTCCGATAATCAACAAGGATGGCGCGCTACCGCCTGTTCGTTGCAATACCCAGCCCGAGACAGCCGCCAGGCCGTTGCCTGAAATGCTGCCCAGGGCCGCGCCCATGATAATGATGGGGTACAACCGCTTGGCCTCAGACGAGGTGTAAAGGTCGTTGACCATGGCCCAAAAAGCCAGCGGAAAGATGGCGTAAAACTGGTCGGTCAAAATGTACAGCAGCGGGTAGGTCGCCCAGTCTGGGGCGTTGAAAAGAAACAGGAGGCGCATGAGCAGGAAGACCAGCGCGAACCCCAGGGCAAGCCATTTGATTAGTTTGGCCCGGTCCATTTTGTCGACAGCCATGGCATAGACCCCGGCTGTGACAATGGTGATAATCATGTCGATAATCCACAAATACACAATATTATCCGGCCCAATGTTGCTGACAAAGCCGCCGGTCGCAATCACGTCCGACAGTTCCAGCACGAGGGTGGCCAGTGCCAGGACAAGAATCAACGAATAGACTTGTTTTTTTTCTTCGGGTTTAATGTTCAAAAATGGGGTGCGTACAGCCATGTGGTTTCCTGTAAGATTTGTTTCGCTTTATACTAAAAAGCCTCCCGTCATCTTTGTGTTGTCTTGGCGGGCGGCTTTTTACTTTTGGGTTATTTGGGTGAAGCCTGAACTCAAGCCAGGACGCGGTCGGCTAATCCGCGATAAATCTGCGTCACCGGGTGGTCAGGGAATCTCATCGAAAACACGCCTGCGCTGGCCAGGGTCATCAGGTCATCAGAGTGCGGTATAACCGCGGCAACTTCGCAGTTGTAGGTTTTTTCAACACGCTGGCGGACATCCTGCACGTCGAACACCTCGGGTACTTTGTTGACCATCAGGAACATTTTTGGAACATCCAACTTGCGCGCTACTTCGACGGTGACGCTGGTGCCCTGGTAATCCTGTGAGTCTGGGCGCAGGATGAGCAGCAGGACGTCGGAGATGGCAATTGAGAGCAGGGTTTCCTCGTTCAGGCCGGGGTGGGTGTCGATAACCAGCAGGTCGAGTTTGAGCTTTTGAATCAGGGCATGGAAGCCGTCGTTCAGCAAGCCGACGTCGTATCCCTCGCGCAGGACACGCGCAATTTCACCGGCTTTGATGCTCGATGGAATCAGAAATAGTTTGCCCTGAACGTCAGCCCCGAGCGAAGCGGTCAAATCGTGGGCGGCATCTTCAATGTCGCATTTGCCCCACAAATAATCGTTCAGCGAAAGCCCCATGTCCTGGTCGTCAATGCCAAAAAGGACATGGATGCCGGGCGATTGGATGTCTGTGTCAACAACCCCAACCCTTAAACCGCGCAAGGCGGCCAGGTAGGACAGATTGGCGCTGGTGTTTGATTTGCCTGTGCCGCCACGGAATGAGTGGACAGAAATAATTTTTGACATGAAGCCTTCCCTCTATATTGCAGACCTGAATTGTGTGCGGGTTTAAATCTAGGTAGATTTTACCATTTTTTATCCAATATCATACAAAATTCATCCAAATATGGGCAACTTCCTGAATACTAAACATGAGGCGGCCTGGTTGGGCCGCCTCATTGAACCGACAATAAAAAATATCATCGATTTTATTGCAGGATGGTAAGGAATTCTATATAGTAGAATGCATCACCTTGACTTTGCCCGACATCTGGCTGGTTTAGCATAAGCCAGTAGAAAAACTCGCTTTGCAGCCAGGCATCTTCGTCTGAGATGTAGTAAAAGTAATAATAGTTTTCCCAAGGTGGGCTGTATTCGAAAATTTCCTGGCCGTATTCGAACGGGGTTCCCTGGCAGAATTGGCCAATGTAAATCCAGAAATCCTCATCGTAAACGCCATTGCCATTCTCGATTGCTAATGCTTCTATTTCCCCTCCATTTCCTTCTTCCCACCCGTACCAGTTGGGATTCCAGTCAAAAATCATGGCGCAATACTCGGGGCTTGGTTTGATGACACCGCTGAATGGATAGCCGTTCAGGCTGCCCTGGGCCAACTCGCCCATATATTTTTTGCCGCCATTCTCCATTGTGCAGGAAAGCACCCCGTCGTCGCGGAACTTGCAAACCAGGCGCAATTCGCGCCCGCCTACCTTAGCAAACCCGTTGAATGAGTCGAAGTCGCCCTTAACCTTAAAGGTGAAGACAACTCCTTTGCCGTATACAAAATGAGCGCTTAACAGGGTGATGGACTTTTCTCCGGCGGCAAAGGCGGGTCCAGCGCTGGCAACCAGCAGGGTTGCCAGGACAAAAATGGAAATGAAAACCTTTGTGAAATTCGACATTGTATCCTCCTTGAGTATGTACAAATTATGACATTATTTGCATGTATAGTCAATCGTTTTTGTTTCATGAATTCGCTGCTGAATTTGGAACGCCGTTTAAGGTAGAAATCTCAATTTCGCCAGAATTTATTCTCAATTTCACAGCATCCCCGTATTGGATGTCGGGAATTGGCAGCGCAATCACCTCCAACAGGGACGGGTTTTGGAAGTGACGCTCTTTTGTCTCAGGGTGCGGGTAATAGGCCCACCCGTCATAGTCCAGCCCCTTATAGTGAACCAGGCAGCGGGAAAAGGAGAAGGTTTCGGGCGGGTGAAGGTCTGTCCAGGCGACGCGTTCGAAGGTATATTGCGGCCTGAGCACGCTGAACGTCAGCGGGTGGATGTCGACGTTGAGCGTTCCGTTGAAGCAGGCATCCAAATCGAGGCCGAGGGATTTGAAGATGGGGCGCTGGCGTTCCAGCGTCCCGTAGGGGTAGTCCCGCGAAGGGGCCGAGGCCACCCGATAGCCCCGGGCGACCTTTCCGGGTATCCAAATCCATCCTGCATCCATAAAAAGATTGTACCTGCAAAGGCGAGGAATCAAGCAGGGCTGGCCTTGACGACCAGCCCTGCTGTTGTTTTACCCTTCAGCCGCTGCTGCTACCGGCGCAGGCTCTTCGGCCTGGGGCGGTTTGGGCAGCTGGAACTTGGCCCAGATGACCGGCAGCATGAGCATCATGGCTACCAGCGGGACGTAGAACGGCACCTTTGGCCCGAAGTTTTCCCAGAGCAGCACGCCGATGTAAGGCGCGGGCAGCGAGATAATGCCCAGGCTGGTAGAGAACAGGCCAAAGGCTGTGCCGC
>JAGXRB010000299.1 GCA_018336075.1 Bacteroidota bacterium
CGATAGGGACGCCAGTATCTGCTGAAATTTCTCTGCCCCTTCGAGCACAATCGGCCTGCTTCCCCATTCCCCCCAGCCATATGAAAGAAATCTTAATTTTTCAGTCCCTTCAAGCTGCAGGATTTCTTTGATTATCTCATTCAATAGATAATCGTATTTTTTTGTAAAATAGACCTCTGCATTTTCAGTGAGCTTGTAAATCTTAAGCGGCCTCCCTCTCTTCTGTCTCAACCATCTAAATACCACGAGATTCTCCTTTTCCAATAAGACCATATGTCCTCTGACTGCATTTGTGACAATATTAAGTTTTTTTGTAAGTTCAGGAATGGATATCTCGCCTGCTTTCTTAATTTCGCCCAAAATCTCTCTACGTGTGCCGGAAACATTCATATGAAATACTCCCTTAACAAGAATAAAATGGCTACGGATACAGCCGAACTGACTTAAAAGCAAAAAAATGAATTATTGTCCGAAAATATACAATAATTGTATCAAATATTAATTCAGTTAAACAAGGATTATCTGATAAAAATGTTATTTATTAGTCCTTTTTTTTATATATTGATTTTTTACAAATAAGTTATTTGCTATCATGACCTTGAGAAAGGTGATGTAAGGCATAATTTTGCTTTATAAAAAATTTTCCTTTATAAGATATAAAGCAACCCTTTTAGCAACTATTTGGTAACGAAATCCAGCCCCAATTGACATTGAAAATCTCTCATTTTAGTAAATATCTTATGGAATCATGTGCTTCTTTTTAAGAACAACACAGATAAACAGTCCTATCCCTGCTAGTATACCACCGAAAACAAATGCCGGAGTAAAGCTCTCCGTAGCGCTAACTATCCATGAACTTACTGTAGGTGCAAGAGAGCCAACTCCAAAGGCTGTAAATACTAATCCATAGTTGGCGCCCATATGTTTGGAGCCAAAACATAAGGAGGTTAATGCAGGAAAGAGAGCTAGGGTGACAGCGAAAGCCCAACCCAAAAAAACTGCAGCAATGTATAACGATGGCATGGTTACAGCAAAGATGTGAAAGGAAAGAAGCGTTGCTGTGTGCATAATATAGGTGCCAATCATAACCCATAGATATCCGAACCGATCACCTAAAAAACCGGCAATAGGTCTGCCAAAACCATTAACGGCGGCATAGAAGGATATAGCAAGAGCAGCCTCTACTGGTGTTAGTCCCACAATGTGCTCCCCATAAGACGGGATGAGTGCGAGGGACACAAATCCTCCGGCGATTACTAAGGCGAAGGTTAGCCAGATAAGCCAGAACACCGGACTTCTAAGAACTTCGCTTGGTGTGGACTCTTGCCTAATCGTAGTCGTCATCTTTGCTTTTTTATCATTCCATCCGGGGGGTGACCACCCTTTAGGAGGGTTTCTTAAAAGCAATGCAGAAAAAAGGCACACCACTGAAGTTATGATGGCAATAATCAAAAAAGTTCGGCAGATGCCATGAACTGGGATCAAATAATCTGCCTTAAGCGGAGCGGCTACCAAGGCAGCCAGCCCAAAACCCATTACGCTCAATGAAATAGCAAATCCTGGCTTATCTGGAAACCACTTTCTGGCAGGTGGAGCCACACAAGCGTAAGTCAGTCCACAGGCCGTTCCACCTATAATTCCGTATGTTAGAATCAGCCACCAAGAATAAGGAAACCTATCAACTAACGAGGCCAATCCATAGGCTATGAAAAACAGTATTGCGCCGGTACAGGCAACTTTCCTTGGACCAATTCTATCCTGAATCTTTCCTGCGGGAGCCATGAGCAAAGCGAATACCAACAAATAAACAGTGAACGGTAAAATAGCCTCTGCTTTTGTCCAGCCAAAATCCTCCATCATGGGAGTGACAAAAACACCCCATGCATAAGCAATTCCTCCCATTAGAGTAAGCATGAACCCTGCAAAAAGAATACCCCATCTTGTCACAGTATATGTCTTTTCCTTAATAGGTAAGTCTGTAAACTGGTCCTTTTTATGCATATCTCTATCACCTTTGATTTTTGCTGCACAAGGTTCTTAAATAGTGTCTGTTTATAAATGCCTAATTGTCATGCACGAAGCCGCCATTGTCGGGGGTCTTTAGCCGGGCATCCAGAAAGCAATGAAAACTGGATTCCTGCCTCTGTAGGAATGCGCTATTATTCATGCGATTCTTGCCATGCGAAGATAATACGATTTTTATACTCCAATGTCAAGAAATATATAGAGTTGCCGGCAGGAATAAAAATGTCCTATTTTTGACAAGTAGTTATTCCTTTTGAGCTGTTTGTGCTGTTGCGACCGAACTAAGCAATTGGGTTAAGTCGTGCAATATGGCATATTACATAGATATATAGGCATGGATAGGCAGTTGGGAATAGGCGGGTCTGAGGCAGTTTATCATATAACATCCAGAGGGGATGCAATAGATGCCTATGGCAATAGAGCAAATAGATGGTTCTCAGTTCTTCGGAAATATTCAACAAAAGAAATTTATGAGCTTTCACTAAAAATTAACCCGCCTGTCATAATCATGTAACATCAATCCTTTATTCTTGATATAGACTGCATTAAACGATTCTTTATGCAGATTCGCAAGGCAGGCGTCGCGGGAAAACTTTAAACTCCATACATGTATAACATTTACTTTGTATCCGACATTTACTACTTGGGAGACTTGATGGATGATGTCATTGTTATATCTAATACGTCCATAAACGAGCACTTTTAAAAGTCTTATAGCGGTGACTGCCCTGCAAAATAGCTCAAATTGAGCAAAAATAAATTTCAGGGGAGACAACTATGACATGCAAATATTTAAATCAGTTCCGCCTTTATGAATGCGGATGGACAGTTGAATCGTGCATAGCCAATGATAGGCCTTATGCACCCAGCATTTCTGAACTGCACAACTTCTGTAAGAGTAATAAACTCAAAAAATGCCCTGTGCTATTGAAAAGAGAAAGCATAGATGTGGATATAGACGGTATTTTCATGTTCGACAAGCTCTTAACAGCAAAACTTTAGCTTTTTCCCTATCCTTTGCTTTACCCCTTTTTTTCAGGAGGCGTATTATGACTTCCAGGTCAAAATGGTACATAACAATAGATGGGAATGAATTCACATCTGAAAGCAGAATCAGTAATGCCAACCCCGCAGACAATAAAATAGACAGGCAGACCATATTGGGACTCCTTGACAATAACTCACTTACAACACATTTTCAACCCATATTTTCCTCAAAGGATGGCACTGTTTACGGCTATGAAGCACTGACGAGAATTAAAGGGGACAATAGCAGGATTAATATCGGAGATCTGTTTAAAAAGGCGATACTAACAAATACCATTTCCCCCCTCGATGTGAAGTGCAGGGAAAATGCCATAAGTTTAGCATCCTCCCTGGGCATAAACCATGGCAGTG
>JAGXRB010000300.1 GCA_018336075.1 Bacteroidota bacterium
GCGGGAAACGGGTTATAACTTTTCCATTATTTTTGTTTGCCTTTATATCTTCGATAATTATGTCCCGAATAAAATTAGTTGTCGGAGCAGAATCCTTCATGATTTCAGTTAATCCTCCTGCAATATCTTATTTAAAAAGATATTATATCAAATTGTATCAGACCAACGGGGTATAGTCTTTTATTAGTTTATATTTTTGGCATAGACGAAAATTCTAACAATACCATAACCAATTATAAAAGCCAATGTAGGAGCAAGAACCCAATTGCGTAGAATCTTTCTTATAAAACCTATATTCACCGTCCCCATGCCTTTCACCAATCCCACCCCGCTTATGGCCCCGATGATGCAATAGGTCGTGGATATAGGCATTCCTAAGATCGTAAAAAGAAGAACCGAGCATCCCGCTCCGAATTGGGCAGCAAAGCCGGAATACGGATCAATAGCTGTTATCCCTTTTCCAACAGTTTCGATTACACGGTAGCTCAAAAAATAGGCTCCAAAAAACACGAATAATGTGCCGAGAAAAAATGCTGGTGTTCTTTCGAGCAGGTTCGAATAAATAACAGGGCCTAAAACTGTAGCCAGTTCATTAGCGCCTGTATTGTAAGCGATTAAAAACCCGCTGATTAATAACAATATCCTGAGTATCCTTTCGATATTGATGAATGGCAGCTTCGAAAGTGTTCTTTCCATCAGATTATAGACTATGAAGGCAAAAAAAAGCGCTACGAAAGGGGAGATTATCCATGAAAGAAGTATTTCGCCCAATTTCATGTAATTAACCGCTTTTTGGAATCCTATCGCAGTTCCTGCAAGACTTCCTATGAGAACCTGATGAATGGAAAGGGGCATTTTCCGCCAGTTTGAAAATATTATAAGGGATGCAGATACCAGAAAGGATATGCTCAAAATAGAGATATCCACCTCAACGATATCCTTTCCGACAGTGCTCATTACCTTCTGCCCGTGCAGAAATATGCCGAGAAGGACAATAAATCCAAATAAAAGGACAGCTTTTCTGAATCTTATTATGCCGCAACCTATGCAAATGCCGAGTGCGTTGGAGGTATCATTCGAGCCTACGGCTATGGCAATCAATATGCAGGCAGCGATAGGTATTATTTCTGTCATATGGAAATGAAATGGCTATCTCAAACTTATTTTTATGATATTGAGGTAATCACTTGCGTCTTCAATCACATCGCTGACACGGGTTAGATAACTAATAAAATCAGAGAGCATCTTGCCTTCCCAGAAATTCCTGACTTCCATATCCTTCATTTTTTCGATAATCTCAAACTTTATCTCATCGACTTTCTTTTCATAAATTCTGATAGCAAGGCTTTTTTCCCTTAAATCCTCCTTATAAAACAGGGAATCGATTGATAACAGAAGCATCTCGCACATCTGAGCGTTGATATTGGCAATTTCGTGGCAATCATCTTTAATAATATCAAGCTTCTGATAAATATGCTCATATTCCAATGATGCGTCTTCAAGCACATCAAAGGCTTCATCAACCATCTCGACGAACCTGAAGATGTTGGGGCGCAAAAACGGGAGAAAAGCGCCTTCATAGATTTGCGATATCAATTCCCTTCTAATACTGTCTGCATCTCTCTCATGTTCTGCAACATCGAACATAAGATTTTTGTTGCTCTTTTCAAGCGCATCCTTGAAGATATAAGAAGCCGTAATCAGCGCCTTGATATGCTTCTTTATATTCATGATGGCTTCCTGCTCTTTTTTGCTCGGCGAGAAAAACTTTTCAAGCACCATAATTACCTCTTGCCCTCTTGATTAAATGAGCATTCATAACATCGAGCAGCGAGATAATCCCTACGATATCCATGCCATCGCAAACAAAGACCCTCGCAATATTGAAATTCCTCATCAGATTAACTGCATGTTCAACATCCATAGCCTTATTGACACAGACAACGGGTTTATTTGCAATCTCTGAAACCTTGGTATTGTTGAGGTCCAGGTTCCTGCTTATCGCCTTGAACACGATATCCCTTGCGGTCACAACGCCGTAGACATCCGCTGCATTTCTTGGTTTTACTAAAAGGGAACGGAGTCTTTTGTCTATCATCTTCTCGATTGCATCATATAATGAAGCATCCTCGTTGACAAATTCGATTTTCTTAATCATTATGTCTTCAACTTTCATAATTGCCTCCAAATAAATACATCCAGTTATTATAAGAAAAGCTGTTCATCGATTTTTCTATACCGCAAGACGTGTTGTAATGCTTAATATTGTCAGATATCTAAAATGTATTAAAATTAGAAAAATTTAGGTTCTTCTCCAATTTAGCAGCTAAAAAGGATTCAAGGATTGTAAAATTCAAGGGTTCAAGTGCTTATTTTCTAAGGATTTTATTAGTGACTTTAGTATTCTTTCAACTTCCCCTATATCAGCCTGGAGGTTCTTTAATTCCTAAGCATTTCCCTCGAATCCTCATCTTACCGACTTTTTTGGAGATGATTCAAAATTTATTTTTTGAAATGCACTATAAATTTGTCCGGGGGCAATGGCGGAGACAAATAGTATCCCTGCGCCATGTCACATCTAAGAAGTTTCAGGATATTCCATTGTTCTTCTGTTTCCACACCTTCTGCTATAGTATTGATATTCAGATTATGTGCAACCGTTATTATCGCCGTGGCAATTGATACTGCGTCCGGATCCAACGCTATTTCCCTTACAAATGAAATATCGATCTTTAAATTATCAACAGGGATACTCTTGAGATAGATTAAGGAGGAATTCCCCATGCCGAAATCATCTATTGAAACTGAAACTCCAATATCTTTTATACTTTTCAAAAGCTTCTGCGTATATTCGATGTCCTGTGTAAAGGTGCTTTCAGTTATTTCAAATGCAATCAAAGATGGATTGAACCGGCAGCGATTTATCGTCCTGTAAATCACTTCAAGCAAATCCTTCTGCCTGAATTGCACCTGAGATAGATTCACTGATACAGGCTGCACAGCATATCCATTGGCTTTCCATTCCTGCAGCTGCCTGATAACTTCTTTTAAAATCCACTTGCCGACATCTATAATCATCCCTGTTTCCTCAAGTAAAGGGATGAATTTCCCGGGTGACACGAGACCTAATTCTGTGCTGTTCCAGCGTATTAGGGCTTCCATGCCTGTCATTCTCTTTGTATTCATATCAAAGCAAGGCTGATAATGCAGAATAAATTCATCTTTCTTTAACGCCTTGAATAGATTATTCTGAATTTGGACAATTTCTGCAGCCCTGACATTAATCCCTTGTGTATAAAACGTGTATGATTTTCTTCCGGATTGTTTTGTTTTAAGCAGAGCTATTGTTGCTTTTTTTATCATATCATCAGCATCTTTGCCGTTTTCCGGATAGATGGAAATTCCGATGCACACACTAATAACAATCTCATTATTACCGATAATAAGCGGTTCGGAAAACTTTTTTAAGATCTTTTCTATAAGAAGAATAATATCCTGAGTTTGACCGACATCAATAAATGATATTCCGAACTCATCGTTTCGCAGGCGTG
>JAGXRB010000301.1 GCA_018336075.1 Bacteroidota bacterium
CGCCGGCTGGCCCTTCTTCCATGCCCTGCTCAACAACACCGAAAACTCGCTCGTCAAAGCCGATATGGACATCGCCGCCCTGTACGTCGAACTCGTCCCCGACCAGGAGTTGGCCAAAAAACTATTTGGCGTCATCCGCGCCGAATACGAGCGCACCCGTGACCTGGTGCTAAAAATCAGTGGCCACGCCGACCTTTTGGAGGAAGAACCCCTGACCCAAAACGCCGTGCGCCTGCGCAACCCCTACATCGACCCGCTCAACTACCTGCAAGTCGAAATGCTGCGCCGCCTGCGCGCCCTGCCCGACCCCGCTAGCCCCGCCGCAGAACCGCTCCACGAAGTCATCGTACTGACCATCAACGGCATCGCCGCCGGTTTGCGCAACACGGGATAAGTTCACAGGAAAAATAAAGCCACAGAGAACACAGAGTTCTAGAGAATACACTCTCCCAACTCTGCGTTCTCTGCGGCAAAATTGTCTTAAAGCATCAAAACCACAAAGGAGCCCTCATGAGCTTGCTCTTCATCGGCATTGTCGCTGTCATGTATGTTCTCGACCTGGTCATCACCCTGGTCAACCACCGTCACAGCAAACAACCCATCCCGATCCACGCCAAAGACATTTACGACGACGAGAAATACACCCAATGGCTGAACTACTCGCTCGAAACCCTGCGGCACGGAATCATCGTCAAAACAGTCATAACCGCCCTGCTGCTGGCCTTCCTGGCCTTTGGCGTCTTCGGCCTGCTCGAAACCCTCACCAACACCTGGTTCACGCATCCCATCCTGCAAACGCTGGCCTTCCTGGGGGTCTTTACCCTGTTGAGCGCATTGATTGGCCTGCCCTTCGATTATTACGCCACCTTTGTCATTGAAGAAAAATTCGGCTTCAACAAATCCACCCGCAAGACCTTCTTCCTTGACGCCCTCAAAGGCCTGTTGCTGACATTTGTTTTGGGCGGCGGCATTATCGCGCTGCTGCACTGGCTTTACCTGACCTTCGTAGACCAGTTGTGGCTATTCATCCTTTCGGCCTGGGTGGCGCTCTCGGTCATCATGGTCGTCGTCTTCATTCTCAACACCAAAGTTTTCGTCAAAATCTTCAACAAACTCACCCCCCTGCCGGACGGGCCGCTCAAGGAAAAAATCGAAGCGCTGGCCGCGCAGGTGGGGTTCAGCGTCAAAGCCATTTCGGTGATGGACGCATCCAAACGCTCGACCAAACTCAACGCCTTCTTTAGCGGCCTCGGAAAAACCCGCGAGGTTGTGCTATTCGACACCCTGGTGGAAAAACTCAAGGAAGAGGAAGTCCTGTCGGTGCTGGCCCACGAGTTGGGACACGCTGTTCACAAGGATGTGCCGCGCCTGCTGGCGGTCCAAATCCTGGCTTTTGGGCTGTATGCCGCCCTGGTCGGGGTGCTCCTGCAAAGCCCCGAACTGGCGCAGGGATTTGGCCTTTCCGGGGCACATTTCGGCTTCAGCATCGTGTTGTTCAGCATCCTGATCGAACCCATCTCGCTCCTGCTCGGCATCCCAATGAATTTCATCAGCCGCAAGGCCGAATACGCCGCTGACGCCTTCGCCGCCAAGCTGGCAGGCGCGGCCCCGACCCTCAGCGCGCTGCGCACCCTGGCGCAGGAAAACCTGGCCAACCTCAACCCGCACCCGCTCTACATCCTGATTCACTACAGCCACCCACCCATCCCTGAAAGATTGCGCGCCATCAACCAGTCAGCACACACTTCCGAAAAGATATAAAAAGATGAATACAAAACAGGCTCATGAAATTGTCCGGCGAGCATTAGAAAACCCTGTGCCCACATGGTTGGATTACTCGCCGAAAAGCGTACCGCTTGTTTTGTATGATGATGATGAATTTGTTTGTATAAACCACCCTTACCCGCCTAAACAGCGGCCAACCAACCTGACAGCAGCGACAGCATTACAAATCAATGGCGCATTGACGGCAACAATACCTGTAAAAACGTGTGCTGATGAACAGTCGCTCGTCCCGTTGGTTTACCATGAATGTTTTCATGTTTATCAAGGACAAAAGTTTCAGTATGACGGAGAATATGATTTTTTTGAAGTGCTGGCTTTTTATCCAGAAATGAATCCTGCTTATCGCGCTTTGTGTTCAGCAGAAACAGATGTTCTTAATAACAGCGCCTTGTCGAATCTGGATAAAGCCAGGATTTTGTCTACTACTGCACAAAAAAGACGGCAAATCCTAGCGAAGCATGATGGACTATTGGATTTTGAGAATAATTTAGAAAGAAATGAAGGGGTAGCGTCTTTCGTGGAACAGAAAGCAAGAATACAACTCTTCAATATTCCACCCGATAATTCAACTTGTTACTATGGTTATTCCCGGCAGTATTTTTTGGGGGCGGCAATGTGCTGGTTATTTGAGCAGATGTTCTCGCCCAAAGAATGGCAAGAAAAAGTTGAGCGCGAAATATCACTTTCTGACCTGCTCGTTGAAAATATCCCGCAAGAAACAGATTTATCACACTTACATTTGGAAGATATAGAAAGTCTGGAAAGACAAAAGGTGGAACAAATCTTTTTAGAAGCGAATCGGAAAATTGAGAACTTATTCCAAAATGGCGCAGTCACCTTAAAACTTCCGCCAAGATGCAATATTTTCAGGTCTTTCAGCCCAAGAAGCATCATTGCGCTAGGTGATGGGCGGCTAATTCACCCTGAGTTTGTTATCATCCAAACGCCGAATGGCAGCATTTCCGTTCAAAATGAAATGGCGCTTGAAAATTACAACGAAAACACTGTAATTTTTTCATCAAAACCATGTAGAGTTACAAATAACAAGTTGGACATTCGCTCAGAGAACGTACAAGTTGCTCTGGAAAACGTCAGACAACTTTCAGATGAAATCGTCGAAGTTCTCGAAATCCAGAAATCGAGCCGGCATCGCTTGCAGAAGGACAGCTGAAAACAGGCCAATTTGTGCTATAACAATGGAAAGGAGATTTTTATGGAAATCCAGGTTGTCCAAATCGAAAAACCGGAACCCATCAACTTTATTCTCGGCCAGTCGCATTTCATCAAAACGGTCGAGGACATTCACGAAACCCTGGTCGGCGCTGTGCCGGGCATCAAGTTTGGACTGGCTTTCTGCGAGGCTTCGGGCGATTGCCTGGTGCGTTTCAGCGGCAGCGACGAGGCAATGGTCGAACTCGCCAAGAAGAACGCGCTGGCCATCGGCGCGGGGCACTCCTTCATCCTGTTCCTGGGCGAGGGGTTCTACCCCATCAATGTGCTGAACGCGATTAAAAACGTGCCCGAGGTGGCCCATATCTTCTGCGCCACTGCCAACCCGACCCAGGTGCTTAT
>JAGXRB010000302.1 GCA_018336075.1 Bacteroidota bacterium
GTTACAATATAAAGATTACCAATAAACTAACGGTACTTTAGATGGAATCTAAAGGCTAATAGAGGCTGGTGTGGTTTAGTAATCCGTGCCCTTTCAAGGCATCGCTGGCGTGGGTTTATAATCCGTGCCCAAACTAATTTCGTAAAGGCACGGATTACAAATCCGCTCCAGCATTGTATAGAATCTAAAGGCTGGCGTGGTTTAGTAATCATTGCCCTTTTTAGGCATCGCTGGCGCGGATTTGAAATCCGTGCCCAAACTAACTAATTTTTTAAAGGCGCGGATTACAAATCTGCGCCAACCTTACTTAACTTAAAACCGCAAAGAGTCTTCTGCCATTAAAGCTACAACCTCATTTTTAAAACTGTAAAGCTTTACAAAAGTGTGCGAAGCGGCATCTTTGTACTGCGGTGTTATCACAACAAAATTCATAGCTGTGGTATCCAGACTATTATGATCAATCCATGTGCCTGAGTTGGCATAGATTGCTTTTTGGCCCAGATGGTCATTTGACGTTTTTATAGTTGGAACGTGCGTATGCCCAAAAACGACTATTCTTACATCTGAATCCGGATTTAAGAAGTATTGGGTTATTGCCTGATTATCTGCCTCGGTGGAAATAGCTGAACCGGTGATAGCCTGATAGGCAGGGATATTCACCGGCACATGGTTGTGTGCTTGACGCTGTAACCAGCTGTCTTGAATTCCCTTATAAAGATTTACATCAATAAATCCTCCCGGAGTTGTTTGGAATGGAAGTACATCATTCACAGCATATGCCCCGGTGAATCCATCCACATTTGTTACAATAATTTTCTCGTCAAATTTATTCTGAATTTTGAAAGTATTCAAGGTCCATTCCCACATCTTCCAGTATTCAAAAAGTAAGTTCTGACTTTCATCGCCAGAAGTGTTTTGCGTAATGACAGGAACAATATCAGCACCTTCTGCCGGATGTCCTTGCGAAACATAAAGCGCACCTATTCTTGTAAAAAAGTAGCCCGGAGGCATTATTGTTCCAGGTGCAATATCCTGATTAGAAATCGGGTCGGGCGCACAGAAGAAGTTGTAACGATGTCCATGCTCTATGGCTATTTCGGGATAACCAACAGGGTAGTAAGTTCCTAAACCGAGTTCCGGATCACGTTTTTGGTTGATCCCCGGCAGAACAAGGTCGACATTGGCTTCTGAAATTGTAAGATCATGGTTTCCGGGAACATAGGTAACCAGGATTTTCTTTTCCTGAATGATACTGTTTAAAGCATCAAACACGCCTTTGTTGGTTGCTGCAATGCGTTGTACAAAATCCGTCTGATCCTTTCCCTGATAGGTATCTATCGGCGCCGGCACAAACCATTCATCCAGAAGGTCTCCGGCGATAACAAGTTCACTAACATTTGGTGCTGCTTTTATCCGATAAAGCATTTTCTCGAGCGATGGAAGGTTTTTGTTGCATTCGGCATAGGCAAGGTCTGCGCCGAGATGCATATCGCTGATGACAACGATCATATTCCGCTCATTTCCGCCATTGCTGAAAGGGTCTGTTTCAGCATCTTTAGGAGCTGAATTTGTGCATGATGCAAATGCACTCAGGATCAGCATCACAAAAAATACATTCATTAATCTTTTAAAAGTTTTCATGTTTCATTTGGTTTTTATTTTTCCTACTCATAAAGCTTTTCGGAATCCGCTCGTTTTGTAAATTAAACTCTGGTCTTCAATATGTTTGGTTTTTAAGGTCTTGATGGCTCATGCTTCTTAAAATAGAATTTCAATTTTTTCTATAGATGTCCTTTTTGTAGTTTTTAAGCATTTTTCCGAAGTCTTTATCTTTTTTACGTTTCTCTTCAATTGTGGATTCAAAATGCGCTTTCTCTCTTTCCAATTTAAGGTAATTCTCATAGGAAGCGCTGTCAATTTCTCCATTTTCAACGGCTTCAAGAACAGCACAGCCTTTCTCATTGACATGGGCACAATCTTTGAATCTGCAATGAACAGAAAGCCTGAGAATCATATCAAAAGTAGTTTTAAGCCCTCGTTCCGTATCAGCAATGCCAACTTCACGCATGCCAGGGTTATCAATTAAGATTCCGCCATTTTCAAGAATAATTAATTCTCTGTGACTTGTGACGTGCTTTCCTTTACTCGTACTTAGACTTACTGCATCTGTACGCATTAACTTTTTTCCGGAAAGATTATTCAAAAGTGTGGATTTTCCAACGCCTGACGATCCAAGCATACAATAGGTTTTTCCTTTCTCAATAATTGTATTTATTGCTTCGTAACCTTCCTTGGTTTCATTACTGATTGGAATAATTGGTACATCATTAATTCTGATTTTTATACTTTGAATTATTTCGTTAATTTGAAGGGCATCAATTAAGTCGGTCTTGGTAAGTATAATAATTGGCTGAACCTTAGAAGAATTACATATGGTCAGATATCTTTCCAGTCTGTTGATACTGAAATCCCTGTCTGCAGCTTGAACCAAAAAGGCGTAATCGATATTCGTTGCAATAATCTGAACCTCTCCAAATTGACCGACTGCCTGGCGCTTGATTGTTGAAAATCTTGGCAGAATTCGGTGAATTATTGCAAAAGCAGCATCATAAGTTGTAAGTGCAACCCAATCGCCTACAGCAGGAAAATCTTCACGGTTTTTGGCATTGAAACGCATATTGCCAGTAATTTCAGCTTCAAATTCTCCATTTACTGTCCTGACAATATACAGCTCCCTGTGTTCTGAAATTACTCTACCTATTTCGAAACTTTCAAGACCCTGTTCAATCCTGAAATTTTCAATTTTATCATTATATCCCAGGTTATCTGGTTTCATGTCAATAATGGGTCTAGTTCAACTTTACTTTTTTGTAAAAGAGCTTCCAATGTGCTGTGAATCAACCTATGAAAACTGAATCCTTGTCTTGTGTTTCATAGCAGAAATTTAGCATCTCAAAAATAAGCTAAATATCTCTTTTAACCTACTTCATTCAAAAAAAAACAATTCTCTCACAACTGCGGGAAAATCATCGTCATTTTTGAAATGTCAGTTCTGCAACCTGACCTAAAAAGTAAAATGTCAAAAACTCTCTAACTCATTGCAACAAATTGCATTTCATCGGCATATAAATTGCACTTTTGATGGCCTTAATAAATATCTAAGGGTACTGAAAAAGCCGGGTTTGCCATTATGAAAATATTACGGTGCGCTGCACCTTCTGTGTTTAATACATTATCTAAGCTAATCGGGTAGGAAGCGGCTTTCGCCGCTGTCCCCCCACACCACCTGGCATACGTACTCCGT
>JAGXRB010000303.1 GCA_018336075.1 Bacteroidota bacterium
CTGCCCGACCTGCAACACGCGGACGGTGGTGCGGGCCTGCCGATAGCGCCAGATTAAAGCCGCCAGCCCGCCGCCCAGGAAGCCAAACCCCAGCAAGATAAACAGAATTCCAATCAACAAAGTGACAATTGCCAGCAGCATGGCCAACCCAACGCAGGAGAAAATGGCGCCGAGAATGGTAAAAACCGTCCCGGCGATAAACCAGCCATCGCTGAAGACCAGTTTCCAGGCAAAACTATCCGCAATCGGGCGGGGAGCGGGCGGGGGGGCGAGCAAAGACTCTTCGCGCTCTGCGCCAGGCCGAGGGGGAATCGGCAAAGGGCCGCCGCAATTGCGGCAGTTGGGTTGAAATTCCGCGTAATTAGTTCCACACCAGGGGCAGGTCGTCATATTTTTAATCCTTTTTTGCCTGAATTATACAAATAAAAGGACTTTCGGATGTCAGCCGGAAGCCCTTTTTAGCATCGCCCTTCGACTGCGCTCACCTGTCGGCTCGCTCCGCTCACACCGTCGCGGCGTCTTTCAGGAGAGATTGGATACTGGATACTGAAAACTGACTACTGACCCGCCCTGGCGACAATGTCCTCGAGCATTTTGGTGCTCAGCGACTTGGGCCTTTCGAGCGGCTGGCCGAGGGCGCGCGCCCAGACCAGGTTGGCCATCACGCCCAGGCCGCGGCCAACGCCGAACAGCACGGTGTAGAAGTCGAACTCGCGCACGCCATAATAGTGCTGGAGCGTACCCGAAATCGCGTCCACGTTCGGGGCCGGGTTTTTGGCCTTGCCCTGCTCTTTAAGTACGGTCGGGACGACGTCGAAGACCATATCTGCCAGGCGGACGAGTTCGTCGTTCGGGAAGTGAGCCTTGGCATAGGTCATTTGGGCAGTGAAACGCGGGTCGGGCACGCGCAAGACGGCGTGTCCGTAACCGGGGATGACCTTGCCGCCATTGAGCGTATCCCAGGCAAACTGGTAGAGCTGGTCACGGGTCGGCACGCCGCCAAACTGCTTGTGGACATCAATCAGCCAGCCCAGGCATTCCTGGTTGGCCAGCCCATGCAGCGGCCCGGCCAGGCCATTCAGCCCCGCCGAAAAAGCGTAATAAGCGTCCGAAAGGGTAGAGCCGACCAGGTGGGTGGCGTGCGCCGAAACGTTGCCTGACTCGTGGTCGGAGTGCAGGATGAAGTACAGGCGCGCCAGGTCGGCGTAGCCTTTTTCATCTTCCACGCCCATCATGCGCGCAAAGTTGGCACCGTAGTCCAGTTTGCGGTCGTACTTGGGAACGCCACCATCCTTGTATTTCAGGCGATAAATGAAAGCCGCGATAACCGGCAATTTGGCGGTCAGGTTCAGCGCGTCTTCGAGGGTCGGCTCCCAGTAGGCATCCTTTTTGATGCCTTCGTGGTATTGCTTCGCAAACAGCGAATCGTTTTGCAGGGCCAGCACCGCCTGCGAGAGCAGGGTCATCGGGTGGGTGTCTTTGGGCATGGCCTTGAGCGTCTTGAAAACGTACGAAGGCACTTTTGCGCGTTTGGCCCATTCCTTCTCTACGGCTTCGGCCTGGCGCCTGGTCGGGACATCCCCTATCAGCAGCAGGTAAAAAAGACCGCCGACGTAGGGCATTTCGGCCCCGTCGGGCTTGGGCAGGGCGGCCAGCACTTCAGGGATGGACATACCGCGAAAACGGATGCCTTCCGCCGGGTCGACGTAGGAAATATCGGTCACCAGGCTTTTGATGTCGCGCATCCCCCCCACAACCTGTCCGACCGTCACCTGGTCCACCACGACCTCCCCGTGTTCCTTGGCCAGGCTCTTTATGCGTTCGCGCCATGCAGGCAATTGAGCAGAAAGTTTGTCATGTAGTATCATCTATGGCTCCTTTGAAAAAATCCTAAAAGCCTTCGAGACCTTTAGGACTTCGTGATTACAAAGACACAATACTCTTGAGCGCCTCGTGGGTCTCGCGCACCGCCGCCGCCGATTTGTCGAAAGCAGCCTTTTCCTCGTCGTCGAGACGATATTCGATGATTTTTTCGATCCCCTTGCGGCCAAGCATGACCGGCACACCGAAATACATATCGTTCAGGCCATATTCGCCCTGCATATAAGCCGCGCAGGGCACAATCAGGCGCTTGTCCTTCAAAATCGCCTCGGCCATCTGGGCGCAGGCCGCCGCCGGGGCATAGAACGCCGACCCGGTCTTGAGCAGGTTGACAATTTCGCCACCGCCCTTGCGGGTGCGCTCGACAATTGCATCCAGCCGGTCAGCGGGCAGGTACTCACGCAACGGAACCCCGGCAATGTTCGAGTGCCTGGTCAGCGGCACCATCTCGTCGCCATGCCCGCCAAGCACGTAGCAGTCGATATTTTCCACGCTCACACCGGTTTCAAGGGCTACAAAGGCGCGCATACGGGCCGAATCGAGAATGCCGGCCTGGCCGATGACGCGCTCACGCGGCAGGTTGCCGACCTTCATCGCCAGGTAGGCCATCGTGTCGAGCGGGTTGGTCAGGATGATGTAAATGGCATTCGGGGAATGTTTCAGGGTTTCAGTGACAGCCTTGCCCACAATTTCGGCGTTGACCTTCAGCAGGTCGTCGCGGCTCATGCCCGGTTTGCGCGGCAGCCCGGCGGTGACGATGATGATATCCGACCCGGCGGTGTCGGCATAATCGTTCGTGCCCAAAATATGGGTATCACTTCCGATAATCGGCATCGCCTCGAGCATATCCAGACCCTTTCCCTGCGGCATGCCCTCCACAACATCCACAAGAACCAGGTCGGCAAGTTCGCGCTCGGCAAGCCAGTGCGCGGTGGTGGCGCCGGTCATCCCGGCGCCGATAATGGAAATCTTGGCAGTCGTCATACTCCTCCGTAAAACCTTTGGCTTAAATTTTTTGGGAATTTGGGCTTCAAACTCCCCTTCATTGTAACAAAAAAAGGAGACTTGCCGCAACCTTTTGCGCAAGTCTCCTTCGGATCGCACTACCCTTCGGCCTGCCTGGCCGTACCACATGCTGCCCCCACCCGATTCCTACCCCGCCGCTGAGACGGATTCTAAAAAGTGGGTGGCCTGGATGGCCGCCGCAGCGCCCATGCCCGCCGAGGTGACGACCTGGCGGAAGTGGTTGTCGGCCACTTCACCGGCCACAAAAA
>JAGXRB010000304.1 GCA_018336075.1 Bacteroidota bacterium
ATCTGTACCTGCCGGGAGTAATGCTGCGCCATGCGTTACAGAATATCCAATCCAGATATCTGTTCCATCGTTTGCAAATGGTTGGTTCAGATCGATGGTAATCCAGGAATCAGCAGCAGGTGAAAATACCTGCTCAACAAGAAGTGGTCCTGGAGAGGTTGTTGTACCATTTCCCCAGATTTTCAGAGTTGCATTTGTTGGTACATCATTGATATATACTTGCACAGATTCAAAAGTATAACCGGTATAAGGTGCAGTCATTGAAGCAGGGAATCTTGCTGCAACATTAAAAGTTCCTCCCGCACCAGTCAAACCAACAGCATTTCCATTCGGGCCATCATAGTTGAATGTAATAATTTCACGGTTACGAACTTCAGGCGAGCCACCATTAGTTGGATTACTGGTCATGCTGAAATTCTTGTTTATTGCAGGAACCTTTTCGCCTTCAGGAGCATTATTTAATGCCAAAAGACCTTTGGCGGAGTATTGAATATCAACAGTATATTCCAAAGCTGAGCTACCAGTGTTGCTTACTGTAAGCATCTGTGAGGAACTCTCACCTATTTCAAGTGTTTCTGAAAGAGATTCCGGAGCAACTGCAATCGTTGGGACTCCTGCTGCAGAGCGGGGAATAAAGCCTGTGCGGTCGTTGCTACCTTTATAAGTTCCAAAAAGAACATCAGCCTGACTTACAGGAATCATAAGTTCATAAACATTTATATATGCTGAATCGCCTGCACTGAATGTCTGTTCCCATGAAAGTGAGATCAGATCAAGCATTCCATCTCCGTTCACATCGCCCAATGTTGCGCCATTCATAAATGTAAAACCAGTTGGTCTTAGTGGAAATCCAGCAATTTCGCCTGTTCCGTCCATTTTGTAGGCATGAATAAATCCTTGACCACCTACATTAAGATTGCTTCCGAAAATCAAGTCATGTGAGCCATCATTGGTAATATCGGCAACACATATCTGACTTTCAAGCCCACCAGCCTTAACGATCGGAAAATTATTCATCATCGTACCGTCACTGTTAAAACCAAAAAGCATTGGAGCAGGTTCTTCACCGATAGGTTTACTGGAAAAAATTTTAAAATTGTTATCTCCGTTAAGATCAACAACAGTTGGAGGTGAATAAGTCCAGCTATTATCCGGAACTAAAACAGGCCATCCTGTCCGATACGTTCCATCGTAATTTCTTACATAATACTTAGGTACAGTTCCATGTGTAGCTCCAACAATACTTAGCTGATTATTGCCGTCAAGATCAACCAATAAAGGTGATTGATAAGAGAGGCTATATTCATCTGCTGGAATTGGGAATCCTGTCTTTAATGCTCCATCAGGACCATTAAAACCATGCATGATTCCATTTGAGGTTCCGGTAATAATATCCATAATTCCATCACCATCAATATCTCCTACTGAAGGAGTCACTGCAGGTGTACCACCCAGATTGGATGTCCACAGGATTGTTCCATCTGTTTTTAAAACATGCAAATTATTGGAAGTACGTGTTTGGACAATGATTTCTTTGTTTCCATCACCATTGACGTCAGCAATTGCAGGTCCTGCAATAATCCAGTGGTTCAGGAAAGTCATAGGAAATCCAGTGAAATCATTTCCATTGACGTCAAGGTAGTAGACCCTTCCGTTGTTTGGGATTCCACCCGTAACCTGAACAATCCCCAGAGTTCCTGAAGCATCCATCACAGACACAGCCGGAGGATAAATTGGAGTTCCGGTGAGCAGCTTGCTCCAAACCAATACACCAGCGTGATTAAACACGCGCAAGGTGTTCATCGAAGCAACCAGAATTTCTTCCTTACCATCGCCATTGATATCAGCGAGTGTTACATTTCGGAAATTCTTGAAGTTTGGATGTGCCGGAACTTTTTTGGGAAATCCGGGCATTTGGTTAATTCTTGAGGGCTCAGAGTTAGCAAACCAATCGCCATCCGTGATTAGTTCGCGCGTCAGCACCTCGCCATCAGGCCCTAAATAGGCTTGATTTACGCGGGTTTGAGACCACACTAGCATTGGCAGAAGCAATGCAATTAATAAAGTAAAATTTCTCATCATTACTTAATTGTTTAGGTTAAAAAAAATTGAATATTTGACTGGATAAAAGTATAGATTTTATTTTGCTGTGGTTAAAAAAAAAATAAATTTCGACTTTTTTGTTTACACAATTTTAAAAAACCTTTAAGAATGGGCTAAGAAATAGTTAAGTAGATTCTGAAATCCGAAACCGATTGCAGTAATTTATTGAGTTGTTATATTTGTAACACAAGGTTTTTCAAGGATAAAGTCATATTTTTGTGAAAAATTATTATATATTTAAAACACTGAAAATGAGCGCTAAGGACAATTTAGTCAATTTGTGGTCTTCTATTTATCCAGACCATAATCTGCAGCCACTTGAGCAATTTCTGGATACTTTAGAACCCCAACAGATTGATGATGAAAACTTTCATGCAGATTGGTATAAGGATGCTGTTGTTTACTCTTTATATGTTGATTTGTATTCAAAGAATTTTGAAGGCCTGATCTCAAAGCTTGATTATCTCCAGGGATTGGGTGTTACCTGCCTTTGGTTGCTGCCAATTCTTGATTCTCCGATGAGGGATGCTGGTTTTGATATCAGAAATTATGATCTTATTCGTCATGACCTTCTTGGTCTGGAGCCTGGTTTTAGCAGAGAACAACAAGAGAAGATTTTTGGTCATTTTCTTGAAGAAGCCCATCGTCGCGGTATCAGAGTGATTTTTGATATTGCAATCAACCATTGTTCTGAAGAGCATCCGTGGTTTGTTGAAGCACGTAAATCAGATGACAATCCTTTTCACGACTACTTTATCTGGTCGAAGGATACAAACCTATACAAGGATGCCAGAATTATTTTCAAAGGAATGGAAACAAGCAATTGGGAGCCTTTGGGTGATTCGAACTTCTTTCACAGGTTTTTCAACTTCCAGCCAGATCTCAACTATCGCAATCCAGAAGTGTTGATTGCCATGTCGAAGAATATGCTTTACTGGCAAAGTATTGGTGTTGATGGTTTCAGAGCCGATGCTATTCCATATCTCTGGAAAGAGGAAGGAACAGATTGCGAAAATCTTCCGCAGACGCACCTTTTAGTGAAG
>JAGXRB010000305.1 GCA_018336075.1 Bacteroidota bacterium
AAGTGTTGGCCTATGCCCTCGTCATCCCAATCGATTGCGGAAACTCGTTCGCATCGCACTGCGTGTGGGTGGTTTAAGTCCAGGCTTAAAATGGTATGTGGGCAAATGGAATACAAAACCCACAATTGCCCGGCGTGTGAAAATGGCATCCAGTTCTTTTCTAAAATGTTGCGCTCATTCAAAATCAGTGGACGCGGGTGGCCAGCTGCCTGGCGGCTAACCGGGTCAATTTGCGCCAGGTAAAGCAGGTTGGGTCTTTTGCTATCGTTAAAAATTGCCCACAGACTGCCCTCATGTTCAAACAGCCGCACATCTTCGGCATGTTCCGGGCACTCTGGTGACTGGGGATCAAACAACGGACGCGGACTATCTGGAATCAGCCGCCACTGATCATCCAGCAGGCAAGTAGCGCTTTGGTTCAGTCCATAATGGCGAGTGCTTACCCGGTAGGCCATAATATTTTGGCCGTTGTAGCGCAAAATAGATGGATTGTAGGTGAAAAAATCGCTTTTGCCAAATTCGGTCAGCCAGATTCCTGGCACCAGGTCTTGGATTGGGTATTGAATGCGGCTCATCGAGGTTGCCTTTATCTGGTCGTTAATTTTTCGCTGGGGTAAGCAGGTTGGCAAAGTCGTTCTGTGCCTTAGCAAGCAGAACCAATACAGACGTATGGTCTTGAGGATTGAAGTGTTTAAGCAGGTTAAGCAAGGCGCGCTCCGCGCTGCCATTGTCGAGCTGGTGCCTGTAAAAGATGCATTTGGGCTTATTGTCCGTCGCGGCTTTCAGATACAGGCGAAGGCCAGTACCCTATCAGAAGAGCAATTGGGAACCAGGATATAAACGTGAAAGATATTGGTTGCACCATGTTAATGGCCATCTGGGCAATTAACATGGTGGAAAATGATATCAACAACCAGCCCTGCGCTTTGTCTCGAAACACCAGCAATGTTTTTATTGCGAAATAACTATAGAATCCGTACACAAGAACCATGCCTAATAAAGAGAAAATACCTCCTGAAACCCATGCCAGCAAGAATATATTATGTACTGAGTGCTTTATAAAAATCTGATTTTGACTTAAGGGGTCCATTCCGTAGCCCATGATTGGATTTTTGCTAATGAGACTGAGGGCTTCATTGGTAAGTTGTTGGCGGATTGGCCCCGTGGTGTTCGTGACCCGGTTGTAAGCATCCAATACACGATTGTTTAACGAAAGCGCGTTGCCACTCTCGCTATAAAAAAATAAGAAAAAGAGAAGCGATGTCGCTGCAAGAATTGTCAGGAATTTTGCCCCTGTATTGGAGATGTTTGGCAGGATAAGACCGAAAAACAGGATAAATGTAGCCAGCACAAGCGCGAGATGGCCGGAAAAAGAACCCGATGCGATATTTGCCGCCAGGCTGATAACTATCATTATGCTGGCGAATAGTGATACTTTCCATTTTCTTTGAGTCAAACCGTGGATTAACATTCCTAAGCTTAATGTAAAAATGGCTACGCTAAACTGGCCTAACGTATTTACATGGTCTGCCAACCCGCTATATCGTTGATTAAAGTTTGCCCGTTCCAGTAATTCGATGGGGAAATTAATGCCTGATGCGGTAATTGTGGTGTTGTTGAGAACGCTACTCAGGTTTTTGTTGAAAAAGTAGTCGTAATTGGCAATTAAAAAATTGATTGTCGCCCCAAAAAATAATGCCCGGAGCGTAGTTTTTGGCCACAGACGAATGGCACTTGGCATGAAAATCGTAATTGCAACCAGTACCCAAATGGTCTGAAATATTTCAAGGATGTGACGCGCGATATTGGCCGCATTAAAAGCGCTAAGGATTCCGCCCAAAATAAAGAAAGGCAAAATGAAAATAAGTGTGTGATTAATTTTCATTTTTTGCCAATTGCGATGCTTAACAATGATCACAAGCGAAAACATGGCGATAAACGGAATAGAAGTTGCCAAGCCTAATGGCATACCGAAAAAATTTATGCCGGTAAAGGACAATGTCAGCATGAAAAAGATGAAGAACGTTTTGGTCATATTTGGGTCTTGTTAAAAAAACGTAACAGAAACAAAGGCGGCTGAAAGACTTTTGTCATCCAGTCTGAAAATGTTATGTTCGCCATGTGTAAGGCGCGCGGGATAACATAAATTGCCATCAGAAGTTCAGAAAGCACCAGCACGATTGCGATGCCCACTGCTCCAAATACGGGTGTGACCAAGTATGCCAGCCCAACAGTCAGACCGCCATAGATGATGTTATACATTATTGCGAGGCGCAAGTGACGATTAGTGACAACGATAATCGCTATTGTCGTTCCCCATAGTACGTTAATCAATCCTGCAATCAGCATCGAAATGTACATTACCCAATCCATGGCAATGTTTCCGTTTGTCCATACTGCCAGAATCATCTCGCCGCCTATTCCCATCAAAAGCGAAACCAATCCGATTCCCCAGATGCCAACCTGATTGGCGCGAATGAGCAATTTTCCAATTAACGCAGTATCTTGTTTACCAAAAGCTTGCGACATTTCTGGCATCATCAAGTTGTGAATAATCAATCTTAATTGCACCGTGAGGCGTGTTAGGGTGCGTAAAGTTGTGAACAGTACAAGAATCGCTGGCCCAAGCAGAATACCGATTACAAGCCGCAAGCCTTGTATATTAAGTGCATCGCCAACCGGGATTGCCAGCGAAGCCAACGCGGGTTTGGTCAGGGATTTCATCTCCTGCCAACTGGCCGCGCCAAAGCCCAATTCCAGCCAGGGCAGGGTTTGCCGCAGGAAAAAGTGCTGGATTAAAATGCCTAAAACGCGCGCCCCCAAAGCAGCCAGCGCCAATTGTACCGGTCCCGCCCCCAGCAGGATGGCGGTAATGAAGATCCCCAGGCTTATGGCATGATTCAGGTTGGCGATGAACATACCGCGCGGGTAATGACCCTCGCACCAGAACGCGCCGCTTTGCAGTTCGGCATAAAACCCGAGCATGACAACGATAAAAAACACCTGCAAAATGATTACAGCGCTTTCGGCAGGGATTTGGGTCAATGC
>JAGXRB010000306.1 GCA_018336075.1 Bacteroidota bacterium
AGATGTATCTATATAAGATTGATTATTATGCGCCCTCCCCATAAACCCAATCCCCTTTCTCGAAAAGAGAAGTCTGGTTTGTCAGGAATTATGTGTATCCTGGCCTTTTTGATAGGCATACTGATTTTTTTATTAATTGGCGAGAGATTTTTTGGCATAAAGCCTAATCCTACCTGGATTGCCTTGCTGATGGGATTATCGGTTTCGGCGATTGTGTTTTGGGCATGGATGCAAATTCGACACCGGGAAGATAGAAATGACAATTGAGAAAGAGATTACCAAAACTGTGTGCGGCGGCAAGATTAAAGAGCCGGAAAAATATCCCGCCGCAGAATATCACGGAGAGCGGGTTTATTTCTGCAACAATGCCTGCTTACGCGCTTTTGCCCAGAATCCCGATGCTTTTATGGCTGGCGAGATTGAACATCCGTCAGATGATGAAGAATAACCCGGCCCCGCTATCCTTCCACAACCCGGACAACCGTCCCGCCTGGAATCGAAACGGTCAGGTCGCCTGGCTCGTAAGAAACCACAGGTTGGGCCCAGCGAAATATCCATTTCGCGTCATCGGGGGAGCAATTCACACAGCCGCGCGAGGATGGTTCGCCGTAATTGTTATGCCAGTAGGTCGAGTGAATGGCAACCCCGCTGCCGACAAAAAGCGAAGTCCAGCCAACGGCGGGCAAGTCCCAGCCGTCCAGCGCCCCGCCTCCGCTCAAATTCAGGGCAAACAATTTGCGCCAGATGGGATAGGCCCCGATGGGGGTGCTCCAAACATCAACCCGATTTCCCCAGGCATCAAAAAGCGCGCCAGTGGACACGCGGGCAAAGTACACTTCGGTATCCCCTTCAAAGCAGGAAAGGGTCTGGTAGGCAATGTTGATGAGGATGCTTTTGTTTTCCATTTCCGGGTGGATTGGGGCAATTTCGTCAAGGGACAGCGGGCGAAAAGCTTCAGCCTGCGCCCAAAATATGTCACCATAGCTGCCGTAACGATCCTGTACTCTATACCAGGTCTGTCCGGATTCAATTTTTATTTGGTCAGCCCAGACAATCTGGCTGTAATAATAACGGAGCGGTTGGCCCAAACCTGCCAAATTGCTGAAACGAGGTGACCGGGCAGGTGGGTTTTCTTGAATAAGGTTAACGTAAGGGATGGTCACTTCCACCCACATGCCACCTGCGTTGACGGGAAAAGCGTCAACAGGTTGATCGGGGATGTTTCTTACCGGTTGCAGTTCTGCTGACCAAAGGTAGCCCTCACCTGTATCGACCCAGCTCTGGTTAATACGCCCTGGTTTGGGCCCAACGACTTCTTTCAGGATAGGGAATACGGCGTCATGGTAGACCATGCGCAGGGTGGCGCTGTTTTCGTCAGGGGCGGCCTTGAGTTCCATTTGGGTGGCGGCAACCCGAGCCAAGCGTTCAGCTTTTGGAAAATCTGTCAGCAAAGACAGGTTTGAGAATGGGCGGAATGCCAATCCGGCCAGGCCCAGCGCCCAAAGTTTCAGAAAGTCGCGGCGCGAAAGAACACTATTTTGCATCGACATCAAAGGCAGTGGGATGGCGGTGTTCCAGCGAATCTTGCTGTTCGTGGCCGTGCACCATAAATTTCATCATTAACAGGTGTGACAGCGGACAAGCCAACAGAATGACGCCATAGACAATGGGGGTAGCCGGAATTTCGAACACGACAATGGCTACCAGTGCTGCAATCGGGATCAGGCAGCATATTAACATGATGAGCGTGTGCTTTTTTGACATGATATTCTCCTCTTTACGATTCGCGTTTATTAGGCGGCAATTGGATGAACAGGCTGCCTTTTTCGATTTTTGTTGTGAATTCACCCAACTGGTATCTTCTTTTTTGAAGGGCAGGAGGCAAGATGTAGCTGATTAGGGGAATGGATGTTGCAAGGCCGATGAAGCCACCGATGGCTGCGGTGGTTGACTTCATAAAGTCACGATGGGAGATGCGATTGGATGATGGTTTTTCTGTCATGCCAGCCTCCTTTTTTAAGAAATGTTATTTTGCGTTCATGCTCCAGACAAAAGAGCAGGTGGCATTGTCAATATTTGAAGGGCAGATTCATTTACCTGGTCTGAAAGGTTATTCGAGAGCATGGTATATGCTATCTGTCTTTGCCTGATTTTCCATCCGCCATGTAGCCTGCATGAGAATAAGCAAAACGGCTTATGGGTAAATCAGACAAGTTTGGTATAAAATCTGTGTTCTCAAGCAGTTCTTGAAAATGAGGGTATAGGCAAAAATGCCTATAAAGGAATACGGCAGATGGCGGTTTTGCCATCAAGTAGAAAACATTATGCTGGAAGCACTACTTGTATCTTGCGATTGGAGATTTCTGATGCCACCCACCTCCCCATTTTTGGTGCTAAATAAACCGTGTGACAAGGCTGTTGCCTGGGCGGTTCAGCTACTGGAACAAAACGGGCTTCACCCAGTGCAAACATTTGATTTGCAAACTGCCCGATTGGCGCACGCGGACTGCCCTTGCCCGCACCACGGAACCGCGCATTGCACCTGCCAGATGGTGGTATTGCTCGTTTATCAGGGAGACAATCTGCCTGCTACGATGACCATTCACGGCAATACTGAAGCCAGTTGGTTTTATATCGTTAATACGCCGCAACAACCCATCGGGCAGCAAGTCGAGAAGCATATTGAAGATGTATTGAACCTTGCAACCGACGCAACAATCTAACCCCAAACAAAGAGGCTGTTTACATCATGAAAAGAATCCTATTTTTAACGGTATTTCTTGTATTGCTATTGTCTGCCTGCGCAAACGTCACGCCGATGGATGACGAACAGACATCAGCTGGCGATCAGGCTGGCGCCGTGACAATGAATGCCACCGCCACACCGGGCTCCATGGTGGCGACCAACCCCGAAGCAGCGCACATGATGGAACCGATCACCGCTCCGAATGTGGAGCCTGCCAGTTCTAATTTGGGTGGACAGCCGCTGGATTTTCGCCTGGAGGACGGGGTAAAGGTTTTTGAGTTGACCGCCAAAGCAGTGAAGTGGGAATTATTACCTG
>JAGXRB010000307.1 GCA_018336075.1 Bacteroidota bacterium
ACAGCTTGATGGTAAATGATAATGTTAGGTATGGCGGTGAGGAAATACCCGTTGATTTGATACTTTCAGAATTTGCTGAAAAATTTGGATTTAACGTTAAAAATATTTATGTATTGCCACGGGGAAAAGGTAACAGCAGTCAGCAAATGGGGAATTACGGCAGAACAGAAATCAGGAAATGTGTTTACGTATGGCAAAAAAATTAGAAGCTAATTCTATCAAAAAAGCTGAAGATTTAGTCACGCCCAGAGAAAAAACCAGAGCAGGTTTTATCGCCTTAGCTCTAGAGAAAAATTATCTTGCTGTTCCTTATATAGAGGAAGCTAAAGCGCTTAAAGCGATGGCAAGTAGAGTGAAGGAACCAAAAGAACTTCTCCATATAGATGACCTCAGAGTTGGTTTATTAACAGCCTCTGGTCTTTCCGATAAATCTCTAAATTATTTAACAGAGGATGATAAAATTATTGCGATAAAGGGACTTATTGAAAAATTTCTTGAGCCCGCGGGCGACAGTTTTGTTGATGAACTTGTCTATCGCTACTTATTAACAAGAGGCGATACCTTAGGAGGAAAAGCAAGAAACTTAGCTGGTGTATTGGGAGAAAGAAAGTTTTTACGGTGCATGCTTTCCCTTTTAAACCTTTTCGGCATTAATTACCAATGGAACGATTCTGATACAAAACAATGGTTGCCAAAACCATCTGATGATGCGGGAATTGAGACAAGAATTAAAGGAATATCTTGGTCAAAAAATAACAAAGAACGTCTTTTAATCATTAATATTACAATTCCGGTTATGCGTAAAAATGTGGATCTTTCAATTCTAAAAGGGACTGTTAATGATTTGAAGAAAGGGAAGGCATCAATTATATATGATAACAGCAAGTATATTGCTCTTGGCGAATTGAAAGGTGGTCTTGATCCGGCTGGTGCAGACGAGCACTGGAAAACGGCAAATTCTGCTTTAGAGCGAATCAGAAGTGGTTTTTCAAAACGTAAATTGAAGCCCAGGACATTTTTTATAGGTGCCGCCATTGAAAATAGCATGGCTTCGGAAATATTTAAGCAATTAAAAAATGGCAAGCTCAGTAATGCCGCGAATCTGACTGATGATGATCAGCTAACTTCTATCTGCGAATGGATATTAAATCTTTAGAGTTAAGTATGGCAAAAATATTCGCCAAAAAATACTAAAACAAATAGAAAAAAATATTTTTATTCATCGAGACTAATTGAGCAATAATCAAGTACGATACATTTATTAATGAATGTGCAGAAAATTATTTTGAGAAAATCTGAAGAATGAAAACAAAGACGGAGCAAAGCTCCTGATTCATGACCCGGGAAAATTCGCCTACCTCGACGCGGGAGGGCTGGGAGGCGCCATTTTTGAGCTGATGCAAAGAAGATAAGTTAATCAAGACCTTACCCCTGTTACGCAAAATTTATCTTGCTAAATATATAAAAACTTATATAATTGATGGGCGGCGATGAAGCCATTGAAATTCGTTGGTTCGAGTTTGGATGATTTGCGGAAGTTTCCGGAAGAAGCGCGCCGCGCGGCAGGTTTTGAACTTCGTGCAATTCAGGATGGGTTTGAGCCGCGCGATTGGAAACCAATTCAATCTATTGGAGCAGGCGCAAAAGAAATCCGCATTCATGTTCTGGGTGAATGGCGGGTAATTTACGTTGCTAAGATTCGCGACGCTGTTTATGTACTGCACGCCTTTCAAAAGAAAACCCAGAAAACGAGCCAGCGCGATATTGATCTGGCTCGTAAAAGATACAAGCAAATCGGAGAGTAATTTATGAAAAAGTCTATTGTCGCGTCATCGGGCAATGTATTTATTGATCTGGGATATTCGCCGGAAGAGGCCGCTATTTTGCAAATGCGGGCTGATTTGATGGCTGACCTTCGAAAATTTATTAAAACCAAAAGACTTACCCAGATCGAAGCGGCAAAAATATTTGGTGTGAGCCAGTCGCGGGTTTCTGATTTGACTACGGGCAAATGGGAAAAATTCAGCCTCGAAATGCTGATCACGCTTGTCACCAAAGCCGGTATGAATGTTAAGCTTAAAATAGCAGCGTAGGGCAAATTCGCCTACCTCGATGCCGGCGGCCCCGGCGGCGCCATTTTTGAGCTGATGCATAGAAGATAGGGGGAATTTTGATGTTTAAAGACCTGATTCCGGTTTTTGGTTTTTTTGTTTGGTACTGGTTAAAACGGTACAAGGTGAAGCAACTATAAGGATTATAAATTTGAACCAATATCAACTAGTGAGAAAAAGTTTTAAAGCCTGATGAGGTATTGATTTGAATAATTTTATTACCAAATTGACAGACCCATATGAAAGAAAGGCGCGCTTGTGGCCAGCTTTACTTACAATATTACCATTAATTGTAACAATAGTATTGCTATATGCCACGATTTTATCAGCCTTGACAAATATAGCATTGATTATGTTTGCTTGTGGCGCATTATATTTAATGGGGAGTGTTACCCGACAACAAGGGAAAAAAATGGAAAATAAATTGTATGCAGAATGGGGTGGTAAGCCCACCACACAGTTGCTTCGCCACAGTAATAAAGTTATCGAAAGCATATCGAAAGAGCGTTATCACAAATTTTTATCTTCTAAAGTCAATATTTCGTTTCCATCTCCAGAGGTTGAGCTGCATAACACAAAAGATGCTGACGAAATTTATCAATCGGCTGTTAGTTGGTTGCTAAATCAAACCAGAGATCACAAAAAGTTCTATTTGTTATTTGCAGAAAATATTACATATGGTTTCTATCGTAACGCATTAGGCATTAAACCAATTGGCATTATAATGGCTGTGGGAACCATGATATGGATACTAATAAATTATGGGGTATTCAATGCGACAGAAAAATATTTCATAAATATCGAAGCAATTTTAAATTTACCTAGACCAGCTTTTGCGGCCATTGCCATGTCTTTACTCATGTTGTTAGTTTGGTTGTTGTTTATCACTAAAAAAAGCTTATGTAATGCTGCCTTTACGTATGCGGAAACATTGCTGAGGTCATGTGACATTTTAGAAAGTAAAAATTGATCCAATGATGTAAATATTATTTCGAGGAGGATATTGCAATGCCGTCAACAATTACTTTTTTCCCGGTAGATAACGGTGATATGGCGCTTATAAAACTTGAAGATAGTACAACTATCTTGATAGATATCAATATACGACAAGCAGCAGAAGACGATGAAGACCCAACGTGTAATGTTTCAAAAGAACTTAGAGGAATGGTTGAAAAAGATGATAAGGGAAGACCTTTTGTTGATGTCTTCTTATTAAGCCATCCTGATCGAGATCATTGCACTGGCCTTCAAAAGCATTTTCATCTAGGGCCATTAGATAACTATGTAGACAATCCACCCAAAGGTGAAGATTTAAAAATTATCATGGGTGAAATATGGTCTTCGCCTCTTGTGTTTAGACGCGCTAGTAAACACCATACATTGATCGATGACGCCAGAGCTTTTAATACCGAAGCAAAGAGACGGGTAAATCTTTACAAGGAAAAAAAGAAATTATCTTACGGAGATAGAATTATTATAATCGGTAGAGACGAAAATGGAAAAACTGATGGCTTGGAAGAAATTCTCAAAGAAGTTGGTGATGTAATCAGCATAATCAATGGTAAAAGTAGCAATCTTTGCAGTTCGTGCGTAATTGCGCCTTTTCCAATTCAGGAAGACGAAAAAGTAGAAGAAAAAATGACCAAAAATCATTCAAGTACCATAATGCAATTCTCATTTAAAGTGGATAATGTTGAAGGCGCATGCCTATATCTTACGGGTGGTGATGCAGAGGTTTTTATCTGGGAAAAATTATGGGAAAAGCATAAGAAGTCAACATCTAGTCTACAATATGATTTAATGTTAACACCCCATCATTGTTCTTGGCATGCAATATCCTATGATAGCTGGAGTAAAAGTAATAACCCCCAAATTA
>JAGXRB010000308.1 GCA_018336075.1 Bacteroidota bacterium
TGTTCCGTTTTTGTAAACATAGGTTATTGTTTTAATAGGTTCAATGCGCTTTGAGCAGGAATGAACCAAAACACTAATTCCAATAATCAAAAAGAGCGTCCAAATTGTTTTCTGTTGCATTGTTGTAAAGGTTTTTAATATTCGTTTTCCATGCGTTCCACGTGTTTGGTAAGGTAAGGTATTTTCTGGTTACCTGTTGTAAAAAAAAGCCTGCTGCCGTGCAATAAGCCCGCAAGACAACAGGTTTCTTTGGGTTTTTTCGCAATCCACAGATTCATTGTAGTCATCCACTGTGATGGTGTAATACAAAGTGTATGTAATTGGTTTGTTTTGATCAAATAGACGGGGGGTGTAATTGTCGTATTCCCGGTAATCAAAAATTTTTGGGCCAAACCCATTACTAAGCCTTTTATAGCTTAAACAACGGTTGTTGCTGAATCGGATAACGACAGAATCCCCATACTTCATTGTAGGTTCATAAAACAAAAATGGAACAGGTCCTTCAGCCCTGGTAGTGCCTGTTTCAACCTCTTTATTAGGTGAAATGGAAAAACTCTTGAATTTTTCCCCATTATCATATACCTCCAAAACAAGGTCATAAGCTGTTCCGTTTTTGTAAACATAGGTTACATTTTTGATGGTATCAATATCTCTTGTACTACATGAATTAAACAAGACACTAATCCCAAAAATCAAAAAGAGCGTCCAAATTTTCTTTTGTTGCATTGTTGTAAAGGTTTTTAATATTCGTTTTCCATGCGTTCCACGTGAGTTGGCCTGGCAGGGCATCTTCTGGTTACCTGATGTAAAAAAAGCCTGTTGCCTTGCAATAAACTCGCAAGACAACAGGTTTCTTTGGGTTTATTCGCAATCCACAGATTCATTGTAGTCATCAACTGTGATGGTGTAATACAAGGTGTATGTAATTGGTTTGCCGTATTCCATTAACACTGGATCATAATTATCATATTGTGTAATATGAAAAATCTTATCGGTATTATCTTTTGAGTAATGGATACATTTACCTTCTGTAAACCTTAACACAACCGAGTCTCCGATGTGGTCTTCAAGACTTGCGAAAAAAAACAATGCAACAGTCTCCACTCTGGATGTGTAAGTTTCGATACTGCTATTGTTTGGAATATAATAGTTTTTAAATAAATCATCATTGGAGTTGTAAACCTCCATATTTAAATCATGCCCGGAACTATTACGATAAACATACGTTATTGTTTTAACCGCATCAACGTGCTTTTGGCAGGAATGAACCAAAACACTAATCCCAATAATCAAATAGAGTATCCAAATTTTCTTTTGTTTCATTGTTGTAAAGGTTTTTTATATTCGTTTTCCATGCGTTCCATGTGAGTGAGCCTGGCAGGGCATCTTCTATTTGCCTGATTGGTAAAAACCCTGTTGCTGTGCGACAAAACGCGCGACAACAGGGTAAAATGTTTATTCGCAATCAACCGATTCATTGTAGTCATCAACCGTGATTGTATAATACAAAGTGAATTTGCTTTTTTCCACTAAATCAGGTGTATAATTGTCATATTCCCGGTAATCAAAGATTTTGTCCCCAAGTGAACCACTGCCACTTTTTCTTGAATAACTTAAACAATGGTTGTTGCTGAATCGGATAACGACAGAATCTCCATACTTCATTGCCGGTTCATAAAACAAAAATGGAATGGGGCTTTCATCCCGGGAAGTGCCTGTCTCAACCTGTTCATTTGGGGCAATTGAGAAATTTTTGAAATTTACATCTTCCATATCATACACCTCCAAAACAAGGTCGAAAGATGTTCCGTTTTTGTAAACATAGGTTATTGTTTTAATAGGTTCAATGCGCTTTGAGCAGGAATGAACCAAAACACTAATTCCAATAATCAAAAAGAGCGTCCAAATTGTTTTCTGTTGCATTGTTGTAAAGGTTTTTAATATTCGTTTTCCATGCGTTCCACGTGTTTGGTAAGGTAAGGTATTTTCTGGTTACCTGTTGTAAAAAAAAGCCTGCTGCCGTGCAATAAGCCCGCAAGACAACAGGTTTCTTTGGGTTTTTTCGCAATCCACAGATTCATTGTAGTCATCCACTGTGATGGTGTAATACAAAGTGTATGTAATTGGTTTGTTTTGATCAAATAGACGGGGGGTGTAATTGTCGTATTCCCGGTAATCAAAAATTTTTGGGCCAAACCCATTACTAAGCCTTTTATAGCTTAAACAACGGTTGTTGCTGAATCGGATAACGACAGAATCCCCATACTTCATTGTAGGTTCATAAAACAAAAATGGAACAGGTCCTTCAGCCCTGGTAGTGCCTGTTTCAACCTCTTTATTAGGTGAAATGGAAAAACTCTTGAATTTTACCCCATTATCATATACCTCCAAAACAAGGTCATAAGCTGTTCCGTTTTTGTAAACATAGGTTATTGTTTTAATAGGTTCAATGCGCTTTGAGCAGGAAGGGGCCAAAACGCTAATCCCAATAATCAAAAAGAGTATCTTAATTATTTTTTGTTGCATTGTTTCGTGAATTTTGGACAAGCAACAAATATATGTTCATTTATTGGACATCTTACAACAACATGTTCATTATTTCAAATTATTGGACAAGTCCTTGATAGAATCCCGGAAAATGAACACGATTTGCATGCTTGTCCAATTATTTGGAAATTTTGGACATGCGGTGTGCGTTTGAATCAAACAGATGAGGGCTTGATCCGTTTGGAGGCAATAAAACTTCTGATATCTGTATTCTGAAAATTCAATACTATATTAGATTCGCTTTTAATAATACATTATCCAATATGTCGCATCACTAAATTCTTTGTCAAAATATCCTGCAACCATTGAGGTATCGATGTAAATCATTAGCTTCATAACCCATTTTTTACAATGTTATATTCTTCTATCAAAACTTGGTCTGTCAGAGCTGTTCGGCATCTCTGCCACTTACATCTACATAGCCATCGGCATGGAGGCTTTTTTCCTGTCTTTGCTCCTAAGTGGTTGTATTTGGACTGGCATTGATTCATTTCTCAAAAATAATCCTGTCTCT
>JAGXRB010000309.1 GCA_018336075.1 Bacteroidota bacterium
ATAATTTCTTGTTTTCCAGTTGAGCGGCAGTTTGATGTGGACTTCACGCAGATCGCCGGAAATATAGGTAAGGCGCGCGCCGGTGCGCCGATATACCGGGAATAAATTAAATTTCCAACGCATGAAACGGGATTTAAAAGATTCGGCCATGTTTTACCTCATGAATGAAGATGGCGCGTGATTTTCAAGCGCCGTTTTGTTTTTGCCTGCCTAATAGTTTCAGCGCCGCGTCGATGGCCGCGTGACTGCCGAAAAGAATGATCTGGTCGGCGGCCTTAAGGACAAAATCGCTGGGCGGATTGGTAATCGTTTCGTTATTGCGGATGATGTTGATAATCATCGCGCCGGTTTGCGCTTTCAGGTCAATTTTTTTATACTTTTGCCGATGTTGGGATTGCCCGGGGCGATATAGCAGGTGTCGATGGTGCCCTGCGCCAGAACCTGGCTTATCTGGTCAAATGCTTCCTGCGTGAAACGCACCTGCCGGAAGACGCCGTAGGATTTGTTACGGATGACGGTGCCCTGCGCCAGAATAATGCTGTTGGGGATGTGGAACATTTTCAAAACGCGGCTGAATATCTGAATGGATGTTTCAAATTCTTCCGGAATGATATCGTCGGCGCCGAGCGCCTGCAGTTCCTCGATATCCGCCACGTATTTGGTGCGGACAATGACATGGATATGGGGATTGAGCGATTTGGCGACGCTCAGCGAGCATTTGGTCAAGAAACGGTCGGAAATGGCGATGACCAGCACGCGCGCCTTTTCCACGCCCGCGCGCTTGAGGATTTCCGTGTTGGAGCAGTCGCCCCAGATAATGTTTGTCTCTCCCCTTTTTTGCATATCGCGGATATGCTGAATGTTGAGATCAATGATGACGTAGTTTATGGAAGTCTCCTTCAGCACGCTCGCCAGGTTTCTGCCGTTTAATCCCAGGCCGCAGACAATGACGTGGTTTTTCATTTGCTGTTCGCGGGGTGCAATCGTTTGCTCAGGAATAAAAAATCTTTTGCCATTAAGAATATGATAGGCCAGAGCAATGAATAGCGGCGAAACGATAAATGTCAGAACGGACGCGCTGATGAATGTCTGATAAGTATATTCCGAAATGATGTTGCTTTTGAAGCCCTGAAGGGCAAGGACGAAAGAAAATTCGCCGATTTGCGACAAGATAACGCCGCTCAAAAAGGCGGTGCGCCAGGGATATTTGAGAAATTTTACCAAACCGAAAACTATTGCTGCTTTGAGCAAAATGATCAGGAAAGAAACAGCCAAGATAAACGTGTAATTTTTTAAGGCGAACTCCAGATCCAGAATCATGCCGAAGGAAACAAAAAAAATGGATAAAAATATATCCCGGAAAGGGTTGATGTCGCTGATAATCTGGTGCGTGAAATCCGTGTCCGAAATGGCCAGCCCCGCCAGAAACGCGCCAATGGCCAGCGACAGACCCAAAGCATGCGTAAGCCACGCGATGCCCAGCGTGATGACGATGGAGGTGATGACAAAGACATCGCGCATCTGCATATAGGCGAGGCGCTCCAGAAGAAAAGGAATGATATAACGCGCCGCGACCAGAATCGCCGCGATGATCAAAATTGATTTGGCCAGCTTCCAGATGACAGCGACGCTTGTCTGGCCGCTTTCTCCGGCCAGAAACGGCACCAGAAGCATCATCGGCACGACCATGATATCCTGAAACAGAATCACGCCGATGGAAACCCGGCCCTGCGGCGCTTCTGCATCGTCGCGGTCTTTGAGCATTTTCAAAACCAGCGCCGATGAGCTGTGCGCCAGAATAAATCCCAGAAAGACCGCCTGCGGCAGACTCATCTGGAAAACAAGCCCGATGAAAAAGCCCGCCAGAAAAGTGAAAAACACCTGCAGGCCGCCGGTGAGCAAAAATTCCGATAAATGTTTGAGAAAACGCGATAAAGAAATTTCGATGCCGATGGTGAATAGTAAAAGGGCAACGCCGATTTCCGCCATCAACTGGATGCCCGCAGTGTCGGTGATGAACTTCAGCCCGAAGGGCCCGATGATGATGCCGGTGATGAGAAAACCGATAATGGAAGGAAATTTCAGCTTATTGAAAAGGTAAATGACAGGAATGGAAAATCCCAGAATAATGAGCAGCTTGTGGAAAAAAACCAACCCGTCCATGCAATGTTTCCCGGCGCGTTTTTGCCGGGATGGGCGATAATCTCCGCCCATCCCGTATGTAAAACATATTTTTCTGAATGTTTAGCATTGATGAGAGAAATTTCCAAGAAAACATATCAGAAAGCAAAACTTGCCGTAATGCCGCCGTAAAGAAAAGAACTGCTGCGCTCCGACGGATTGGCCTTGCCCTGCAGGCCGCGGCCTTTCATCTCATGGCGCGCGTCATCGCAAAGCGGAAACACATAGCCGACCGAAGGCGTAACGGTGATATGCCTGGTCAGCGTCAAAGGCAAGGCGACCAGAAGCGTTCCGTCATGAAAATTGTTGTATTTCTTGCCGGTCGCCAGCGCGGCGGAATCGTATTCCGGATATGTGTCCGCATCTTCGCTTTTCAGGTAACTGGCGGTTGCGGCCAGTTTCAAGCCGACGGTATCGTTAAATCGAAAAGTATGCGACACGCCCAGCAGGACATACCATTGATGATAATGGTCGATTTCCTTATAAACAGTCAATGTCGGAGAAAGTATTGTATCCAGGCCGAGGCTGACAAAAACTTCCTGAGAATCGAGCGGATCGGTTGCGCCGGAATGGGGGGCATTAAGCGCGTAATAAATATATCCCGCGCCCGCGTTAACCATCCAGACTTTGCGGAAATAAGACACGGTAATATCCGTTTCGGTCAGATTGGCGGTATGATGCTCATCAACGACGCTGTAAGGACTTGTATCAATGTTGGCCCAGGCATTGGCGGAAAAACCCCTGTAGCTGATGGTGGCGGACGGCTGCAGGACAATGCTTTGGCGCGTGAGTTCCTGCCCGCGCCAGATGTAGGCGCTCATGACGGCGAGCGACGCCTCGCCGGAGACGAAATCTTCTTTGGCCGCTGCTTCTTCAGCGCGGCCTGTTGATGCCGCCAGCGAAACCATGGCCAGCGTCAGAGCAAACAATACGAAAACTTTTTTTAAACGAACAAACATATAACCTCCTTTTGCTTTTTGTTCGTATGCATCAACAAAAGGCATGCCGTGTTGTAAAAAAAGTTTTTTTAATTTAAACAATTGAAATACCTGGGCTTTTGCAGAAACGGCGCCGCGCCGCGCAAAAGGAAATGCGTGCAAATTTGTTAACTTGCCGGTTTTGCGGACATATTTGAGCCCGGCTTGAGCAGCTTAAACGTTTCTTGATAGATTTTTCTAT